>JBAVIH010000131.1:0-4394 GCA_049686695.1 Bryobacteraceae bacterium | reverse complement strand
GTGTTCCTCTTTATCTCTATCCCTACCGCTCAGAACGCAGACGCAGCGATCGTCTCATCCAGCTCGTGCTTTAACGAGGCCGCTCTCGCGCGCAGTTCCGTCAGCCTGTCGCGCAAGCCGGTCAGCTTTTGCTCCTGCGCGCCGAGCTGCCGCGCGTAGTCCTGCACCTGCTGCTCCTGGCCGCTCACGCCGCGGAGGCTCCCAATGTTTTTGCGCAGCCGGTCCTCGTCCGCGCCCAGCTCCTGCACCCGGGTCTGGACGTCGTCGATGGCCGCGTTGTTGTCGGCGATCTGCCGCTTCTGATCGGCGATCCGCCCAAGCTGCTTGCGCCCGTCTTCGCTCAGGTCGCGGTTGCGGATGTAAGTCATCAGCAAATCCGGCGTTACGTCGGTGATCACGAAAACCCGGTCGTTGATGAATTCTTCGGAAACCGGGAAAGTCTTGGTCGCCCCCGCCGCGAGCGCCACCTCGAAACGGTAATTGGCCGCGGTCTTCTCCATCGGCTTCTGATTCAGCAGCGTGTAGCCGGAGCGCAGCGCATGCTCGATGATCAGCGTCTTAGCCTTCTGATCCACGTTCCGCACGGTGTAGGTGGCAATCTCTTCGGTGGCGGACTTGGTCGAGAGGACGCCGCGGTTCAGGTGAACCTCGCGCACCACGGCCTGCTTGGTGTCGAACGCCGTGGTGATGCGCGTGCCCAGATCCACCGCGTAGCTGATCAGCCGCTTGTCGCCGGCCTTGAGCGTTTCCATCAGCGCTTCGCCCCCGTACACGCCGCCGTCGTACACGGTGATCGGGCCGCCATCCAGCGTCTTGCCGGTCGAGTTGGTCAGTTCGGCGGCGTTGGTGGGATGCTCCGAGGAATGGTCGGACCAGATCAGCAGCTTCCGCGCCTCGATCGCGTCTTGCAGGAATGGCAGCATGGCCGATTCGTTCTTGCGGATGGTCACCGGCTGCCCGATGCGGTATTCGAACAGCTCGCCCACCGCGTCGGCGGAAGCTCCGGCGACGATGGAACTGGGGCTGGCCATGGCCGGCGGAGATTGGCCCGCCGGTCCGTTGGCGAACTGGGGCGCGTAGCTGCTCCACATGCCCTGACCCATGCCCGGCGTCGTAGCCATGCCCGGCATGATCTTCATCAGTTCAGCGGCATCGCGACCCTGAAGCTTGAGGTCCGTAATTCCGTGGCCCTGTTTGGCGGCGTCGAGCAGGTTCGCCCCATCCGACGTAAAACTCCTGGCGCCATTCGGCTGCGTGCCATTCGCGGAAAACGCTTCGAGCTGGCCGTCCGTGTTGCTGAATGCTCCCGAGTGCAGCACCGGCCGTGCCGCGGCGTCCTCCGGCAATTCCGCGCTGGGCCGGCCGACGTAGCGCGGCGCGTAAAGCTGACTGATGAAGGAAATCGGCCGTCCCGAAACCAGCGAAAGCCGCACCTTGGTCCAATCCTCGCCGGTGGTGTTATCGACGATGGCCCAGCCCTCCAGCACCGGCTTGCCGGTTTCCGGCAGGATCAGCCGGTAGCTCGATTTCCATACCGGCGCCGGAACCATGTAGCTGGCCGTCACCTGCCGCTCCTTGGCGTCGGTCGAATCGATATACACGCTGCGCCGCTCCTTTGACCGCGCGGTGGCCAGCGCCGCCAGGTAGTCCTTGAACTGCTGTTGCAGTTGCGCCTCCGCGAAGCGGATCGACGCGGCCGCGCCCAGGTCCAGGTTGCGCAGATCGCCCGAATCGAGCAGCAGCGTCAACTGCTCGCGCGCCGGCTGGTTCGCCGCAGCCGGGATTTCGCGCGCATTGACGATCACGCCGCTCACCGTCTCCGCGCCGAATTTGAGCTCGATCCGCGAGCCCTTCAATTGGTCGAGCATGCCGCTCAACGGTTGCGCGGCGCCGATCTGAAACGGAAACTGCGCCAGTGTGTGGCTGAGCGGGTCCAGCGAATCGTAACGCAGGCCGGAAATCCTGCCGCCGCCGCGCTCCGCGATCGTCAGCGATTTCAAAACGTCGTTCATCTCCACCGCGTCGAAATCCAGACGCGCCGATTCGCCGGGCCCCAGCGTGCCCGCGCGCTCGAAGAATCCCACGCCGTGCTTATAGAGCACCACCTGGGTGACCGGTAACTCCGCCGGCAAGGCCAGCGCCGCACCCAATAGGAGGCAAAACAGTGTGCGTATCATCATCGACTTAGACTCGCGCCGCGCGGCTCGGTTACAGCGAATTCTTATTCGCCCATTACTTTGAGGATCAGCCGCTTGGCGCGCCGGCCGTCGAATTCGGCGTAATAGACCTGTTGCCACGGCCCGAAATCCAGTTTGCCCCTGGTCACCGGCACGATCACCTGGTGGTGAACCAAAAGGCTTTTCAGATGCGAATCCCCGTTGGTTTCGCCGGTGCGGTGATGGCGGTAGTCCTGGCGGAAGGGCGCCAGCGATTCCAGCCACTCGTCGATGTCGGCAATCAACCCGTCTTCGGCGTCGTTGACCCACACCCCCGCCGTAATGTGCATGGCGGAGACCAGGATCATTCCTTCCTGGATGCCGCTCTTCGTCAGCGCTGCCGCCACCTGCGATGTGATGTTCACATACTCCCGGTGTTTGGTAGTCTTGAAAGTTATATACTCCGTGTAGAATTTCATAGGGCGATCATAACAATTACGTCACCTGGAATCACATGCCGCAGGAGATCCTGATTGTCGATGACGAGGCCGCGCTTCTCAAACTGATGAGCGTGTATGTGCGCCGGTTGGGCTTTGCCGCGACCGCCGCGAGCACCATGGCGAAGGCCTGGGAGCACCTGAAGCGGAACCCGGGGCGATTCGCCGTCGTGGTGCTCGATGCGGGCATGGCCGATGCCGGCATCGACGATCTGGCGCTCGAGTTCCTCGCCTTCCACCCGGGCCTGCGAGTGGTGGTCAACAGCGGGTATCCTGTGGATATGAGTGTCTTGCAGCAGGCCGCGCCGGGACGCGTCGAGTTTCTGCACAAGCCTTTCAGTCCGGACATGCTGATAGCGGCGTTGCGGAGGATGCTTGGCCCCGAAGAAGAAGACGAAGAAGTTTGATCTCGCCAGGGAGGTCCGGGCCATCGCCCGCGAGCGCGTGGGGCGCGTGCCGCCCGCCTCGGTGATTCCGCCCAAGGCGTCGCGTCCCAAGGTCAAGCACAAGAAACGCCGGGACGAGGAAATGGAAAGCCCGGAGGGCGAAAGACAGTAGCCCCAGGCGCAAGCCTGGGGAAAGGGATGAGCGTTCGGTAAGCCCCGGAACGGGGCGAAAGAAATTTCGAATGAAAATGGCGAACCCGTATTCGCGGCGCGATTTCGTGGCCCTCTCCGTCGCCGGGCCCCTGGTGGGATGGCTGCCCTGGTTCCGGCCCAAGGAACTCGCGGTGGGTGAGGCGCGCTTTCGCATCGTCCGCAACCACCGCTCCACGCGGCGTTACGTGCTGCTCGATGGCGACGAGGACACCGCCCGCAAGGTGCTCCTCGATCACATGGAATCGCAGCGGGGGACCGCCTACCTGATCGAAGGCGCGGCCCGCGAGGTCGCCATCGGCGGCGGCAAACTGGATCCCAATCGGATGTTCTCGCGCGCCGGCGCGGAAGACAGCCTGCGAGCCCTGAACCCCGGCTGGAAAGATGGGCAAGTCGCCGCGGCGCTCGATCTGCTCGACATGCAGCGCGAAAAACTCCTCGATGCGCTGATGCCGCCCGATCGCGGTCTGCTGATCGCGCTGGGCAGCGGCGCCGGCACGGATTCGGCGGCGGACGCTCCCGCCGAGCGGCGCTCGCTGCCGC
The DNA here is from genome assembly GCA_049686695.1 of Bryobacteraceae bacterium. Lineage (GTDB taxonomy): Bacteria > Acidobacteriota > Terriglobia > Bryobacterales > Bryobacteraceae > Bog-375. The sequence goes on along the minus strand of JBAVIH010000131.1, from coordinate 602 downwards.
AGCCCGGCAGCCAGGCGTTTTACCTGTGTACCGATCCCGCGGATTACCAGGCGCTGGCCGCATCGCCGTACAACGTGGTGCTCTCCCGGTATCTCCGCGCGCGCGACGACGGCTCGCTGGCCCGCCGCGCCGCCACCCGCCACGTCCGCTTCCTGCACATCGAAGCCCGCCCCGGCGATGCCGCCGCCCAGCGCGATATGCTCGCCTGGGCCGAAGCCCACCTGCGGTAGGGATTGCTTTAGCTTGCCCTCGATTGCCGTCGCCGGCGCCCGGCAATCGGCTCATCCCCGGCGCCGGCCGGGCGTTTCGGTACGTAAGCGGTCCATTTGAGCGTCGGGCGGCTTTTCCTGGCTGCGCAGTCGCGCAGGAACAGGTTGATGAGGTTCTGGTAAGGCATCCCCATACCCGCCGCCATCTGCTTGAAGTAGTCCACCGCCGTGATGTCGAGGCGGATGGTGACCTGGCGCTTGAGCTGCTTGACGTAGGGATTCTTGCGAGACCGGGAAAAGTCGTATTCACTTCTCATATAAATCTCCAATACACTCTCTCTTCACCTGTGGGGCAGGATGGCATCCTGCGCGGCGGTTGCCAACCGCCGCGCG
>JBAVIH010000130.1:0-2069 GCA_049686695.1 Bryobacteraceae bacterium | reverse complement strand
GGACGAACTCGTCCTGGTTTGCGGACCGGTCGATCCGGGCGCTTACGCCGGCCTGACGGCGGCGCAAGCAGTTTGTGCCGGCCGGAAGGTTAGCTGCCTGCCGCCGATTATCCTCGGCCCGAACTCGGCCCTTACGCTCTACGCGTGGTTTCCCGGCAACGCGGCGACCGGCCTTTCCTACGAGTTTGAAGTGGGCTGGTGGGAACGGTAGGCAGCACAAGAGTAGCCCCACCGCTTCCGCACCATGCTCCTGGTTCTCTTCAACTCGACCCGCGCCCTGGCCGGCATGGCTTCGGGTCGAGGCGCCGCCAGCGTGCAACTGGCGGGGATCCGGTCCCTCGCTGGAATTGCATCCGGAAGCTCGCCTGTCTCCGCCAGACTGGTGAGGGTAGAGAGTTGGCGGGCGATCGCAACCGGGGCAGGGACCACTTCCGGCGCGATTCGGGCATCGCGGGCGCTGGGCGCCGTGGCCGCAGGTTCCGCGATGGTCTCCGCGCGCCCGGCGCTACTACGGATGCTCCGTGGGGCTGCCAGTGGTTCGGCCCCCGTTCGCGCACAGTTGGCCCGTGTGCACCCCCTGGCCGCCGCCGCGACCGGAAGTGCGGTCCTGCTTGCACAGTTGGCCCCCGTGCGCGGGTTCGCGGGCATCGCCGCCGGTGGAGCCCAAGTCAAAGGCGTGCTCGGGGTTGTAATGCGGCGCCTGACCAGGACTCCGGGCGTCCGGCTGATTGTCATCGGCAAGGAAGTCCGGACGGTGGCTGCTGACCCGGAGGTCCGCGTTGTCGCCATCCCCCGTGAGAGGCGCGTCCTGGTTCCCGCCGTGGAGCAGCGAACGCTCGCGGTACCCGCGGAAAACCGGAGCATTGCCGCATGACGACTTTCATCAAAGATCCCGATGCCGTCCTGGACTACTCCGTCGATTGGTCGAAGTGGCTGGCTGGCGACCAAATCGAGACAAGCGCGTGGTTCGTTAGCGACCCCGTACTCCAACCGTCAGACGACTCGAACACCACGACCAGGGCCACGGCCTGGCTTGCGGGCGGCGTTGCGGGCCAATCGTATACAGTAACCAACCGCATCACCACTTCCGGCGGCCGCACAGATGAGCGCTCCATGGTTATTCAGGTCCAAGACCGTTGATCCATTCTTTCTGTTGGTCCCGACAACAACCGAAGTGTACAAGTGTACAAGGATGATCGCGAAGCGTGACTGCAGCTCCAACGCTCCAACGGTATCCCGACGGCACGGCGGTGGAAAGGTCTGTTAGGTTAGGGCAGTAGTCACGAGGTAAAAACCGGCTCGGCGACAATGACGAGGCGCCGCTGCGGCTTACCAAGCAAATCGGGCGCGGTCGACCGCGTCTGATGGCGCAATCGGTCAGCCCCAGCAGGAATCCGGACTTGTGGCGCCTGCTCGCAATGTCGCGTGCCACACCTTGGCATCACAGACTTCTGAGGACCAACTGCCCGATTTCGCACGGATCTCCAGCTCGTCCTGGTAGTACGTCGCGTCGTCCGGAGCGATCGCGACAATAGTATCGTCGGGACGCAGCTCGGCAATGTTTTCTGCGACCGCAAGCACCATCCCGGATGTGACACCAACACCGACCTTCTCGGAATCGTTGAAGCGCCGTGCTGTCGCGATCGACATCGCGTCCGGAACCTTGACGTACTTATCAATTACGTCGCCAAATTGCCAAAGGATCTGCGATGGAGCCGGCAGGCCAGCACCGACATTAAGATACGGCTTGAAAACTCCGCCAAAAATAGTAGAGCCAACTGGTTCGACTCCGATGATTTCGATGCCAGGGGCGCGGGCTTTCAGTGCCCGGCCCACACCGCAGATCGTTCCGCCGGTGCCGACGGCGCACACAACAACGGATACTTTACCATCCGTCTGGTCCCATATCTCCTGGCCGGTCGTCACTTCGTGAGCTGCGACATTCGCTGGGTTTCCGTATTGATTGCACCAGACGAAACCCGCATTCCCATCGAGCTCCCGCGCTCGATGCACGCGTGCGATCCGGTTATTGCCGTCCGGGGACGAAACACTCTCGATCACCGCACCAG
>JBAVIH010000129.1:0-6416 GCA_049686695.1 Bryobacteraceae bacterium | reverse complement strand
CCGGAAAGTCGTATGTGCCTCCTTTCGAATTGGGTAAACCGCTCGACGGCGGCGCAGTCGGCGAAGTCATCGAGTCGCGAGCCGAGGAATTCAAACCGGGTGATGCCGTTGCCTCCAACTCTGGCTGGCGGGAATACTTCATTGCTTCGCCGAAGCAGTTACGGCCGGTCAGCCGCGAGATTCACCCACTCTCGGTTTACCTTGGTATCCTCGGCATGACGGGCATGACCGCCTGGGTGGGACTCAATGTCGGGGAGGTCAAAGCCGGTGACGTCATTTTCATTTCGGGAGCTGCGGGCGCTGTCGGCAATGTGGCCGGGCAACTTGCGAAATTGCGCGGGTGCCGTGTTGTCGGATCAGCGGGTTCAACGGAAAAGGTCCGGTTTCTGCGGGAAGAATGTGGCTTTGATGACGCCTTCAATTACAAAGCCGGTCCCATCCTCGAACAATTGAATCGGGAGGCGCCGGACGGGATCGATGTCTACTTCGACAATGTTGGAGGCGAAACGCTCGAAGCGGCGCTCTCGGCTCTCCGTGTGCACGGCCGGATCATCGCTTGTGGCGGCATCTCAGGTTACAACGCGGAGACGCCGGGCCGCGGCCCATCGAATCTGTTCAACGTTATCACCAAACGGCTCACCATGAGAGGCCTCATCGTTTCGGATTGGCTGGATCGTCGGGATGAATTCGAAAAGGAAGTAGGCGCCTACTTCAAAGCGGGTAAGGTGAAGAACAAGGAGACGCTGGTCAAGGGGATCGGCCAAGCAGTAGCCGCTTTTATCGGTCTTTTCCATGGCCAGAACGTCGGCAAGATGGTGGTGGAACTGGCGTGATTCTGAACATTCTCAAATGAGCGAAACCGTTCTGGATATCCAAGCCCTGACTCGCCGATTCGGGGCCTTCACGGCAGTCGATACTCTCACGCTCCTGGTCAACGCCGGTGAAGTGTTCAGCTTGCTCGGCTCTAACGGGGCCGGCAAGACCACCACGATCAAGATGCTCACCACGCTGTTGCGGCCCTCCTCAGGCGAGGCGCGTGTGGCTGGTTTCTCCATCACTAGCCAGGCGGTTGACGTTCGCCGCTCTATCGGCTATGTACCGCAAGCGGTCTCGGTGGATGGTTCGCTTACCGGCTATGAGAACCTGCTCATCTTTGCCAAGCTCTACGACCTTCCGCGCAGCCAGCAGCGGGCCCGCATCCAGGAGGCACTGGAGTTCATGGACCTGACTGCCGAGAGCGGGCGTCTGGTGAGCCAATACTCCGGCGGCATGGTTCGCCGGCTGGAAATCGCTCAGTCCACGCTGCACCGGCCGCGGGTACTCTTCCTCGATGAGCCGACCGTCGGACTGGACCCGATTGCGCGCGACGCCGTCTGGAAACACCTGTTGGATTTACGCACCAACTACGGCACTACACTTTTCTTTACCACCCATTACCTGGAGGAGGCGGAGAGCTATTGCGACCGCATTGCGATCATGCATCGGGGCAAGGTGGCTGCGCTTGGCACCTGCAAGGAACTCGAGGCCTCGCTTGGCGCCGGCAGCCACACGTTGGATGAGGTCTTCGTCCACTATGCCGGCAGCGCCCTCGATTCGGGCGGCACTTTCCGCGACGTATCCGCGGAGCGCGCTACGGCTCAGCGTCTTGGCTAGCCCAACCCTATGACTGCGACTCTCAGATACTTTTTCATCGGCCTCATCGAGAAAACATTCGTAATCACCGAGTTCGAGTTGCGCAAGCTGCGCCACGATTTCACGGAACTCGTGACTCGCGCCCTCCAGCCAGCGCTTTGGCTGCTGATCTTCGGGCAGGTGTTTTCACGGAGTGGAGCGATGCACACGGGCAACATTCCCTATCTGGATTTCATCGCTCCCGGCATCCTGGCTCAAAGCGTTCTCTTTGTGGCGATATTCTATGGCATCAACGTCATCTGGGAGCGCGATCTCGGCATTGTGCAGAAGTTCCTCGCCAGCCCGACTCCGCGCGCCGCACTCGTGCTCGGCAAGGGCTTTTCGGCCGGCATTCGTACTCTCTCGCAGGCTGTAGTCGTTTACGGTCTCTCGCTGCTGCTCGGTGTGAAACTGAATTGGCGCCCGTTCGCCCTTCTCAATGTAGTAGTCGTCGTTGTCCTTGCCGCAACGCTGTTCTCGACCTTTTCGCTCATCATCGCGTGCATTGTGAAAACGCGCGAACGCTTCATGGGCGTCGGCCAGGTACTCACTATGCCCCTGTTTTTTGCGAGCAACGCGATCTATCCGACCGCCATGATGCCCGGGTGGCTGCAAGTGATCTCCCGCTTCAATCCCTTGACGTACGTCGTCGATGCTCTGCGCACGTTCATGCTGGCCGGCGGCACAAGCACCTTCAGTCTGAGTCAAGACTATGCTGTCATCCTGCTGACCGCAGCCGCGCTCGTCCTCATTGGCGCCCGACTATATCCGCGCCTTGCGACATGAAGCTGACTTGAAATGGAAAATACAAACAAAGCTATGAATAGTTTCTCTCTCTTCACTCCTCTTCGCCTGGGCGCGCTTGAGGCGCCGAACCGCCTCATCATGGCTCCCCTCACGCGGATGCGCGCGGGTCAGGACCGCATACCGACACCGTTAATGGCCGAATACTACTCGCAGCGGGCGTCGGCCGGCCTGATCATCACAGAGGCCACCGCGGTTTCCCAGCAGGGCACGGGCTGTCCCAACACGCCAGGCATCTATACCGACCAACAGGTCGCCGGCTGGCAGCGGGTCACCGAGGCCGTGCACCATGCCGGCGGCCGCATTTTTCTTCAGCTTTGGCATATGGGTCGCATCTCTCACCCGAGCTTCCAGCCGGGCGGCGGGTTACCGGTCGCGCCCAGCGCCATCGCCCCGCAGTCCGGCCAGGTTCTCACGGAGACCGGAATGCGACCTTATGTCACGCCGCGCGCTCTGGAGACCGAGGAGTTGCCGGGCGTCGTGTTGCAATACTCCAACGGAGCGCAACGCGCCAAAATCGCGGGTTTCGATGGCGTGGAGATTCACAATGCCAACGGATATCTGCTGGATCAGTTCCTTCGCGATGGCACGAACCGTCGCATCGATGGATACGGCGGCTCCGTGGGGAATCGCGCCCGGCTGACCCTTGAAGTGGCCGAAGCCGTTGTGGAGGTGTGGGGGGCTGACCGCGTGGGTATTCGCTTCTCGCCCGGCGGCGTCTTCAATGACATGCACGATTCGAATCCACTGGCGACTTTTGGCTACGTGCTGCGCGAGCTAAATCGCGTCCACCTCGCCTATACACACCTCATCGTGTCCACGGAAGACGATTTGCGGCACGGCGCGGTGCCTGTGCCCCTTGCGGCGCTGCGGCAGGAGTTCCAAGGGCCCCTAATTGTGGCCAACGGATTCAACCGCGAGACTGCGACACGGGCCATCGCGGAGGGAGTGGCGGACGCCGTGGCATTTGGGCGGTTGTTCCTGGCAAATCCCGACCTTCCTGAGCGATTTCGTCTCAACTCACCGCTCAACTCGCCGAACGAAGCGACCTTCTATGGCGGATCGGAAAGGGGCTACACCGATTATCCGCCGCTTGCCCCCAAAATGGTTCCTGGATAGCGGAATTTCGCGGAGTAGCCCGGCATTCGAACTATCGCGTTCGTCGGCGGCTATGTGCCGCGCAGATGCGGCCTTGCCGCTTTTACATTCGAAACAGGCAATCCTCGAACGAACCGCATGATTCCGGCTGGCGTGACCGGGTGTTCGATAGAGCTTACCAACACACCCAGCACAGCTATTTCTGCCAGCCCGCCCCGTGGCTTCCGCAACCCCGTCCAGGTGAGGATGCCTTTGGACACGTGCAGGACATCAGCGGGTGGTCGCGTCAGTTTTCTGAAGGCTTCGACAAGCTGTCGATCACCAGAACACCAACGGGACCCTTTTGCGAGCGAAGGCTGAGTCCAAGTTGCTCCCGCAACGCGGTTATCAAGGGCGGCACCACCGATTCCGCTGTTTCGTCCGGTGCCCAATTCAGCGTGAAATCGTAACTGTCGCTCAAACCCGTCTGATCCACCACAGTCCGATTCAGGCGGTTCCCTACATAGGCGGCGAGTAGCTCCGTCGATGTGGCGGTTGCGATCAGGTGTGATTCTCGCGGCCCACCGCTGGTATTCATGCCGCTAGGTTCGCCCTCGCCTTTCGGCTTGAGCTTCGGGCCGCCCTTTGCCACTACCAGCGCGAGGACATTCATCTCCCGCGTCTCACGATGAAATTTCAAGTGGAACCGTTCCGTTAATAGACACTGCATCAAGGGGCCCATTACATCAGGTGTTACTTTCGCGGGGGACCCGGTCTTGGCTTCAACGTCATACCGGTCGGTATCGAGCCAGGTTGGGCCACCTACGATCTGGGCATCCTGAACTCGAAAGGCTTGCCTGATCAAAAGCTTCACCGGCTCGTTGAGGATCCTGATCCTCCCACCTTGGAACAGCTCGACGCTCGTGCCTGCGTCCGCCGTCACATTGGCCGGTCGTATTGAGGCTACTTCGAAGCGCTGTTGCGGTTGACCGTAGCATCCCTTCGACAGCAACAGGGATAATGCTCCGGCCACCATCGGCCAGCTAAGATCCGAGAACCGCATCTTCAACTTCTCCGTTATTGATACTGGCGCATCGCAAAAAGGTTACGCGATTCGCCAGGTCCCGTGCTTAACCGTGATTTCCATTTTGGCTCCCGGATTGGGATGAGTGTATCACAAACCCCCAAGTCTTGATCCTCCAAGCGCAGCTTCTTCTCCGGGAGCCTTCTTTTGCCTCTGCCAAGCACCAAATTCCAGCCACGTAAAACCGAAAACCGGGAAGCTGCGTCTTTTCAGTCATTTCCATGAACACGTCTCCGATCTCCACGTCCTGGTCGCCTGATTTCGTTGGTGTCACCCGCCTCCTGCTACCCGGTCGCCACCGCCAGCGCATCGATCCGCCGAACCATGCTCCCGAACAGGCGCCGTGTGGGATGGCTCTCGGCCAGCACCAGCGAATAGTACCGGACGTGCTTCACCAGCCTGCCCCCGGTCTTCACCAACTGCTGCTGCAAGCTGGTCAGCGACCAGTTCTCGATCTTCTTCGGCAAGGACAACGTGGTTGACGCGGAATTCGTCGACGTCGGCCGGCAAGAAGCAAATCTTCGGCACCGCGAGCTGTCCTGCGTGGCAGAGACCTCAAGGTGATTCGAGACACTGAGCACGTCAAATCGGCCCCGGCTGCACCGTGGCAGAACCGTGGTCCCACGGTTGTTTGGGCTCTTGGGGGAAAGCCTGCGCCTGAGCGGCCGGGGCGGGATTCCGGGATAATGGAAGGGCTGGCAGGCCGCAAGCGATGGCTGGCCGGCCTCGAAACCATGACTGATCCCAAGCTGACAGTATTGATCTCCGCCGAGAAGATCCAGGCCCGCATTCGCGAGTTGGGCGCACAGATTTCCGCCGACTATCCGCAGGGCGACCTCTATTTCATCTGCATCCTGAAAGGAGCGTGCTTTTTCCTGACGGACCTGGCGCGCGCCATGAAGCGCGACGTTTCGGTGGACTTCATGGGAATCTCGACCTATGGCAAGGAGAAGACCAGTTCCGGCGAGGTGCGGTTGACCAAGGACCTCGACATCTCGATCGAGGGCAGCAACGTGGTAATCGTGGAAGACATCGTGGACAGCGGGGTGACGCTGAATTATCTGATGCACGTGCTCGACCAGCGCAAGCCTCACTCGATACGGATCGCGGCGCTGCTCGACAAGCCGGAGCGGCGGCTGCGTCCGGTCCACGTGCACTACTCGGGCTTCCAAATCCCGGACCGGTTCGTGGTGGGATACGGCCTGGACTACGCGGAGAAGTACCGCAACCTGGATGACGTGTGCGTGCTGGATGGGGAATAGAGAAGGCCGATGGAGTGAGGCAGCCGCAAGCCGGGTGCCGGGCCCAAAAGAAAAAGCCTCCATGGTTAGTGGAGGCTTTCGGATTAAACCGGGCGACTTCCTACTCTCCCACACACTTGCGCGTGCAGTACCATCGGGGCTGAGAGGCTTAACTGCCGTGTTCGGGATGGGAACGGGTGGGTCCCTCTCGCTAAGGTCACCCAGAAGCGGATGACAATCGACGCCGAGGGCCGGGCGGAGCCGGCTCCTATAGGGCGCTGAATATTGACGGGCGGCGGAAAAAGCGGCGTTAACGGGGCAAGCTTTAGAAGCTTGCTGCCGTGTGTGCGCAGTAAATTTTATGGTCAAGCCGAACGGGCGATTAGTAACGGTAAGCTCAACCGGTCACCCGGCTTACACATCCGTCCTATCAAACAGGTAGTCTACCTGTGCCCTTCAAAGCTTACGCTTGGGAGATCTCATCTTGGGGAAGGTTTCACGCTTATATGCATTCAGCGTTTATCCTGACCGAACTTCGC
>JBAVIH010000128.1:0-15587 GCA_049686695.1 Bryobacteraceae bacterium | reverse complement strand
CAAGCAAGCCGTTCGCGATGCCTGGGACGAGTTTATGAAGCCCTACCTGCGCGGGTAAGGCTTACGCGGCGCAGGCTGTCAGGCCTGCTGTGTCGAGATTCTTCTCGACATTTCTTCTTCTCAGCGCTCCACCACCGCGCCGACACTCGGCAGAATGGGGAACATTTTGTCGATCGTCAGATGCGCCTGCCCTGTGCCGCCGTTATATCCGTTGAAGCTGCCAAACAGATAGTTCGTGTGGTCGGTCAGGTTGACCACTTCTCCGTAGAGCGTGGTCTTCCATCGATTATGCGTCCAGGCCTTGTTGATGCGAACGTCGGTGCGCTGATAAGAAGGCAATCGAACCTGGTTGCGCACCGTGCCGAGATAGTAAGACGATCCCACCTGAGTCAGGTAGCCGGGAATCGGGAAGTTACTGCCGTAGCTCGATCGCAGGCTCAGATTGACGGTCGGGCGCAGACGGAAGCCGCCATACACGTTGACGGTGTGCCGCTGGTCGAAATCCGAAGGGAAGCGTTCTCCGGTCACCCCGTCGCGCATTCCGGTGCGGCCGAACGCATACGATACCCAGCCCGTGAATCGGTTGGCGCTGCTGCGCTGCAGGAAGATCTCGGCGCCGCGCGAATAGCCGCGCAGAGAATTGAGATAGAGCGGATTGCCTGGAGGAGCGAATATCGTGTACCCCGGGAGCAGCAGCCGCGGATCGTAGGTTGGCTGAAAAATCATGTCGCGATCGGCGCGGTTGTAATACTCCGCGCGCAGCCGCGTGCGTTCGTTCAAACGCTTTTCCAACCCGGCCACAATCTGGTTCGATCGCTCCGGCAACAGGCTGCGCGAGCCCAGAATGGACGTCAGCACGGATAGCTCCGGGTATTGCATATACTGGCCCCAGCCCAGATCGAAATGCATTCCGCCGGCGGCGCGCAGCGAGAGCGATGCGGTGGGCGATGTGGCCGCCACCTGGTCCACCGAGTTCCGATCCCACCGCGCGCCGGCATTGAACCGCAGCCGTCCCGACCAGGCGAGCCAGGCCTGTTGCACGTAGCCGCCCGCGCGCATCGCCGTGCCGTCGAAGCGATCCAGGATGCCTGGCGCGGCCGTGTTCGTCCGATACTGATTCGAAAAACCTTCGTCGCGCAGTTGCCGCACGCTAAAGCCCGCCTCCAGCGGCGCGTGCGAATTCCACAGCCACGAAACATCGGTGTTCCAAACCCACTCGCCGTAGTAGCCGCCGCTGATCGGCAGAGCGGTCGGATTGGAATCGTCGAACTTCTCTCTCATCCAGGCGACGTGGCTCCTCACCAGCAGCCGGCCGTCAGGCGAATACCGCCATCCCAGGTTTCCCAGCGTGTAGTGGTAGCCGCCTTCCATCAGCGAATTGATGCCCAGGGTGCTGCGCGTGCTCGAACGGTCCAGGCTGGAGTAGCTCTCCAACACGAACAGCGTCAGATTGTTTTTCGGCGTCAAATCGTAGGTGAGCCTGCTCTGCAGGTCCTCCATGCCGAACACCAGGGTGTTATCGGGGACCGTGCGCTCCAGAATGTACTGCAGGTAGCTTTTGCGGGCGGAGACCAGCCACGACCCTCGCTTGTGCTTCTTGCCGAACGGCCCCTCCGCCAGCAAGCCGGCGTTGGACATGCTGGCTTCCGCGCGTACCGTGTAATCGGAGCGGTTGCCGTCGCGCGTGGTGACGTCCAGCACGCCGCCGTCGCGGTCTCCATAGCGGGCGGGAAACGCTCCTTCGTACAACTCCATCTCCTCCACCAGGTCGGCATTGAAAGCGGTGCCCGATGCGCTCACCGAGGTTCCCTCCACCATGTGGAACGGCTGATGCAGCAGGACCTCGTCGATGAACAGGCCAACCCGGCTGTAATCGGCGCCGCGCAGGGAGAATCGCGCGTCGAAGTCGTCATTGGAACTGACGCCCGGGAGCCCTTGCACGGCGCGCAGAGGGTCGTCAGCCAAGACGCTGCCCAGATTCTTGGCATCGTTGCCCGCCAGCACCAGCGTTGACGGGCTGTCCTGGCGCAGGGTCTCGAACGGGTCGGGGCGCGCCACCACGGTCTCGGTCTGGTGGAAGGTGTCCGGGCTGAGGACCACTTCGAAGTCCTTGGTCTCGCCGGCATCCAGGTGGAAATCCTTCTTCGCCAGGTGATAGCCCACCGTGGAAATGTCGATGGTATAGTCGCCGGGGGCGATCCCCGCAATCCGGAAATGGCCCGTCGAATCGGTTGTGGCGCGCAATGCCGCGCCGGCCAACCGGACCTGGACGTTGGCCAGAGGTTCGCCGCCCCGGGCGTCGACGACCGAGCCTTGTATTTGGCCTGTGGCGCCCTCAGCCGGAGCCTGCGGGCGCGCCGGCAAGACGGCCAATGCCAACGCGCAGAGGAGACGGAGCCTCACGGGGACCAGACCAGATGATAGCGCCTGTACGTGCCGGCCAGGTCTGGCCGATGGCGCAACCGCAGAACGCAAAAGTGGATCTCACATTCCAACTTTGGATGCGAGTCAAGCTCCGGAGGAGCGTAAGAAAATGGCCCACGGCGCAAGCCGGCGGCGTTAGCCGTCGGGAAAAGCCGGCAGTGCGCATAGCCGCGGAATGGGCGTTAAGATATCTCTGCCTACCGAACCAGCACCACGTCCAGCGTTCTGGGGCCATGAACGCCCTTGACGCGGGTCATCTCGATATCGGAAGTGGCGGAGGGTCCGGAGATGGTGGTGAGCGGCGCCGCGCGGAACTCCTCGACGCGGCGGATGGCTTCCGGCAAGGTCTCGACGACCTGTTCGGCGCGGACCACGCAGAGATGATAATCGGGCACCAGGGTAACCGCGCGGCGAGCCTGGCCGGGGCCGTGGCGCAGGATGATGGTGCCGGTGAAGGCAACCGCCGCCTCGCAGCCGGTGAGCACGCCGTTGCTCTGATCGAGCGCGGTATAGCTGAGGGCGGCGTCCTCGACGAATTCGAAGCCGTCGGGCAGCCAGCTTGCGGGGACGCCATGCGAAACCACGATGGCGGAGCGGCGGCGCGCGTTGAGCGCCTGCGCCACGGCATCGGCAATCTGCGCCGCGGTGCAGCGGTAGACGCTGGCGCCGTATTCGTAAAGGCGGGCCGCGAACAACTCCAGCCGCGCTTCGGCCGCCATGCCGCCTTCGCGCCGGTATTCGCGCGGAATGGCTGCGTACTCGGTGGCGCGATTGCCAGGGCCGCCGGTGGCCTTCCGGATCCGATCCAGTATTTCCTGCCTGGCATCCGGTTTGGCGGCGCTCATGGGGTCTCCTTGCGCTCCCGCCTGGCCCACCACTGGCGGAACGATTCGGCGGGAACCGCGGGCAGGTCGCGGAAGCGGGTCCAGCCCGCCAGCGCGCCGGGCAGGTGTTCGATCACGCCGTCCTCGACATACGGTTTCTGCGCGATGCGCACCAGTTTCTGCGCCGTTTCCAGGCGCTTGCCATTCTTCAACCCTCCCGCCGCCACTTTCATCGCCAGCCACTCGCCCAGCGGCTCGCCGTGGCCTTTCACCACCTTGTTGCGCAGGTGAAGCAAAATCTCCGGGATATCGATCTTGACCGGGCAGACCTCGTAGCACGCCCCGCACAGCGTGGACGCATAGGGCAGAGATCGCGAATGCTTCATCGACTGCAACTGCGGGGTCAGGATGGCGCCGATCGGCCCGGCGTAAACCGACCCGTAGGCGTGGCCCCCGGTCTGACGGTAGACGGGGCAGATGTTCAGGCAGGCGCCGCAGCGGATGCAAGCCAGCGTGGCGCGCGATTTCTCGTCGTCCAGCACGCCGCTGCGGCCGTTATCGAGCAACACCACGTGGAACTCCTGCGGGCCGTCGCCGGGCGAAATGCCGGTCCAGATGGAGTTGTACGGGTTCATGCGCTCGCCGGTAGCCGAGCGCGCCAGCAGTTGCAGGAACACTTCCAGATCGCCGAAGGTGGGAATGATTTTTTCGATGCCCACCAGGCTGATCAGGACCTTGGGCAAGGTGACGCACATGCGGCCGTTGCCTTCCGATTCCACCACGCACAGGGAGCCCGATTCGGCGATGGCGAAGTTGGCCCCGCTCAAACCCACGGGCACGCGCAGGAACCGCTCGCGCAGATAGCGGCGAGCGGCAGCGGCCAGGTCCTCGGCGCGTTCGCCCAGATCCTGGAGCTTCATCTTGTCCATGAAGAGGCGGCGGATCTCGGCCTTGTTGCGGTGCAGAGCGGGCACCACGATATGGGAAGGCTTGTCGGAGCCGAGCTGGATGATGAGGTCGGCCAGATCGGTTTCGATGGGCGTGATGCCGGCCTGTTCCAGCGCGGGGTTGAGCGCGGTCTCATCCGAAGTCATGGTCTTCACCTTGATGACCTCGGAAGCGCCATGCGAGCGTATGATATCGATGACCGTGCTATTGGCCTCGTCGGCGTCGCGCGCCCAATGCACTTTCCCGCCGGCGGCGGTGCAGGCAGCTTCGAACTGGCTCAGGTAGGAATCCAGGTAGCGCAGGACGTGGTCCTTGATGGCGCGCGCGGAATCGCGCAGTTGCGGCCAGTCCAACGTTTCGGCGACGGCATGGGCGCGCCGGGCGCGGATCACGTCCGTAGCGTGGCGCACATTATGGCGGAGCTGGGTGTTGCCCAGCATGCCGCGGGCCGCTTTGGGAAACGAGGGTGCTTCGGCCGCCTGCCCTACTCTGACGCTCATGCGGACTCTCCCACGGTGGACGCCAGGATCTCCGCCAGGTGCAGGCAACGGACGCCGGCCCGCTCCCGGCTGAGCGCGCCGCCGATGTGCATCAGGCAGGAATTGTCCACCGCCGTGCAGATCTCGGCCTGCGTGTCCAGGACGGCCCGGATCTTGTCGCTGAGCATGGCGGCCGAGACATCCGCGTTCTTGATCGAGAAGGTGCCGCCGAAACCGCAGCACTGGTCCGCCTGCGGCAGCTCGACATAGGTGAGGCCCCGCACGGCGCGGAGCAGTTGCACCGGCCGCTCCCCCACCTTGGTGCCGCGCAGCGAATGGCAGGTGGTATGCAGCGTCACGGTATGCGGAAAGGACGCGCCGGTGTCGACGGTGCGGAACTTGTTCACCAGCAACTCGCAGAACTCGTACACGCGCGGCAACAGCGCATCCACGTCGCGGCGCACGGAGGGGTCGGGGCCCTCGTCCGCCATCTTCGGAAAATGCTCGCGCATCATCGCCACGCACGACGCCGACGGCACGCAAATCGTTTCGGCGTCGCGAAACACTTCGAGAAAGTGTAGCATCATGCGCCGGGCATCGTGCTGATAGCCGGTGTTGTAATGCATCTGACCGCAGCAGCTCTGCGCCCGCGGGAAATCCACGGTGTGGCCCAGCCGTTCCAACACCGCGACCACAGCCTTTCCGGTGGCCGGAAAAAGCGTGTCGTTATAGCACGTGACAAATAAAGATACGTTCACAGCGCGCCTTTTGAGGTGCTATCGCAGCAGCTATCCTAACACGCTTACAAAGTGCTAGAGCGCCGGTAAGTACCAGGCTAGCAGGGAGGGGACGATGCCGGATTCCACCAGGCGAGATTTCTTGAGGACCGCCGCGGGCGTGGGCCTGGCGACGGGTTGGGGCGGCCGGGCGAACGGATTGGGTGACCCTCGCCCGCTCAAACGTTAATGTTACCCGCCTGGCATTCGGCGCCGGCAGCAAGAGCGGCGCCGTGCAGCGGAAACTGGGACAGGACGGGTTCACGCGCATAGTACGCCATGCCTACGACCGGGGCATCCGGTTCTTCGAAACAGCCGAAAGTTATCACGGCATGCCCGAGATGCTGGCCACCGCGCTGAAGGATCTGCCGCGCGAGAGCTATCGCTTGATGACCAAGTACGGCACGCCGCCCTATGGACCGCCACCGGCGGAAAAAATGGACCTGGAGCTACACCGACTTTGCGGACCGCGACCGGGCGATGAAATTCGCCATGAATCCGGGCTGCATAGATTGCGTGACGCTCGGCTTCAAGAACACCGCCGAAATCGACGGGGCCATCGAGCGCATGGCGCGCGTGATGGCATAGGTGGGGCATGCTTTAGCTTGCCAACGCCCGCTTGCGGGCGGGTTGCTTTCACGGGCAACCGCTCCCTGACGGTCGCGGCTCCGAACGGCTTCCTTAATGCGCCACGATCCGCACGGAGCCCAGAATTCCCGCGGGTTGCGGCTGGACGGACTTCATGTCCTGATCCTGGAAGCGGTCGCCGTACTTAGCGATCAGGGCGCGATAGTCCGGCAGCGGCTGACCGGCGAGCGCGTTGAGGGCGAGATTGGCCACCACGATCCGCACGGTATTCTCGCCGCCGTGGAGCAGTCCGGTAATCTCGACTTCATACGGCGGATGCCAGACCGAACCAGCGCGTTTGCCGTTGACATAGACGATGGCGGCCTCGCGCACCGGGCTTTCGAGCAGGGCGCGCATACCGCTGCCGCGACGCTCCGGCGGAGTGACGGGTGTGCCTTCGCCGAAATCGAGATAGACGTAGCGCCAGCCCGGGAGCCTAATTCCATCCACGGCGAACGTCTTCTCATAAACCGCGGTACCCGAAAAGTTCTTCATGCCGGCAACTTCAGTCCAGGAAGTTCGCTGGTCCATCGTCAATGGCTGTGCGGAACCGGCGAAGGTCACTTTCCAGCCGGTGCTCAGATCCAGGAAAACGGGGGACGGGCCAGCTATCGAGCCAGGGCCCTCATAGTTATTCATGTGTGGCAAGGGGGGACAAAAGATGACACGCGATTCGTAAGGCGCCAGGTCCAGATCCCTCGCTACGCCAGGATTCAATACGGTCGTCTTACCGGTGAAAGGATCCCATGATTCGTCCGGCCAGCCGTCCCGGAATTCCAACGTACCGCGTACTCGATGGTTGGAGGTGTTGACCAGAAAGTAGAAGTTGTCCCGAGACGACAGCTTGCGATGCACGAAGCCGATCTCGGGCGGCGCAGTAACGTCGGGTTTCAACAGCCCGTGCATCGTCTCGCCCAACTTCGTGTCATCTTTCACAAAATGCCCTCGCGCGCCGGGCGCGTCGAACAACGACTGCGCCAACTCGCGGATTTTCGGCGTGTCCGTCTTGGCCTCCAGGAATCCGGGCGCTAGCGAAGGAATGCGGCTGGTGGCGATGACGATGCCGCCCTTTCGCGCATAATCGCCGATCTTCGCGAGCGTCTGGAGCGGCATTCGCTCCACATTCGGCAGCACCAGCACCGGGTACTTGATGCCAACCGCGGCGATGGCGTCATCGTCGATGAAATCGTAGTTGTAGCCGCCGTCCGAAATCTGCGGAATCACGTTTGCGCTGAGCAGCCGGTCCATCGATTGATTCACCGAATCGTGTCCCAGCGTGAAGCCGGCATAGGCGTCGGCGGTGGGCAGGTACAGCGCCACATCGTTGACCGGTTCGCCCTGCCGCAGCAGCCAGCTTACGCGCTGGAGGTATGCGGTGATATCGGGCATCACGATCCACCACGGGTTGTGCTGATTGAAGACCGCCGCGGCGTAGAAGTGCCAGCCGGGCTCACCGGCCTGCGGTGGCGAGTAGGGCCAGCCGTGGCCCACCAGTTGGTTGATGCCCTGCAAGAAGTGAATGTCCGCTTCGGCTTTCATGTCGAGCGGGGTGGCGCGGAAGACCGGCGAATGCAGCCACGTCCAGGTCTCCGACGAAGTCACCGGCCGCCCGTAAAGGTGGCTGGCCGAGGATGCCCAGCGCGTCGTCACGAAGCGTTTCCACGCGGAGCCCTCGCCTTCGGGCAGATCGACCAGCGCATTGCTCGAGAGGTTCACCGGCGGAATGCCGTAGTTCTGCGAACGGAAGCGCGTGCCATGCGCGGCGGCCCATTGCCGCAGCGGCGTCAGATAATGTTCGTTGGCGAGTTCGGTAAGCGTCTTGCCCCAATCGTGCCGGATACTCGAGGAGATCTCGCCCATCTCGCCGGCCAGCGCGGGAAGGTAAGGCGTGAGATCGTAGCCGCGGCGCTTTTGAAACTCGGCCGGAAAATCGCCGGTCCAATCCGCCCCATATACTTCCAGACTGTCGCTGAATACGGCGTAAGGCGGGTGCGCGCCGAACGCCTGCATCAGCGGCGCGCCGACAAATTTCAAATGATTTTCGATGGCCGACGCATTATAGTGATCGAGGACGGGACCCTCGGCGCCCACCGCCGCGCGCTTTACCGCCTGATGCGTGCGGCTGGCGATGAAAATGAACGCGCCGCCCGCGGTGGCTGCGGGCGAAACGTGCATTCCGGCGTCGTCGATATTGGTGATGCGATCGAATCCCTCGCCGCGCTCGACAAAAGCCGCGACGAACCTTTCGCCTTCGCCGATTTTGGGCATCGGCACCGTTTCCGCGTTGGCCGGCACGGGCCGCCGTTCCACCCGCAATCTTGCGGAAGCGAGATCGGCCGGCGTATGCGGTCCGCCATAGGGCCAGCCGCTGCCGAGCGTAATATCGACGCGAAGCCCAAGCTCGCGCGCCTTGTCGTTGGCAAAACTCACGGCGTCGAGAAAACCGTCCGAGAGATAGGGCAGATTCACCAGGCCGCGAGCCGGGTCGTCGAGGGTCACCGGATAGACGGGTTGGATCTCGACGCCGCCGATGCCGCCTTCCTTCATGGCGCGCAGTTCGCGTTCCAGTTCGGGCTTTTCCACCGCCGGACCGAACCACCACCAGCGCACCATGATCCGGCAGTTATCGGGAGGGTGCGCGAAGACAGCCCGCAGGTCCGCCGCGCCTTCGCCGAGCCGCGCCGCAGGCTGGCCAAAGAGCAAAGCCGCATATGCGGCTGCATAGGCCGCTAGTACGCTCCATCGCATTCCTACATGCTAATCTAATGCAAGCGCCCCGGCGCAGAGTTGGGTTCTCGCGCGCCGTGGCGTGATTAGAACGATAGGCCAGGCAAAAAGTGACGAACAATCGACAAAGCGAACTCATTCACAAGGCGCTCGACCGGTTTCAAATCGAGCTGCCCAGTTGGGGATTTGCCAACACCGGTACGCGCTTCGGCAAGTTCCAACAAGCGGCCGCCGCCAACACCATCGCCGAGAAGTTCAGCGACGCGGGCCAGGTCCACCGCTGGACCGGCGTGTGCCCGTCGGTGGCGCTGCACGTGCTTTGGGATCTGCCGAATGGCGTTGGCGACGTGGATGAAGTGCGGTCGCTGGCCGCCACGCACGGCCTGCGCGCCGGCGCTATCAACCCCAACGTATTTCAGGACCAGATTTATAAATACGGATCGCTGGGGAACCCCGACGCCGGCACGCGCCAGGCCGCTCTCGACCACTTGCTGGACAGCGTCGAAATCGGCAAGCGCCTGAACAGCCGCGATCTTTCGCTCTGGTTCGCCGACGGGAGCAATTATCCGGGCACGCAGAACATGCGGCAGCGCAAGCACTGGCTTGAGGACGGCCTGCGGGCGACCCACGCCCGCCTGGATCCCAGCCAGCGCATGCTGGTCGAATACAAACCCTTCGAGCCGGCCTTCTATCACACCGATATCGGCGATTGGGGGATGGCGCTCGAGTTCGCCCGTTCCGCCGGTCCGCAGGCCAAGGTGCTGGTGGACACCGGCCATCACTACCAGGCGCAGAATATCGAACAGATTGTGGCGTGGCTGCTGGATCTCGGCATGCTCGGCGGGTTTCATTTCAACGACCGCCGCTACGCGGACGACGACCTCACCATGGGCTCGATCGATCCCTACCAGGTTTTCCGCATTTTCCACGAGATCCTGTTCTTCGAGTGGGAAACCGGCGCGCGCGCCGACATCGCCTACATGATCGACCAGAGCCACAACCTGAAAGGCAAGATCGAGGCCATGATTCAGACCGTCCAGACGGCCATGGAGCTTTACGCCAAGGCCGCTCTGGTGGACCACGAAAAACTCGCCGTGGGCCAGAAGAGCTGCGCCCTGGTGGACGCCGAAAACTGCCTGAAGGACGCTTTCTCCACCGATGTGCGGCCGGCTATCCGCGAATGGGCGAAGATCAGAGGCCTTCCCGCCGACCCGATGGACGCCTTCCGCCAGAGCGGCTACCTGGAGCGGGTGACGGCCGAGCGCCGTCAGCGAAACATGGCCTCGGTATCGAGTTACGCCTAACATGCCACGTTACGCCTACCAACTTCGCATCAAGCCGGACGCCATCGAAGAATACGAGCGCGAACACCAGCGCGTCTGGCCGGAACTGCTGGCCAAACTCAAGCAGGTCGGCATCTCGGATTACTCCATCTTCCGGCGCGGCCAGGAACTGGTGCTGAGCCTGACCGTCGACGATCTCGACAAGGCATTGGACGAGCTCGACCGGGACCCCGTCAACCAGCGCTGGCAGCAGTTCATGAGCCGCCTGTTCGAGCCGGTGCCGGACCTGCAGCCCGGCGAACGCTTCGCCATGATGAAGGAAGTCTTCCGGCTGGAGTAGGGGGCAACGCGGCACGCGCAACCGCGCGCGTTAGTCAAGTCTCAACTCAAAGGTGCGTCCAGCGCAGGGCGGGAGCGAAGCGCGCGAAATCCGTGTCCGCCGAAACCCATTCGCAGCCGCTTTCGATGGCCAGCGCCGCGTGCGCGGCATCCGCCACCAGCTTACCGCGCAGCCGGCCCTGCTCGCACAGCCGCCGGAAGACGGAAAAGTGCTGCGGACCGGGGCGAATCAGACTGCAGGCGGGACGCGCCAGCAGCGCGTCCAGAAAACGGAAAGACTGCGCCACACTCGATGGCGGATCGAAAATGCGCGGGTTGGTGACCACCCGCACGAACCCGTGCAACACCAGCTCGGACAGCGCGAACGGCTCCTGCCCGGTCGCCAACTGCCTCAGCCACGCCGCGTACCGCTGGTGATCGGGCGACTCTTCCCGGTGCGCGTATACCAATATGTTGACGTCGGGCATTCGCATCCGGGGTCAGGCCTTCCGTCGGCGAAAGTCCGCCTCGTCATCCTGAACCGCCAACGCCGACGTGCGACTCAAATCCAGGTTCGGATCCACCAGTTTTCCGCGCACGGTGTGCAGCCGGAAGGGCGTTGCCGCAGCGGCTGGGGCTTTCGCCAGCAAAAGCCGCAATGCATCCTCAACCAGCACGCTGAAGGTGATGCCGCGCTCCGCGGCGGATTGCCTGGCGTTAGCCAGCAGGGGATCGGGGAGCGACACGGTCGTTCTCATGCTTCGACTATAATACTTTGATGCATGCGCATCAAGAGCTGATGCATATGAATCTGAGGAGGCTGCGTTATGCCCCGCCCCGTTCTGAACGCATTACACTAGTTGAATCAACCTATGCGCACCCTTGCACTCACCTTTCTGGCTACCTCCGTTTGCCTGCTGGCCGCCGATGCTCCGAAGCTGCGGCTCAGCGCGGATATTCGTCCGACGCGCTACGCCGCCGATCTGACGGCCGTGCCTGCGACGGCTACCTTTTCGGGCGTCCTCGATATTGACGTCGTGCTCGCCAAGCCGGCCTCGCTGGTGTGGCTCAATGCGACCGATATCGTCGTTCTGCAAGCCGCAGTCAACTCCCAGGCCGCCGTCGCGGAACCTGGCAGCGGCGACTTCATCGCTCTCCGCCTGCCTGCCGCGGTCCCCGCCGGACCGGCCAGAATCCACATCGTCTACCAGGGAAAAATCAGCGCCCAAGGCGCCGCCGGCATTTTTCGGGGCGAAGACGCCGGAACCGAATACCTGTTTACCCAGTTCGAAGCGCTTGATGCGCGCCGAACGTTTCCCTGCTTCGACCAGCCCGATTTCAAGACGCCCTGGCAGCTCACGCTGCACATCCGCCAGACGGACAAGGCCTTCTCCAACACGCCGCAGATTTCCGAAACCGCCGAGCCGAACGGCATGAAGCGCGTGGTCTTCGCCGAAACCAAGCCGCTGCCCAGCTACCTGGTCGCCTTCGCGATCGGCCCCTTCGACGTGGTTGACGCCGGCAAGGCGGGCCGCAATCATGTGCCGGTGCGCATCATCACGCCGCGCGGCAAGGCGGCCCAGGCCAAGTACGCCGCCCAGGTCACGGCCACCATCATCGACCGCCTGGAGGATTACTTCGGCGTCCCCTACGCCTATGAGAAGCTCGACGAAGTCGCCATCCCTTTGACGTTCGGCTTCGGCGCCATGGAGAACGCCGGCCTGGTGACCTACGGGCAGACCATCCTGCTCGCCGACCCGGCCACCGACAGCATCAATCGCCAGCGTGAGTACGCCTCGGTTGCGGCCCACGAGCTGGCTCACCAGTGGTCCGGCGACCTGGTGACCACGGCATGGTGGAACGACATCTGGCTCAACGAAGCCTTCGCCACCTGGATGTCCTCGAGGATTCTGGCCGAGTGGCAGCCGGATTGGAACACGCGGCTATCGGATCTGCAATCCAAGTTCGGCGCCATGGGATCCGACAGCCTGGTCACCGCGCGCCAGATCCGCCAGCCCATCGAAGCCAAGGACGACGTCTCGAACGCCTTCGATGGCATCACCTATGAAAAGGGCGCTGCCGTCATCCGCATGTTCGAGACATGGACTGGCGAACGGCAATTCCGCGCCGGCGTGACCGCCTACCTCAGGCGCTACTCTTTCGGCAACGCGACCGCCGACGACTTCCTCGAGTCCATCGCCACGGCGGGCAAGCCGCAGCTCGCCGCCGCCTTCAAGACCTTCCTCGATCAGCCGGGCATTCCGGAGGTTTCGGTGGAACTGAAATGCTCCGGCACTCCGCGCGTGTCGCTCAGCCAGAAACGCTACCTGCCGCTCGGCTCCACGGGCTCGCAAGGCGCCCAGTGGCAGGTGCCCGTCTGCGTGCGATACCAGGCCGGCGACAGCCCCGCCACGGAGTGCTTCCTGCTCGATAGACCGAGCGCCGAATTTCCGCTCAAGAACGCATCTTCCTGCCCGGCCGGGATCTTCGCCAACGCCGATGCCACCGGTTACTACATCACCTCTTATCAGGGCGGACTTCTGGATAAGCTGCTCGGGGAAGGCGGCGATTGGCTCAACGCAGCCGAGCGCGTGACGCTGTTGCACGATTTGAAGGCGCTGGCCGACGCGGGCGACGCCAAAGAGAGCGCCGCACTCGCCGCCGCGCGCGTTTTCGCCAATTCGCCCGAGCGGCAGCTCGCCGCTCAAGCCCGCGAGATCGTTGGCGGTGCGCGCGATCTGGTGCCTCCCGCGCTTCGTCCCAACTATGCAGCCTTCATTCGCAAAACGTTCGGCGACCGCGCGGCGGAGCTGGGCTGGGCGGCCAAGCCGGATGACGACGCCGACACCCGTCTGATGCGCGCCAGCCTGGTTCCGTTCGTGGCGCGCGAGGGCGACGACACCGCGCTACAGGCGGGGGCCCTTCTGCTGACCCTCGGCTGGCTCGATAACCGCAAGGGCATCGACCCGGACATGCTGCACGCGGTGCTCTCGACCGCTGCCTTTTCCGGCCGACAGGACTTGTTCGATCGCCTGCTCGCGGAGTTGAAGAAGACCCAGGACCGCCGCCAGCGCGGCGCCATCATCGGCGCACTGGGCAGTTTCCGCGATCCCAAGATCGTGCAGCAGGCGCTCGGCCTGCTCCTCGATCCCCAGTTCGACATGCGCGAAATCTCCCGCCTGGCCTTCACCGGTATGGGCGATCTTCAGACCCAAACGCTGCCCTTCGAGTTCCTTAAGGCTCACTATGACGAGGTACTGAAACGGGTGCCGCGCGAAGGCGACTTCGATGGCGCCGCGATGCTGCCGTTTGTCGGCGGCGCGTTCTGCGATGAGCCCTCCCGCCTCGCGTACGTCGGGTTTTTTCAGGATCGCGTCGCCAGCTACCTCGGTGGCCCGCGCAATTACGCCCAGGTGCTGGAGAGCATTCGCTTGTGCGAAGCCCAGCGCGCCGCGCAATCCGAAGACGTGGCGCAATTCTTCGCGCGGCAGCAGTGACCGCCGCGCGCCGCGCCAATCCGGATAGGTGATTTCATGACACTCGTCGACCACAAGCCGCTCCGCCTGCTCGGCGCGATGCTGGCATTCGGCGCGCTTGCCTTCGCGCAGCCGCCGTCCGCCCCGCGGGTTATCGCCGCGGATCTGAACCACGTTCGCGGGCCGCACAGCAAGGTCTTCCGCCGGTGCATCGGAGCCGGCCGCGCCAACGAAGGATTGCGCGCCGACTGGCAGCAGCAACTCGCCCTGGTCCAGCGCGATATCGGCTTCGACTATATCCGCATGCACGGCCTTCTGCACGACGATATGGGAGTCTACCAGGAAGACCCGAAGGGCAACCCGGTATATAGCTTTCAGTACGTCGATCAACTGTACGATGCGTTGCTGCGCAACCGCATCAAGCCGTTCGTCGAGCTCGGTTTCATGCCCTCCGCCCTGGCCAGCGGCAAGGATACCGTCTTCTGGTGGAAGGGTAACATCACCCCGCCGAAGTCCTATGATAAGTGGGCGGGCCTGATTACCGCGCTGATCCGTCACTGGGAGCAGCGGTACGGCAAAGACGAAGTCAAGACCTGGTACTTCGAGGTGTGGAACGAACCCGATATCAGGCCGTTCTACACGTCGACTCTCGAAGAGTACTTAAAGCTGTATCGGGTGACCGCCGAGGCGATCAAGAAGATCGACCCGGCCTATCGCGTGGGCGGTCCGGCGTCGGCCATCCCTTACCGCTTCGAAGAAGCGCTGGTCCAGTTCTGCGCCAAAGAGAAAGTGCCGATCGACTTCGTTTCCACCCACGCCTATGGCGTCAAGGAAGGCTTTTTCGACGAGACCGGAAACCGTGGGACGATTCTCGATGCCGACCCAGGAGCGGTCCGCGACCGCATGGTTCATTCCCGTGAGCTGATCCGGAATTCGCCGCTGCCCAATCTCGAGCTGCATTTCACCGAGTGGAGCTCGGCCTACACGCCCACCGATCCGATTCACGACCAGTACCATCAGGCCGCTTTCATCCTCGACAAAATCAAGGGCGCGCAGGAATCCGTGGAATCGATGTCTTATTGGACATTCACCGATATTTTCGAAGAAAACGGCCCTCGTATGACGCCGTTTCACGGGGGCTTCGGTCTGCTCAACTATCAGGGCATCAGGAAGCCCGCCTTCCACGCCTATCGATTTCTCAGCCGGTTGGGTGACACGGAAATCGTCAACACCGACAAATCGTCCTGGGTTTGCACCGATCGGGACGGAGGCATTCAGGTTCTCTTTTGGGATTTCACTCCCATCGCGCCTCCCGATAAGTTGAACGATCAGACTTATTACAAAGGGGATTTGCCCGCGGCGGCGAAGCCGCCTGTGACGGTCGATCTGACCAATCTCCCGGCCGGCACTTACTCCGAGCAGGTTTACCGCATAGGCTACCGGAAGAATGACGCTTACACCACTTATTTGGATCTCGGGGCGCCGGCGCAACTCACCAGGGCGCAGGTCGGCGCGATCTCCGGCGCCGCCGGAGGCGAACCCTCCGAGAGCCGCATCGTCTCCGTTACCGGCGGGCGCTTCCAGTTTCAGTCTCCGCTGACGGCCAACGAGGTTTGTCTGATCGTATTGCGCAAGATGTAAAGCGGAGCGTGGGGCGGGCGCCCTCGCCCGCGTCGGACCCCCCGGTCCGACAGCCGAGCCAGGG
>JBAVIH010000127.1:0-7159 GCA_049686695.1 Bryobacteraceae bacterium | reverse complement strand
CAGGTGGGCCGCCTGCTGGAGCGCGTGGGCGCCGGCGACATCGGCGGCGGCGGCGGCGGCGCCGATATCGAGCCGCTGATGCGGGATGGCGTCCCCGGCCTTGCCGAACGCACCGTCGGCACCCATTACTTCGACTGGCATCACTCCGAAGCCGACACCTTCGACAAGGTCAACCTGGATGACTTCCGCAAGAACATGGCCGCCATGGCGGTGATGGGCTACGTGCTGGCCGACATGCCGGGCCGCCTGGCCGCGAGCGGCAGGACCGGGCGGTAAAACACCGGGTAGGACAGACCATCGCGTTTTGTGGTCTGTCATCGTTCGCAGGGCACGAACCGTGACAGCCCTAAGCCACGGATCTTGACAGACGACAGAAACCGATCGTCTGCCCTACCGCTTACTTGTTGTGCGTTTCGGCGGCCAGCTTGGCTTGGGCTTCGTCCAGCTTGCGGTTGACGCTGGCCATTTCCTCCGGGTCGGATTGCGGCTGGGCGGCCTTCTGGAATTCGCGCAGCGAGTCCTGCCATTGCGCGATGGCCTCTTTGGTCTTACCCAATTTCAGGTACACATCGCCCAGGTGGTCGTGGACCGTCGGGTCCTGCATCCGGTCCAGGGCGCGCTCGAGCAACCCGCGGGCGTCGTCCAGTTTGCCCTGTCGAAAATAAACCCAGCCCAGGCTGTCCAGGTAAGCGCCGTTCTCGGGGTCCAGATCTACCGCCCGCTTAATCAGATCGTAGGCTTCCTCCAACCGCACGTTCCGGTCGGCGAGCGTGTAGCCGAGGTAGTTCAGCGCCAGGGCATTCTTGGGATTCATCTCGAGCACCTTGCGGAAAGCGGCCTCGCTCTGATCGTATTTCTTTTGCCGCTCCAGGCTGACGCCGCGCATGTAGTTCACCTGCTCCTTTTCGCCGTCGGTGGTGGAGAACTGGTCGGCGCGGTCGAGCGCCGTCATCATGTCGTCCCAGCGTTTGCCCTGCTCATAAACCTCGGCCAGCTCGAGGTGCAGTTCGCGGCTGGCGGCGCGGTTACCGGCGAACTTCTTGATGCCGGCCTGAACTTCGCGTTCCGCCGCGGCCAGGTCGCCGGCGGCACGATAGGTTTCCACAATCTGCACCGTCGTCTCCAGCTTTTCGCTGTCGGTGCTGGCCAACTGCCCGGCGCGATCGAGCGCCTTGATCATGTCGTTCCAGCGTTTGCCCTGCTCGTAGACCTGGGCCAGCGCCAGTTGCAACCCACGGCTGGCGCCGCGGTTTTCGGCGAGCTTCTTGAGGCTGGCCTGGGCTTCCCGCTCCGCCGCGGCCGGGTCGCCGGCGGCGAGATAGGTTTCCACGATCTGCACGGCTGCATCCGCCTGCGTGTCGTCGTCGGTGTCGAGCGTGGCGTATTGGCGGAAGGCATCCACGGCAGCCGGGTATTGCTTGGCGTCGCGATACACAATGGCCAGATGGCGCATCAGGTCGGCGCGGGTCTTAGGATCGCGGGAGTAATTGCGGCGCGGCAAGGTGTCCAGGATGGATTTCATGGCCGAAATGGCCTCGGCGGTCTTGCCCTCGGCGTCCAGCAGGTAGACCTGTTCGTCGCGCACATCCAGGTTGTCCGCATCCAACAGTTGGGCCGTGGCCAGCGCCTTTTCGGCGGCCGGAAAGTCGTGCTTGTAGCGGGAGACGCGCGCCACCCACAGCCGGTAGAAAGGCTCGCGGGGGTTATCGGAAGCGAGCTGCTGGTAAACTTTCAACGACTCATCGAGTTGGCCGGACCGGAACAGGTCCAGCGCCAGTTCCTTCTCGAGGCGTTCGTCGTCCTGATCGAGCCCGACCGCGCGCTCCAGCGCATCGGCCGCCGACTTGAAGTCGTTCATGCTCTCGTACTGCTGGGCGAGGATGCCGAGCGTGCGCTCGTTGGGGCTCTTGTCGGTGAGCGTCTTCAGCTTCTCCAGAGCCTTGGCGGAGTCGCCCAAGTCGGCATAAATCGCCGCCAGGCCCATTAACGCATCCTCGTTGTCCGGCTCCGCCTGGAGGGCGCTGTTGAACGCCTTCTCCGCCGCCGCCGAATCGCTGGAGGCGCGATAGAGCTTGCCCAGGTACGACCAGCTCTCGACATCCTTGGGAGCCAGCTCGGTGACTTTCCGATATTGCTCGATCGCCTTGTGCAGATAGTTGTCGTCGATCTTGGCATTGGGCGTGTCGCCGATCGCCAGATGGGTGTAGATCTGCGCCAGCGTGCGCCGCGCATCCAGGTTATTGGGATCCAGCTTAAGAAGGCCCTCGGCCTGGTCTACCGCGTCGGCCAGGCGGTTGGTCTTGATGTAGAGATCCGTCAGCTCTTCCAGAATCAACCCGTCCTTGGGCTCGAGCTTGATGGCTTCCTGGTAGTAATGGATTGCCTTGGTGACATCCTGCGGGCTGCCCTCCGCTGCCGCCAACTCGGCGTACAGCCGTCCCATGGCAAAATTGTAGTAGGCCCCCGCTTTGTTGTCCTCGGAAGCCGGAGTGGGCGGCGCGGCCGGCGCGCTCTGAGCGAAACTGGCATAAGCCAGCGAACCGGCCAGGAAGAACACTTTCACTGAGCGAATCATGGGGTCCTTGCTTGATTCCGGCCATTGGCATCCCCAGGGCCGAAGATCACCTTTTTATTGTATAACGGGGTTGCGCCGCAATGCCCGCGCCAGCTTGCCGGTAGCGCCGGCACTCGATTCCCGCCGCGGGTCCGGCTCGAAGTGACACTCTCGAAATCCACTCTGACGATGCGCACCGGCGGCCGGCCGGAGCCGGCAAGCCCCTCCCTGTTACAAGAAGACGCTTCGGGGAGCCCGATGGTTGCGCTGGTGGGACCCACCGGCTCGGGAAAAAGCGATCTGGCGCTCGATCTGGCCGAGGCATTCCAGGGAGAAGTGGTGAACTGCGATTCGCTCCAGGTGTACCGCCATTTCGATATCGGCACGGCCAAACTGGGGGCGGACCAGCGGCGCGGGATTCCGCATCATCTGATCGACATTCTGGAGCCGGACGCTCTGTTTACGGCCGGCGAGTTCGCGCGCGCGGGGCGGGACGCCGTGGCGCGGATTTCGGCCAGCGGCCGATTGCCGATTGTGTGCGGCGGCACGGGCTTCTATCTGCGGGCGCTGGTGGACGGGCTGTTTGCCGGGCCGGCGCGGGACCAGGCGTTGCGCGACCGGCTGAGCGCTCGCGAGAAGCGGCGGCCGGGTTCGCTCCATCGCCTGCTGCGGCGGCTGGACCGCGCGGCCGCCGCCAAGATCCATCCCCACGACGTGCCGAAAGTGACGCGCGCGCTGGAAGTCTGCCTGCTGACGCGGCGGCCGGTGACGGAGCTGTTCGAACAAGGGCGCGCCGCCTTGACCGGCTACCGCGTCCTCAAACTGGGTCTGCTGCCGGATCGCGACGCGCTGTACCGGCGCCTCGATGCGCGCTGCGCCCGCATGTTCGACGCGGGTCTGGTGGAAGAGGCGCGGCGCATTCTGGACCTGGGCTTCGCCGAGACCGTCAAGCCGTTCGAATCCCACGGTTACAAACAGGCGCTGCAACTGATCCGCGGCGAATTGAACCCGCGCGAAGCGCTGTTCTATGCGCAGCGCAAAACACGCAATTACGCCAAACGCCAGATCACCTGGTGGCGCAAGGAGCCGGGCCTGGTGTGGCTGCGCGGCTTCGGCGAGGAGCCGGCGATTGTCGAGGAGGCCATGGTGAAGGTGCGGGCGTGGCTCGAGTAGCGTTTCGGTGTGTTTTGACGGTCTTGAGGTGTTTCATGATTAGATACGTCCGCTGGGCCGCGATGAAAGCCGCCTCCATACGGCGAGATCCGGGTGCGCATCTGAGTGCCTTCGGAATCTACTACCTGGCACTCGCGTGTTTTCTCTTGACACTTGCTGTGTATTACCCCGGCTACATGTCTTTTGATTCGATTTATCAGCTTCAAGGCGCGCGGGAGGGAGTGACCGACAACTGGAATCCGCCAATGATGGCTTATGTTTGGCGCGTTTTGGATCGCATTGTTCCCGGGCCGGGAGGGATGCTGATTGTCAACGCCGGCCTATTCTGGTTCGCCTTGGGCGCGATCGCCGCAGCCATCTCGCGCTCCAACGCGATCCGCGCGGCGGTACTCATCTTCTGTGGGTTTCTACCGCCGATTTTCGGCTTGATCGGGACTATCTGGAAAGACGTGGGAATGCACAGCTTCCTACTGACTGCCCTGGCGTTCTCGCTCCATGCCCGCAAACGCGGCAGCCCTTGGCTGCTGGTCTGGTCCACCGGATTCATATGGCTGGCGGGTACCTACCGCTACAACGCGTTCGTTGCTACCCTTCCCCTGATTTTTATGAACACTGCCATAGCCGTGCCGCTGCTCAGGGCGAGGTACCCGCTGCAGACGGCTGCACTCGCGCGACTTTGCCCAGGGTGGGTGTGGGTAGTGGGAGGCACTGCGGCGGTCTGCATGATCTTGTCGGCGACGATCTCGTTGGTCGATAATTGCGGCGTCGAGGACTCACAGCTCTGGCGCGACACTATGATTCACGACCTTGTGGGCATGTCGGTTCACCAGAGTGCCAACCTGCTCCCGGAAGAGGTTACACGCAAGAGTCATGTCACCATCGAGGACTTGAAGAAGATATATGTAGGACATCACATTGCGAGCATCTTCAAGCCCGCAGCCCGCAAGGCGCTTGGTTCTCCCGACCCGACTTCAACCGCTGTCATCGATGCCCATATCGATGGAAAGGTCATCCTTAAGACTTGGCTGATCGCCGTCCTCAAGCATCCGGGCTCCTACCTCTGGCATCGCGGGCATATCGCCGGCAAACTGCTGGTGATGGATGTCGGCAGTCCCTGGTATCCCTTCCACACCGGGATCGATCCCAATCGTTATCACATCACGTTCTCGCCGTCGGCCATCGCGCATGGGACCGCTGAAGAAGTGCACCACCGCTGAGAGCGATCTGAAACCCGGCAAGTGAGCCGGGAGCCCGGGAAGCCATGGCGAAGGTGCGGGCGTTCCTCGAGTAGCGCGTGAGCGGGTATTTGCCGGGCAAGCCTACGGCAGGGTGTTCGTTCGATTGGCCGGATCCAAGTACTGGCGGACGAAAGCCATGGCTGCCGGACTCTCGCTTCCGTCGGTGACTCCGGTTGGTGGTGCCTGATTCGCCCCGTGGCAACTGCGGCTGGCTGCAATGCGGACAAGCGGATCGAACCCTAGGTCATGGATGAACTGTGGCGGGCCAATGATGTCCAGGCACACATTGCAACTGGAGACATCGTAGCCGGGAACCCAGCGCACAGCGGGACCATGGCGATGCAAGGCGGCCAGGTCGCAGGCAGCCGCGCCGAGGCTGTCGATGAACTGCCGCTGGAGGTGAATGAGCCGAAGACGCTGGGCAAGCGGCAGTTCATCAGTCCGCAGCGGTCCCGTTAGGCTGGCCGCGGCAAGGACCGCCGCGAAGGCGAGGACCGCGCCATAGATGGACCACGCAATGCCGCCGCCCTGAGGAGTTTCAGAGACGCCAGTAACACCTCCAGGAGTTTCTCGAGACGCTTTCTTAGCGATTCTCCTGGGGTCGCGATGACGCAAATCGCTCGCGGGTTTCACGGCACTGACGGAAGCGCGGGCTGCGGGAACCGGCCGTTTCGGAGCCTTCTTGGGCGAACGCTCAGGTCGAGCCATGAGGGTCAGCACGATTCCGGCCAAAGCCAGCCAAAGCCCAAGAAACGGCAGCGTCACGTAGTAAGGGTTCAGGACGGCATCGAAGCTCCAGCGGCGCGCCAGTCCGATCTGGACGAGCGGCAGAACCAGGACGGTGCAGCCGCCCAGGATCAAGCCGGCCAAGTCGACCCGGCGACCCGCGCAGATGATCTTGAACACGGCCAGCTTTGTTACGGCGGCCGCAAGAGCTACCAGGCATACCGAATAGAGCGCGAGTTTCGGCGGCGACGCGGTGAGTGAGTGGTATGAATTGACGAGCAACACCTTATTGAGGATGAAAATGGCAAGGTTGGCGAACAGGCTTCCGTCGAACAGGCCGGAAAAGCTGATGGGCACGTGGCCGACGTAGACGCTCCGGCCCCAAATTGCAAGTGCCGTCGGCGCCAACGACGCCGCACAGAACAGTCCCAACCGGCGCGCAGTGATATTCCGGCGCTGCGGCAACAGCAATGCCGGCACGCAGAATGCAGCGAGGTAGACGCCCGGCGCCAATGTCTGGGATGAGATGAACACAGTTGCCGCCGCCAGCGCGATAGAGACTGCAACGTCCGCCGGCCGCATGGTCTGGCCGAAGACGATGCAACGCGCATGCAACACGTACACTGCCAGCAAAGCCGTCGAGGCGGCCAGCCAAAATCCGCCGCCAAACCACGTCCGCGCATTCCCGTAGCTGGGCCACATGGCGAACAGGCCGACCAGAAGGACCAGGACCCAGGGCCGGCGGGTCGCGCGCCACAGCAGATGAGCCAGTACGAGGACGATTAGCAGGAAGGCGGTCTGCTGTAAGCATGCCGCTCCGATATAGTCAAATCCGAAGACGGTCCTAACTCCCCAGAGCACCATTTTCAGCAAGGGCACAAAATGGTCGTTGAGCGGTCCGGTGATCCACGCCTTGTCGAGCGGCTGCGGGACCAGATAACCCCAATCGTCGTAGAACCAGTAATTGACAAAAACGCGGTGGCCATAGGCAAGCGAGTAGGCTACCGACCCGGCTGCCGCGGCACAGAACGGCCATTCGAACATCTCCAGCGCGGGAATTGCACGAATCACAGCCAGGAATCCCTCGGCGGCGGCGATAAAGGCCAGACCGAGAAGCACTACCAGGGCTGTCTGAAGAGAGGGATTCCCGTCCGGCGCACGAATGACAGCGGCGTCCACCACGGCCGCGAGCAGCAGATAGGCGCCGGTTCCGAGACACAGAGCCGCCAGGGGCGAGAGCTTGCGGAGAAAACGCACGGCAGCAGCGCTCGAGTTTTCAATCGTTCGATTCTCAGCGGCTCGCATCAGCCGTACGAAAGATGAATAGTAGCACGGTTGAGTGCAGCAGTCTCGTAACGCCATTTCCACAGAAGACGTCAGGGCGCTGAGAAAGCAAGGCGGAGTCTCTCAGCCAGATAGGCTCCTGAATCCCGCCTATTTTCGCGTTCGCAAAAAGTCTTGACTTGTT
>JBAVIH010000126.1:0-6158 GCA_049686695.1 Bryobacteraceae bacterium | reverse complement strand
AACAAGTCAAGACTTTTTGCGAACGCGAAAATAGGCGGGATTCAGGAGCCTATCTGGCTGAGAGACTCCGCCTTGCTTTCTCAGCGCCCTGACGTCTTCTGTGGAAATGGCGTTACGAGACTGCTGCTTCACACTCCGGCCAGCCTACCCGCGCCCTTACCAGATTCCTCCCGCACATTGTGCTGGCTTGCGGCTTGTCGCCGGTGGGGCCGCACGAGGCGCCCGCCTCTCCCAAGAACGAGAGTAGACTGGGGATCATGAAGCGGGCAAGAGTTCTGGCGCTACTCTCTCTGATCGTGGCCGCGGTCTGCTCATCGGGGCAAAACAAAGCCGGCGCGCAAGCGAGCGCCAGGATCCAACTTTGGGCAGCCATCGGTGTCTGTCGACCACTCATTCCACTGAGTGAAGCGAGAATGCTGCAGGTGACCTTCGCGGTGGTGAACGACGGGCAGACAACGGTGGATCCCGGCGCCGATTCCTCTCATCTGTACATCAACGGCGTCGAGCCGATCGGCTGGCATTCGGTCCTCCACAACGGACCCAGAACCTTGCAATTCACGTCTCTCGCCCCCGGAGAGTTCATCGAGTTCAGCCCTCTGCTCGGCTCCAGCTATTTCAACCAGCCCGGCACTTACACTCTGCGATGGGAAGGCCCGCATTTCAAAGCCCCCGAGATCACCTTCCGGGTGATGCCGTAAGGAAGGCTTACGTTGAACGCTATACTCGAGAAGGCGGGCTGAGATGAGCGCGAGACGCTACCCGGTGGTCATCGAACAAACAGGGACGGGCTATTCCGCCTATTCGCCGGACGTTCCCGGATGTGCCGCGGCCGGCGATACCCAGGAAAAGACGCGCCAGAACTTTCAGGATGCTCTGGCTGCGCACTTCGAGGCCATGCGCGAAGTCGGCGAGCAGATCCCGGAGCCACATACTCCGTAGACTACGTTGAAGTCGCCGCATAGCGGCGCCGCTTGGGCGACGAAAACGGGTCGGCTTCAACTGCGCGGTTCGCGGCTCACATTATCCGCCCAGCATTCGGACCTAGTCCATCCGGAATGCGACCACGAGCCAGCGATCCCCGCGCTTCTCGACGTCGAACTCAGCGGTTGGCGTCTCCACGTGCCTCCGCTGCGGACCAGTTCGCTTGATCTGAAGTTCAGTCCCGGCCCACACAAAGGGCGGAGTATCTCTCACCATCCGTTGGGCTACGTCAGGCGACCCGCAATAGGCCAGCACAGCCGGGTAGTCGCGTGCCTGGGCGTATTCAATCGCCTTTGCGATGGGCAACAAGTCCGGGCGGTTGAAAACGGTTCCCGCGTATCGAACGTGGTCACCGGAGATGTCGTAGGAGTTGACCGCGCAAAGGCTCGGATTATGCCACGTGTCGATGGCGGAATACCAACAATATGGCAGGGATATGATCGGGCCCTGGGTTTGGAACTTGCCGACGGGCAAAAATGCATCGTCCGAATCCTTCTGCGGCTGCTTGAACCCGCCCGGCTCTTGGCTCGGGTCGAATCGGCTCACGGCACCTTCCAGCTTGATGAACTCGTCGAGATCTCCAGTCGGTTCAGGGTGCCATTCATAGGCGTAGTAACTGACTCCGACACCGCTTCCGCAGGACACAAACCCAAACGCCGCCAGAAAGCGCGGCTTCTTGGAGGGCCCCCGGCGGAGGGGGAGCAGATCGAGCCCGTCATAGCCGTTTCCGCCGGTTTCGACTTTATGATCGTTTATGGCGCCCACCGCCTGCCATCGATCAGTGCGCTTGCGGTCCTCCCGATCCTGAAAACTGGCGAAGAAAGAGAATGTCGCCCGATTGCGGTAAGGCATCTTCACTAAAAGAGCGGGCGGCAGGTCGAGCACCTCGAAATGAAAGCGCTTGTCCTCTGGCCAGCTCTTATTGACGTCCGCGCTCAGCCGCTCCAACTTCTCGAGTGCCGCAACGTCCCGCTTTCGTGGACCGCCGCTCGGGTGAGTCGCGTCGGAGTTTTCGTTGAGCGCCTGCGCTACAACAACATCCACCTGTTGGAAAAGTCGGAATTCGAGCTCGCTGAGGTCCTCCGCTCTGCAAGCATCGGCGGGCGCGGAAGAGAGCTTTTTCAAAACGTTTTCAAAGGTCGGCAGCGGCTCTGGCCGTTGTTGGCCGCGAGAGTTGCTGCCTGGGCCCAGAGCCAGTAGCAAGGCGAATGCAGGAGCCGTCGGCCGAAGGCAGCGGCTAACGACTCTCAAGACGTCCGGCACGATTTGAGTTTATCAGGCCTTTGCCCCTCACCCCACCATCCTTACCAAATTCCTTCCGCAAATTCGACTGGCTTCCAGCTTGTCGCCGGTGGGGCCGCGCCAATGGGTCTCCAGGCTGAACCAGCCTCGATAGCCGTCGCGCTGGAGAGCGGCGATCTGGCCCGTCCAGTCGATGCTGCCGGTGCCCAGCTCCAGCCACTCAGGGGTGTGCCCGGTGACCCGGCAGTCCTTGGCGTGCACGTGGGCGATCCGTTCGGCGGGCAGCTTCGCATACCCTTCGGGGAACGGCGTTTCGCCGGCCACCAGGGCGTTGGCCGGGTCCCAGATGAGCTGCAAGGCGGGATGCGCTACGGCCGCGAGCAGGCGCGCCGCTTCCGAGGCGGTTCCCACGTTGCAGGCGTGCTCGTTTTCGAGGCCGATGATGACGCCTTCGGGAGCGGCCAACTCGGCCAGGCCGGCCAGCGCCTCCGCAATCCGATCGAAGCACGCCTCGGGCCGCACTGTCCGCCAGAAGGAGAACACGCGTACGATGCGCGCGCCGGTGCGGCCTGCAATCTCGAGCGCGCGCCGGGCCAGCCGTGGCTGATCCTCGATCGTGTGTTTGGCGGCGAACGTGTCCTGCTGAAAGCGAATATCGACCTCCGGCGCGTCCGGCAGCACGCACTTGAACACGGGAGAGGCGATCGATACGATGGCGAGGCCGTCGCCGCGCAGGATGGCCGTGGCGCGGTCCACTTCCTGGTTCGTCAGGTCGATGATGTTCTTGCCCGCAACCATGCGCAGCTCGGCCCCCGTCATGCCCAGCGAAGCCATCGCCCGCGCGGCGGTTTCCAGATCCGGGCAGAACTCATCGGTGATGGCGGCTACGGGAGAGTGAGGCATGGAAGTCTCATTGTAGACAAACCCGCGCGCGGTGCGACAATAGCGGAGATGCCGCGCGTCGCCCCTTCCGCCGAACGAGTGCCCCGCTCCCGCATTCGCGAGTTGGCGGACATCGCCATGTCGATGGATGGCGTGCTGCGCCTCTATTTCGGCGAATCGAATCTGCCGACGCCGGAATACATCAAGGACGCCGCCGAACGCGCCATCCGCGCCGGCTACACGTTCTACAGCGAAAACGCCGGATTGCCTTCGCTGCGGCGCGCGATAGCCGACTCGTACCGCAAGCTGCACCACGTGGAGATCGACCCGGCGGGCGAAATCACCGTCACGGCTTCCGGCGTGCAAGCGCTGAACGTGGCGATCCGCGCGACCCTCGATCCGGGGGACGAGGCGCTGGTGCTGACGCCGGCCTGGCCCAACGGCGCGTCGATTGTCGCCCTCTCGAACGGCGTGGCGCGGCAGATCCCGCACCCGTTGTGCGGCAGCCGGTACGCGATCGATTTCGACGCGCTCGAAGCCGCGGTCACCGGCCGCACGCGCCTGCTGGTCTACAATTCCCCGTCGAACCCCCTGGGCTGGGTGGCCAGCCAAGCCGACCAGCAGCGCCTGCTCGAGTTCGCGCGCCGCCATGAATTGTGGCTGCTGGCCGACGAGGTATACGACCGGCTGCACTACCTGGGCGCGAGCCTGGGCGAGCCTGCGCCGTCCATCCTCCGGCTGGCCTCGCGCGACGACGCGGCGATCGTGGTGCAATCGTTTTCCAAGGCGTACCGGATGACGGGATGGCGCCTGGGGTACCTGATCGCGCGCAGGGACCTGGCGGAGAAGGCTGCGCAGATGAACGAATTCATCGTGTCGCACGCGGCCAGTTTCACGCAGAAGGCCGGCGAGGCCGCGCTCGAGGATGGCGAAGAGGAATTGGCGCGCATGTTGGAGGACCTGCGGCTAAACCGCGACCTGTGCCTCGAAGCTCTCCGCGGCATGCCCCGAGTGACCGTCCCAGAGCCCGATGGCGCGTTCTACCTGTTTCCGCGGATTGCGGGAGTCGCCGATTCCTTCGCATTTTGCCGAAGCCTGCTCGAGGAGACCCGCGTGGGGCTCGCGCCCGGGGTGGCGTTCGGCGCCGGCGGGGAGGGCTCGGTGCGCATCTGCTACGCGGCCGAACGGTCGATCCTCGAACCGGCCATGGAGCGCTTGAGAAAATTCTTGCAACAGGGCCGTGAATTCGGCATGATGGCGTGAGGAGAAAGCGATGCTAAACGGTTTCAAAAAGTTCGTGATGCGCGGGAACGTAATCGACCTGGCGGTAGCGGTGGTGATGGGCGGCGCTTTCGGCGCGGTGGTGACGGCGCTGGTAAAGGATCTCCTCACGCCGCTGATCGCGGCCGTGGCGGGCAAGCCGGACTTCTCCGCCATTGTCTTCACCATCAATGGCAGCAAGTTTCCGATCGGCGATTTCATCAACGCCGCGGTGGGTTTCCTGCTGATCGCGCTGGCGATCTACGTCTTCGTGATCGTGCCGATGAATGCGCTGACGGCCCGCCTGAAGCGCGGCGAAGTGCCGCCCGACCCGACCACCAAGAAGTGCCCCGAATGCCTGAGCGAGATTCCGCTCGCCGCGAAGCGGTGCGCCTTCTGCACCAGCACGCTGCCGTAGGATGGCTCTCGTGGGACGGACCCCGGGGGGCGACGAGCCTGCTTCCACCGGGGTCGGCGCATCGCGCGCAGGTTTGGCCACTAACCAGGGGCTAAAGCCCCATGACGGCTATGCGTTGCGGCATCGCTGAAGCCGTGCCTTGATACGAAGCCAGCCGCCCGGTTCCACTTCCATGGCGCACGCCCGTTCCGAGTCGTGGCCGGGCCGGTCGTCATGTCCTGGATGGCCTGACGGTTTCCGGTGGGCGCTTTTGCCTCACGTTAGAATCAGGTATCGGAACCACGGCCATAATCCCGGTGTTGGCGGTAGCCGCTCTGCTGCTGCTCTGGGCGGCCGTGGCCCGGCGCCGGTGAACCGGCCGGAAATGGAGACGGACTGCATCCAGCACAAATTCAGTATGCGTTGATCAACGTCCTGCTGCTGTGGATGCTCACGGCGCCGCACGAGTTTGCGCACGCCTGGGTGGCTACGCGGTTGGGCGACGACACGCCGCTCAGGGACGGGCGTGTGACGCTGAATCCGCTGGCCCATGTGGATTGGATCGGCACCGCCCTTTTGCCGTTTGTGACATCGCTGATGGGCGGCGGTTTCCTGGGCTGGGGACGGCCGGTTTCGACCAATCCGGCGAAGCTGCGCGGCGGCCTGAACGGCCTGGCGCTGGTGGCGCTGGCCGGCCCGGTCAGCAATATCGTGATGGCGGTCTTGCTGGCCGCGGTCGCCATAGCAACCGTGCACGGCGCGCCCGGCCTGTCCGGATTCGCGCAACGCGGGGTGCTGTTGAGCATCTACCTGGCGTTGTTCAATCTGCTGCCGGTGCCGCCGCTCGATGGCTCCAAGCTGCTGTTGGCGGCGCGGATCCCGATCGTTCTTTACCGGGAACTGGCGCGCGCCGGCTTCCTGGTGCTGGTAGTGCTGATGGTGGCCACGTCCCTGGGAAGTTATTTGTACCTGTGGTCGGTGCTGGCGGCCAAGACGATTTTCCGCGCGCTGGCCGCCGTGTTGTAACCACGCGATTCCGCACTGCGACAGCGTATTGTCGCGCGACTCGTGCCACGTCAGCCCAACCGTGCGAGATGGCGATAAACCAGGTTCACCGGCAGGCCCATTACGTTGAAATAGCAGCCTTCGATTCTCTCGACGAACTTCGAGGCCTTTCCCTGGATGGCGTACGCGCCGGCTTTGCCGTCGGGCTCGCCGCTGGCCACGTACTCGTCGATTTCTTCAGCGGTGAGCGACTGGAACCAAACGGCTGTAGCCGCGCAATCCGAAATCAGCGAATCGGCTTTGCGCAGGCAGATGCCGGTGAGCACGTCGTGCCGCCTGCCGGAGAGCAGCGCCAGCATGCGGCGGGCGTCGGCCGCGTCGGCGGGTTTGC
>JBAVIH010000125.1:0-2524 GCA_049686695.1 Bryobacteraceae bacterium | reverse complement strand
GGGCTGACATCCATCTGGAAGTAATTATACATACAGAACAGAGAACAAGTCAAGACTTTTTGCGAACGCGAAAATAGGCGGGATTCAGGAGCCTATCTGGCTGAGAGACTCCGCCTTGCTTTCTCAGCGCCCTGACGTCTTCTGTGGAAATGGCGTTACGAGACTGCTGGACGGACTACTCTGACAGGATCGGCATGTCGCATGTCGGCAAGGCTTAGCGTGGCTGCGCGACCCTCTGACGGAAGTGGCGTAAGTCAGTGCGCGAGCGCTGGGAATTCGGCATCCAATCACATAGCCCCGGCCGTCGATGGCCTTCCCAGCGCTTGCGCGCTGGGCTATGTTCTTTCGCCCTGGCGGGCTGGCCCCATGTGTCCCCATGTCCAACTTTTTGTGTCCGCGGCCCCGTTTCCCGGGGCGGATCTTCTTTACAATAGGAACGCCCCGCAATGGACAATCTCACCCACACCGCAATCGGCCTTTTCCTGGCGCGGGCCGGCGCCGGCAAGTGGTCGCCGCGGGCAACCGCGATTCTGTTGGTGGCATCCAACGCGCCCGATATCGACGTGCTCGCCGGCGTCGCCGGCCCGCTCGCGTACCTGCACTATCACCGGCATCTGACGCACGCGCTGGTAGCCATGCCGGTACTGGCATTGCTGTCGGTGGCAGTGGTGCGGGTGGCGGGGAGGAAACCGCTCTATTGGCCGGGCGCATTGGCGGCCGCGATGCTCGGCGTGGCGGTCCATCTGTTGCTCGATTGGACCAATGTCTACGGCGTGCGGCTGCTGCTGCCTTTCTCCGGCCGCTGGCTGCGCCTGGATTCGACCGCGGTGGTGGATCCGTGGATCTGGGCCATCGCCGCAGCCGCCCTGGCGGGGCCGTTTCTGGCGCGCATGGTGGGCTCCGAGATCGCCTCCGGGGGCGCCAGGCCGCGCCACCATGGCCGCATCGCCGCGGTGTTGGCGCTAGTCGCCGTGATGGCGCTCGATGGCGGGAGGCTGGTGTTGCACTCGCGCGCGGTCGAGATGCTCGACGCGAGGGTTTACCAGGGTGATTCGCCCACACGAGTGGCGGCGATGCCCAGTCCAATCAACCCGCTCCGCTGGCGCGCCCTGGTCGAAACTCCCGCGTTTTACGCCATCGCCGATCTGGACGTGGCCGGCGATTTCGACCCCACACGCGCCCTGATCCTTTACAAGCCGGACGCCGACCCGGCCATCGATGCCGCGGCGCGCACGCCGGTCTTTCGGGAATTCCTGCGCTTCAATCAATATCCGCTGTGGCGGGTGACGCCGGCGCCCACCCTGGAGGGCGGCAAGCTGGTGGAGTTGTTCGACCTGCGCTTCGGCACACCGGCGGCTCCGGGCTTCCAGGCTTCTGCGTTAGTGGACGCGCAGTTTCGAGTGGTGGACGCCACTTTTCGTTTCGGCGTCCTGCGCCCGCGCTAAGGCGGCATCGCCGTGGCGAAAGCGGCAGCAGCCGGTGTTACGGAATGACGAAGGTCTTGTTTCCGACCGGGTGAGTACTGCCATCCTGCAGGACCGCCGAGGCGGCGACGGTGTGCCGTCCCGGCTTAAACCGGGCAATGTCCACCGAGGCGCTGTAACCATTGAACGGATGTCCGGGATATCGCGGATAGGGCCCGACGAGATCCGGCCGCCTCTTTCCCAACCCGGTCGAGGCGACATTCTGCCCATCGATCGCTATCTCGATCAGTTTGATCGCCGGTCGGCTAAGCGCCCAACCCGCGACCGGAAGAGTTCCCGTTACGGATTCATTGTCCTTGGGCATGTCTATGGTGCCAATGCACGGCAGGCCCACCGAGCCGGGGTCGCTGAAGTTACTCGAACCAGTGTCGCTGAAGTAGTGTTGGCACACCCCGTCATCGAACGCGCTGGTAACCTCCAGCCCATAATCCTGGCGGACTCGCGCGATGCGCGCGTTCAAATCAAGTCCCTCGTGCTCCTTGCGAGCATCCAAGCAGTACAGAATGTCCCCGACCGTAGCCGGGGCTGCCGCCCGAATCCGCTCCTGAATCTGCTCCTGGGCAAAGAACCGGTCCATGATCGCGCGGCGGTGGCTGTAAAACGGAATCTCCGAGTTCCAATCGTGCCCTTTAACGATAATGAGCTGGTCCGGCTTCGCGTGGCGCTGCACCTCGCGTGCTACGACCATAAGCGCGGTATTCTCGTTCTGCTGGGCCGGGAAGTATGAGTTGTAGTAGTGGTAGAGGCAGCTCGCAATCAGCACCACGAAGAACGCGTAGCCTCCGATGCGGTGGCTTTCGACTCCGCGCATCAGGCCACAGACTACGAACCCGGCCGCCGCGACCAGGAAAATGGCGTTCGCGGTTTGGTAGTAGGGATGAATTTGGTGGAGACCGGGGAAAATCAGAATGTTTATGGTGGACCCCATTGTCAAGACCATTTTTTGCCCGCAATAAGTTAATGTCCGGCGGGGTCTTGGGGTTGAGTTTTGGGGGCGGCTCTGGAAGCCCGCCCCGTGCCATTCCGGCCCTGGAATCGGC
>JBAVIH010000124.1:0-2240 GCA_049686695.1 Bryobacteraceae bacterium | reverse complement strand
GAAGAAGGCGTACGTCAAGCTCAAGGCCGGGGAGAAAGTTCCCGAGTTCGCGGAGATCTAATCCATGCCGATCAAGACTTTTCGACCCACTACCCCGACCCGCCGCTTCCATACGGTGGTTTCGCGGGAGGGTCTCAACAAAAGCAAGCCGGAAAAATCGCTGGTGGAATCCAAGGCGCGCACCGGCGGGCGCAACTCGACCGGGCGCGTCACCTCGCGCTTCATCGGCGGCGGAGCCAAGAAGGCCTACCGCGTGGTGGATTTCAAGCGCGACAAGGCCGGCATTCCGGCCGTGGTGGCGGCCATCGAATACGATCCCAACCGGAGCTCGCGGCTCGCTCTGCTCCATTACGCGGACGGCGAAAAGCGGTACATCCTGCAACCGGACGGGCTGAAGGTCGGGCAGAAGGTGATGTCCGGCGCGGAAGCCGATATTCTGCTGGGCAACGCGCTGCCGCTCAAGAACGTTCCGGCCGGCACCATCGTGCACAATATCGAACTGAAGCCGGGCAAGGGCGGGCAGATGGCGCGCTCGGCCGGCTCGCAGGCGCAACTGGTTTCGAAGGAAGGCGGCATGGCGCTGCTGAAGCTGCCCTCGGGCGAAATCCGCCGCGTCCAACTGGAATGCATGGCCACCATCGGGCAGGTGGGCAACGTGGATCACGAGAACGTTTCGCTCGGCAAGGCGGGGCGCACGCGCTGGCTGGGCAAGACCCCGCACAACCGCGGCGTCTCGATGAATCCGGTGGACCATCCGCACGGCGGCGGCGAGGGCAAAACCTCCGGCGGCCGCCATCCGGTGACGCCCTGGGGCCAGCCCACGCGCGGCTTCAAGACGCGCAACAACAAGCGCACCAACAAGTGGATCGTCACGCGCAAGACCAAGAAGAGGTAAGGAAATGGGCAGATCCGTCAAGAAGGGACCGTTTACCGACACGCACCTGGAAGCCAAGCTGGCCGTGCTCACCGCCGCCAACGAAAAGAAGGTGGTTCGCACCTGGTCGCGGCGCTCCACCATCCTGCCGGAATTCGTCGGCCACACCGTGGCGGTCCACAACGGCAAGAAGTTCATTCCGGTCTACATCACGGAAAACATGGTGGGGCACAAGATGGGCGAGTTTTCTCCCACGCGCAGCTTCCGGGGCCACTCGGTGAAAGCGGCGACCACGGAGAAGACGGCCAAGCCGGCATAAGAGGAAGAGCATGGAATCCAAAGCGGAAGCCAGATACATCCGAATCTCCCCGCAGAAAGCGCGCCTGGTGGTGGACCTCATCCGCGGCATGCAGGCGGGGGCGGCGCTGAGCGCCTTGCGCGCCACCAACAAACGCATCGCGCCCACGGTGGAGAAGGTGCTGCAATCGGCCATCGCCAACGCGCAGAACCGGAACGAAGACGTGGATGTGGACCGCCTGTTCGTGTCCGAGGCCAAGGTCAACGAAGGCCCCCGCATGAAGCGGGTGCGGCCCGCGCCGATGGGACGCGCTTACCGGTACCAGCGCCGTATGGCGCACATCGTCATCAGGGTGGCGGAGAAGGAAGCATAGATGGGACAGAAAGTTCATCCATACGGTTTCCGGCTGGGATTCAACAAGCCATGGCGCTCGCGCTGGTTCGCCAAGCACGGCTACTCGAAACTGCTGCAGGAAGACGTGGAGTTGCGGCGGGACCTGACCGAGAAGCTCAAGTCGGCCGGCGTCAGCTCGATTGAAGTCGACCGCCCGGGCAATAAGCTGCGCGTCACCATCCGCACCTCGCGGCCCGGCATCATCATCGGACGCAAGGGCACGGAAATCGAAAAGCTGAAGCAGGACCTGGCGAAGAAAACGCACCGCGAGGTTTTCATCGACATCCAGGAGGTGCAGAAGGCGGAACTCGACGCCCAGCTCATCTCCGAATCGATCGCGCTGCAACTCGAGAAGCGCGTCGCCTTCCGCCGCGCCATGCGCAAGGCGGTGGATACGGCGATGCGGTTCGCCACCGGCCCGTTCGTCTGCAAGGGGATCAAGGTGCGCGTCTCCGGGCGCTTGAACGGCGCCGAGATCGCGCGCAGTGAGTGGTACCTGCAGGGCCAGCTTCCGCTGCACACGCTACGTGCCGATATCGACTACGGTTTCACCGAAGCGCACACCACCTACGGCGTGATCGGCATCAAGACGTGGATTTATAAGGGCGACATCCTGGATCTCAGCAAACGCCGGGGAGGCGGGATGACGGAGCCGGAGCCGCGCCGCGAGCCTGT
>JBAVIH010000123.1:0-1547 GCA_049686695.1 Bryobacteraceae bacterium | reverse complement strand
TCAACTGTTCCTGGTTGTTGGTCTCCAGCACCAAAGAGTACTTGTCGAAACTCTTGATCCGGCCGGAAAGCTTCACGCCGCTCATCAGGTAAATCGTGAGGACGATCTTGTCCTTGCGCGCGTTGTTTAAGAAACTGTCTTGGATGTTTTGCGCCGGTTTTTCCATCGCACCCCCAAAAAGGACCGCATCGGGAAAGAACAAAAGTGTTACCGCGGTGTTAGTAATTGTACACCGAATTGCGGCCCAAATTCAGTATTGCCTATGGTCGCAGCGGCTCGGCGGGGTTCCAGCCCTACTCGTCTTCGTGCTCCGAGGCGGCGGCCGAAGCGGGGCCGAGCAGGCGGGCAACTTCGTCGCGAGTGAGCAAGCGGGTCGGAGCCGCGTGCTTGCGGTCCGCCGCGCCAGCGGGTTCGAAACGAAACTCGCGCGCGGCGGCAAGTTCGCCCTCGAGGTTGAATTTCGGAGCGCCTCTCAAGCCGGGCACTTGCGCGATGCCGTGCTCGGTAATCACGCACTCCAGGCCGTCCGCCACGGCAAAACAGATTCGGGTTTCCCGTTTGATGGAAAGCTTGCGCAGATCGGCCAGCTTCATCAAGCTTCCTGGTATTCGTCGACTTCTTCGCCGTGAGCCAGCCGGTCGGAAATCCGCTCCTGGCAGGTCACGCAATAGCGCGCCCAGGGCACCGCATCCAGGCGCTTGGCGGAAATCGGATTTTCGCATTCCGGGCAGACCCCGTAGCTCCCGCTATCGAGACGGCGGAGGGCATCGGAGATCTCGCGCAGCAGTTTCATGTCGAGCGTATTGCGGTTGAGGAAGATCCACTCCTCGTGATGCTGCTGGCTCAAGTCGCCTTCATCCGACGGAACATCCAGACGCGCCACCACCTGGGCGGCTTTTTGTGCCGACATGCTGCCGCGGACCTCTTCGCCTTTCCGTTCCAGGAGCTGGCGGTAAGTCGAAAGCTTTAGTTTCGGCCCGTTCTTGTTGTTATTGTTCATGTTGCTTTCACTCACCCGGCTGGCCGGATACACATTAAGACGCATACCCATTCCCAAAAGTTGCACATGCTCGGGGGGAAGGCAGACCGGCGCGGATTCCGTAGTATACCCGTTGGCGGTGGGAAAAGTCAAAGCGCACGTGACTTGCGGCGCCGGGGCTTGGGGTCTTCGAAGACGGAGAATTGCAGCTTGCGCTCGTTGGCGTCGATGCGGACCAGGACGACGCGGACGCGGTCGCCGATCGAGAACTCGCGGCGGGTGCGCTTGCCGACCACCTTGCGGACGTTTTCGCGGTAGGCGTATTCGTCGCCCGGCAGGGTGTCGATCGGCACCAGGCCTTCGATGAACAGCTCGGTCAGCTCGACGAAGATTCCGTACTTGGCTGTGCTGATGACGAGCGCGTCGAAGTCCTCGCCCACGCGATCCGCCATGAACCGCACCTTCTTCCACTCCACCAGCTCGCGCTCGGCTTCGGCGGCGCGCCGCTCGGTCTGCGAGCACTCGCCGGCGATGGCGGCCAGTTCCGGCTCCGGCGGCGTCTCGGCGC
>JBAVIH010000122.1:0-8177 GCA_049686695.1 Bryobacteraceae bacterium | reverse complement strand
GACGTCAACATCGTCAAGGAAAAGAAGCTCACCAACATGCGCGCCTCCACCGCCGATGAGGCCATCCGTCTGGTCCCGCCGCGCATCCTGAATCTGGAACAAGCCATCGAATTCATCCGCGAGGATGAATTAGTCGAGGTTACACCCGCGTCCATTCGCCTGCGCAAGAAGATCCTGAAATCCAATCAGCGGTAGCCGTTCGCCGGCTGGCACAAAAACTACCGGCCCATGAACCTTGCCCGGGTGATTCTCACATTGACCGGCAGGGAGTAGCCGATCAGGCACAACTGATCGAGCGCAAACAGCACCACCGATTCCACGCCTGCCGCTAGCGCCAGACTCCATTCCTTCACCCACGGTGTCGTGTAGTCGCTGATACCCACCAGGTGGCTGCTCTGCGACGGCGGGAATCCGAGATCTCCTGGCAACTGGATCGACTGCCGCGCCAGGTCCAGATTGCGGTCGCCAGTGTAGGTGAAATTCTCTGTCTTGAGACAAGCCAGGTTAGCGGGCGTCCAGTAGATTGTGGGGTAGTTGATCAGTTTGTTCAGTGGCGTGTTATTGACGTCCGGCGGGTACAGCACTTCAAACTTCGCGTTCGGCGC
Source organism: Bryobacteraceae bacterium (assembly GCA_049686695.1). GTDB lineage: Bacteria > Acidobacteriota > Terriglobia > Bryobacterales > Bryobacteraceae > Bog-375. The sequence continues at coordinate 7,572 of JBAVIH010000122.1, read as the reverse complement.
CGACTGGCGGACGAAGGTCATGATCGCCTGGGTGAATTGGCCAATCACATCGGGCAGGAAGACACACTCGCTTGGATAAGATGCCGGGTTGGCATTCTGGCTTGGAATAACCCCTATCGTCCGCCCATAAGCCGCCTGAAAGGCGGAAGTCGTATAGGCGTCATAAAACGGCATGCCGCCGTGCGCCGCCGTATACCACCACTGCACTTCGCCGAATTGCAGATAAGGAGTAATACCGGCGTCCAGCATGATCTGCGCCATGTCGAGATACGCCTGCTGCCAGAACGCCGTGCTTTCCGGCCCGAAGTTGGTCTGCAAAGCCGGTGTGTTCACTGTGCACGCAGTGCCGTCCGGGTAGCATTGGGCAATCCCAGCGCCAGTGCTCGGATCCCCGTTGCCGAGTTCCATGCTGAAAGAGGCGGTGACGAGAATGCCATAGCTGTTCAGCGCCTTGAAATAACTGAGACTCCAGTCTCGGGCCGCGCGGTTCATCCGGGGCACAACGGCTAGATCGGTTAGCCAGGTTCCATCTCGGCCGCCCGAAAGCGCGCTCGGCGTCGGACTGGCTGTGAACTGCGTGCTGTTGGTACTGACGTTCAAAGCGATGCTGTTGCCTGCTGAGCCGGGAAGGCGCGAAGTAATCGTGAGGCTGGCTCCGTCGGCCAGGGCCCATACCTCGGTCGAACCGGCGTTGATCAATAGTCCGAAGCAGGAGGCGATGCTCTCGGCCGTGTCGCCGATCAGGTTCCAGTGCTGCAGCGGCGTGCCGTCCAATTCGATTTCGGTCTGCCCACCGAACTCCGGCTGCCCGGCGAAGGCGATCGTCGCGGATGCGTACTCATTGCCCGGACAAACCAGCTCATAGAACAAAAGCGCGCCGGCATAATGGTTCAATCGACCCCGCAATCCTATGCTGTCGACCAACCATGCCGTTCGTTCGGGAGCGAGTGCCAGAGAGTGGTTAGTATCCCAGTCCGTCGCCGCCGCCGTCGTCGGCATCTTGCCGAACGTGGGTAGATTGCCTGTCGGAACGGCAATTTCGAGAAAGTCGAAGTACACCGGTGCGCCCGCAGTTCCGGAATGAGTGATGGTGACGATGTGCTCCATGGACGAAGGCTGCTGCCCCAACGACACTCGCATGAGCACATCTTCGCCTGCAAGAGCCAAACTGATTACGGTCGGCGTGCCGGCGTCCACCTGCACCGTCACTTGTCCACCGCTCGCTAGTGCCCGCGTTCCCAGGTACAATGTGTGGGCAAACAATGAAACATAGGAGCAGTGGACGGCAGAGCCAGGCGCTGTCGTCGAGTGTATGGACCCCCCCGAATAGTTGCCAGTTTCGGAAGCCCAGGTGCCGGTGTAAGTGAGCGCCGTGGAATCGTTCTCGATCCGGCGACTGCCAGGCCCCGCCACTTGATATCGCTGGCCCGTCCCCGCGACGGTCCAGTTCGACACCACCACCGAAAACTCGCTCCGTTGAAAAGCCGCCGCCTGCATGTCCGCCGCCCAGGTCCATCGCATCTTCCGCACGTTCGCTAAACTTGCGGCGGGGACTGAGACGCCATTCGAATCCGTCAGGTTCGCGAAGTCGAGATTCACTTGCCAGGCGGTGGGCGGTACGCCGCCCTGGAATAGGGCCGAGAGCGGCGCCCAGGATTCCGTTCCAGCGCCGTGCACGGTGCCATACACGCCAATCCGGTTTCCGTTCGATCCCGGCACTCCCAGATAGGTGAGCGTAATTGTCGAAGCGTCCGCCGTCGCGATCACTAGTCCGGCCCGCTGATTTGCGGTAATGATCCCAGCTAGGGCTGCCGCCGCGGTGCTCAGGGTGTCGCCGGATACCAACTGGTAATTGTAGTGTTGGTCCAGCCATGCCAGCTCGACATAGTCCCCGGTTGTCGGCGCGCCCTGCAATTGGAACTGCGCAGTGGCGGGGACCGCACTCGACAGAGGCGTCGCGCATTGTAACAGAGGAATTTCGTAGATCTGTTCCCCTCCGCCCGTATCTGCCCAGATCCTGAGGTACGGCCAGGGTTCCGTAGGGTACCAGGTAGAATCGAAACCGATGCAGTTAGTGCGAACTTCCTTGTAAGATAGCTGCAATCCGCTCAGGTCCCCGTCGGGAAGATTGCGCAACGCAGGGTATTCGAAGACATTGTCCCGGTTCCATTCAAGTACCGCCCAGTCGAACTGGCTCCGCCAGCAACCGGAGACAGTGAATCCAGTCGCGCTGGTTTCGCTCAATGCCGCTACGGCCGATGGCTCAAAGAAGTAACACTGGAGATCTCGGTCCGGTCGCAGTTTGGTAAGTGTGTCTCCCATCAGAGTCGGATGATTACGGTCAGGTCCGCGCCTGGATATGTCTGCCCCACGGATTGAACGGCCAACGTTATCTGATCTCCCGTCGCCAAAGGCGGCAGACTTTGCCCGCTGACGTCGCTGGAGATAGTCTCGTTTGCTTGAAACACCAATTGGCAGTAAGCCGACCCGTTGACGCTGAGCTGGAGTTGCACCGTCTCATCCGCCGCTGCGCCGAGCACCCCGTAAATGTCACCGACAGAGTGCGCCGCTTCCACCACGAGAGCCGGTGCCGCCGATTGGTCGATTGACAGGAACCCCTCCACCTGAATCGAGTACTGGCCGCCGGAGAGCGTTCGTAGGCCGCTATCGACCGTGTGCGTCAGGCATACGCTCGCCGTAGGACTGTTTCCTTTTTGGTTCGTAACGAACAGTTGCGCGCTCGCCACCCGGGCGTCCGAAAGCGTGATGGGAAAGCTCCAGGTGCCGCTGTAGGGACTGCCGAAGAATCCCTGCGGGAACCCGGCCGTCGCTGTCAGACCTGCCAGGTGATAGACCGCTGCCCGCTGGGCGTGCGCACTGGCCGGGCTGCTATGCACACCCCTCTGGACGGTGTATTGCACTCCGCCCTCGCCGACAGCCGTCACTTCGAGCACCTCGCTGTCGATCTGCAAAATGCCGCCAGCCTGCGCTGGTCCCGGAGTGCTCAGTGTCAGAGTCGTCTCGCTCGTCCCTATTGCGTCGGCGAGCGCGAAACCGGTGGCGCCTTGCAGTTCGTCCCAGTAATAAACCGTCAGTGTGGCCGCTGAAACGGTCTCGGTGTCGGTCAGGCTGCTGAAGGAGACTCCGCTGAGGTCCAGCGTTCCGCCTGTCTTTCCGGCACTCAGACCAAAGAACGGTGTCGGCGGCGCGCCGCTGTCGCTGAATCCGCTTCCCCCAATCTGCCACCGCGTCACCGTCGAGAGCAGCGGCGGGCACTCCACGTTGACCGCGTTCGCCGAGCGCCCCGTCACATGAACCGTTTCGCCGCCTTGATTGGGAACAACCAGGCTCACCGGGCTGCTCTTAGTCTTGGCCCCAAAGTGCCAGCCCGATTCCGCCACAACGAAATAGCTTGTCGCGTCCGGAGGCACCACCCACGCGCTCGAAAGAGTGAGTGTCGTCGCATCATTGCTTGCAATCGATGCCTCCTGCCCGGCGCCGGTTCCTCGCGTCAGTCGCGCCGTCATGCCCTGATAGCCGTTTGGGCCCATCTGCAGGTTTCCATTACCCACCGTCGTCGGCGAGAAGATAGCTGCCGCCATCTCCGGCTGGAGTTCCATGCGCCAGTAGAAATTGGCATGGTCGAAGTTCGCATCCGGCGGGGCGATCAATTGCGGCTGCACGCCGGAATCGTGGAAGCTCGTTCCAATCGCCTGGCTCGAAGCGATCCGCAGCAATTCGGCCGGCGTGGTGCCGCGGTAGACATTGAAATTGCTGGTGCCCGGAGCAAAACTGAGCCCCGTTAGCGTCACTGAAGATCCATCGCTCGCAATCAAGGCCGTCACCACAAAAGAAAGCGCGCCTTCGTCTCCCGCTGCGTCTACGCCGGAAACCGCATAGTACAGGACCTGGTTTGCCATGAGCGTACCGCCCGTTCCAATCGTCGGAACCAGGCTGACCAGCGGAATGCCAGGCCCGCCCGCCGTCGCGGTCTTTGCTGCGACAAAGCTCACCGCCAGGCTTGCCTGAATCGTCCCGTCGCTGTTTGTCGTGGCCGTCTCTGCAATGCCAAACTCGACTACTCCGTCTGGGTCAACCACGCTTCCCGGCAAAGGCCTGGGAAGCCCAATGCTGGCCGTAGCCTGCTGTTTTGCTCCCGCTGCCGAGCTGGTTTGCCCATTCGAGTCCAGGTACCACGCATCTTCGTGGATCTGCGCCGTGACCACAGCCGTCCGGAAGTTGGTCGCCGGGGTTATCCTGAGAACCCGAAATGCCTGCCGGTTGAAACCCTCCTTTTGATAAGTTACCGTGATCAGGTCTCCGGGCCGAATCCCGAACGCCATGATGCTGGTCTCGATCTGGACATAGGTGTTGCCCGCAAGCGACTTATCCAGGTTGAATGTGAGAATCCGGGCTGCCTGGTCGTAATTGGGCAATCCAATCGCCATCAGCGTGCCGGTCACTTGTTGGCCGGTCAGAGTCACGTCGTCCGGATCTACGACGGTGTAACTGTCCTGCTGGTAACTGTTGAGTTCGTCTTGATAGTCGATGCTCAGCGAGTTCGGCGTGTCCGCGATGCTCCGCGACGAAACTACCACGCTCGGCTCTCCCGTCGATTTTCGCAGGATTCCCGAAACACCCGTGGTTCCGTCGCCAAATTCGTAAGCGGGCCATCCCCCGTTCAGCGATTCGGTGCTATTCGACCACGAGTTCTGTGCCGGCTGCTGCAGCGCCATCGTGTTCTCAGCGTTGATTTGCAGGACGCCGCCGGCGCCGTAAGTCAGGAACAGCCGTGATGCGTTGCGAATTCCGCGAATTACATCGCCCGCGCTGCGCCTTTTCTGCAGGATTACGTTGCATCCAAAACGGGCGATGTTGATTGGGTTGCCGTTTAGATCCGTCGAGCTAATGCGCTCATCGCAATATGCCGCCGCTGACGCCAGACTCGAATAGTCGATCTCGGACGCCTGCCACCCGCTGCGCCGCAGTATGTCGTGTAAGATCCATACGGGGTTACTGCTGAATTCCTGGCTTAACTGATTTCCTTGGGCGTCATACGTCGGGACTATCAGTCCTTGTACCAGCACCTGCACCGAGGGCAGTGAGTTCCCATCGCTGATTTGGTTCGGCACCGCCACCGACAGGTACGCCATGCCACCATAGGCGTCTCCCGCCGCCTGGCCGCTCGAGTTCAGGAAATTCATGTCGAAAGCGCCGTTTCGCGTCCCTAGGGTTGGGATGTTATACCATCCGGTACCGGTCATGTTTTGCCCGCTCACGCCAAGCGGTATTTGATAGCCGTTCACCAGCACGGTCAGCACGCCTTGAATCTGACCGATGCCCAGGAGCACCTCCATTCTCGTCAGGTTCCCGTCATTGCGTGCAAATACGACCGGTGGATAGTACCAGGTTGTTCCGTACGCCATCGGAACATAGTCGTTGTAACGCGCCTGGTTCACCGCCACGGCGGAACTGGTCCAGTCCTTGCCGTAGCCTCGCACCGTAATCACCGGCGGAATGTATTCGATTCCGCCAAACCGCATGAACATTCCGCGAGCCTGGCAGTCTGTCGAAGCATACCCGCACGATGTAAACGGCACGCCGTCATTCAGGTTCCCACAACCTCCCGGAAGACCGGCCGAATAACCGCACGGATAGTAAAGAGAGTAGCTGCCCTCTGCGCCTCCGTCGACGGCTTCCTGTTGCTGAGCGGGCGTTGACGGGAACGTCCAGGGGCATAAGCGCTGAATCCGGATTTCGGGCAGAAACACCCGCTGCATGCTCATTCGGTTCGTTGCCGATACGCGAAACGTCGCTTCCTTTATTTGGTCCGGAGGGTTGCAGATCCCCTGGAACACAACCACTGCGTCGGTGAGCGGAACGTTGTTGCGCAAATCGTAAAACACGAAGCTGACTGTGATCTGCGCGCCCCGGAAACCCGTGCTCCGCTCGATCTCCGAGAAATGCGAGTCCGCGTTGGCCAGCAGCAGAGTAATCGTCGGGCTTCCATCGACACCCTGGTCCGACGCGGTCTGAATGTCAAATGCACTATGCTGCAACACGCGGGCGGCATAAGACGTAGTTCCGATTGTGATGCCGTGGGTGCACCAGTGCTCGCCGTCCCCGTTCGGCAGGACACAGTCGAATATCACCAGCGGCGTATCGGTGATCGCACCTGCCTTCAACTCAGAGACTGTTTGCATAGAATATGTTCACCGTTGCGGAGTGGTGGTTTACGTCGCCGGACGTCAATGTGAAGGCGTCGTCGCGGAATCGCGCATTCGTATAAACCCCGCCCGTCGTGCCGGTTTTGTACGCGGATGGCGCCGCCTGTGCTTCCACCTGCGGTCCGAACACGCTCACGGTGGCGCCCGCCGGCAGTTCGATGCCGAATTCGACCGGGCTTGCCGTGGCGTTGCCCATGCCGGCGATCTGAATGCGATTCCACCGCGAGCTCAGCGCAAACCGCGTCGAATTGCTCCCAATCGACAACTGGATCGTCGCCGGCTGGCTGCTGAACGCATATACGCTGAAGCAGTACGTATAGCTGGCCGGCGCGTTCAGCGTCTGCGTCAGCGTCTGAGATCCCGCTCCCGAGTTGGCCAGTTGCCACGCGTTGCTGCCGCCCAACGGGTCCGCCATGACGCCCGATAGAGTAAGAAACGGCGCCGCCGCCCAAACCGCGTTCGTCAGGTCCTCGCTCCAGGCGAGCAGGTTCGCTGCCGGGTCGAGGAACGTGAAGCTGTTCAGTGATCCTTCCATTGCCATGAAGAACTGCTGTAGCGCAGCCAGTTCCGAATCGCTGAGATTGGTGTAACGCAGTTGCCATTCAACGGCCGCGCCGGCCGGGTCCGCCAGCTTGATCGAGCTTCCGTCTGACGCCGCGTTCACCACGGTCCTCGGTCGCCGTTGTTTCACAATCGGAAACTGGCTCAGTGCCCCGGTTACTAACTGCGGGTAAACATTCATAGTTACTCCCGGTTTTCTCTCACTGTAACCGAGGTCTCACCGCGCAGTTCTTCCATCGAAGTCAAACCTATGGCATCATCGGCGAAACTGCAATTGCCGTAAGTCCGGTTATCCCATGGGTCCGTGAAGGAAAAGCTGCCGAAGCTGCCTTGGTTCGATTCCAGGAATTGTTCCAGCGCGGCCATCTCCGTCTCGTCTAACTCGCTCAAACGGATCACCCACCGGTGCAGCGGTCCGGCGCAATCCCGGTAGCGCTGCTCGCTGCCATCCACAAACCGCACTACCTGGTTTTGAAACGTGACTGCTTTGGTCGCCGGGTACTGTGCAACGGCGCTCGTCTTTAGGGTGGGGAAGGAAGCCATGTCACAGATCGCTAATTACATCGTTGATCGCGCTCATGTTCAACATCGCGCTGCGCACCGCCTGCGCGATGTCGCCGCTGCGGTCGAGAATGGATTGCGCATCCAGCGCTTGAATGTTCAGCGTCATCTGTGGCATCGCCGCTGAGCTCTGTCCTGCGCCGCTTCCGTTCGCTACCGCCGAAGGACCGCTGGCTCCCGAGGAACTCCCGGCGGTCGAGGTCGGCAACACCGTATCGGCCAG
>JBAVIH010000121.1:0-7012 GCA_049686695.1 Bryobacteraceae bacterium | reverse complement strand
CGGTTGTGGCTCGCCGCCGCCATAGCCGCCGCTGGCGCGTGGGGAGCGAAAGCCGCGCTTGGGTCCCGTCACCCGCTCGGCTTCGGACTGGTGGTGATCGCGACGTTTGGCATCGTCTATATCGCTGCCGCCTGGCTGCTGCGCGTCGAGGAATGCGCGGCGCTGGTCCGCCGGCTCAGGCGGTAGACCCGACCGGTTCGCCGCGCCGGTTCCTGGTCACTCGGCTTTGACGTTGATCGTGCCGCGGCACTTTTCGCTCTTGCAGCAACAGCGGACGCGCTCGATCGTGTGCGAGAAGCGGTAGTCGACGGTAAGTTCCTCGCCGCGGCGGATGGGGCGCTTGCTGATATAGAGAATGTGGCCCTTGAAGACGCAGGAGCGAAGGTTCGGGTCGCAACTGTGGTTGATGATCTCGGCGCCGGAACCGCCCACCGCGCCGTCCAGGGTCCAGTAATCGTCGATGCTGAACAGGTAGGTGACCGATCCCTGACCGCGGCGCTTGGCCTCGCGGCGGCCGATCCGCTCGCCGGTGTATTCGATCACCTTGCGGTGGGCGGGTATCGGATCGAGCGCGTACACGCCTCGATGGTGAATCCTCGACTCGCGAATCCCCAGCCGGAAACACGCGTGCCGCGGGTCGATCGATGGAGACTGAATGATGCGCGTGGCCATGGACGATACTTCGCAGTATAGCCAACCACCAACCCGGATTTCGAGAGAATCCGAAGACGCGAAAACGTTCGCCCCGAATTTTCTCTTGACAAGCTGCTGATTTAGTACTAATAAATTAGTATGCGACCGCCAAGCACCACCCTAACGGGCCAGGAACTGGAGATCATGAAGATCGTCTGGGAGCGCGGCAGCGTGACCGTGCGCGACGTATACGAGGCGCTCCTGGAGCGCCGTAAGGTGGCCTACACCACGGTGATGACCATGATGAAGATCCTGGAGCAGAAGAAATACCTCAAGAAGACCCAAGCCGACCGGGCGCACGTGTACCGGCAGGCGCAGCCGAAGGGAAAAGTGATCGGCGCCATGGTGCGGGAGTTCGTCAACCGGGTATTCAACGGGTCGGCCGAGCCGCTGCTGGTGCACCTGGTGGAAGAGGGCGATCTGTCGCGCGAGGACCTGGAGGAAATCGCGCGGCTGCGCAAGCCGGGGAGGGCGTCATGAACACCACTCTGATCTGGAGCGACATCCTGGCCTACAGCCTGCAAGTGGGGCTGCTGGTGGCGGTGGCGGCTTTCGTGCCGGCGCTGGTGCGCATGCGGGCGGCCGGCGCCCGGCTGTTGTACTGGCAACTGCTGCTGGCGGCGTGCCTGCTCCTTCCCTGGGTGCGGCCGTGGCACCGCGAGGTGATCGCCGCCAACGTTTCGGTAACGACGGTGGTGACCGGCATCGTGCTGCCAACGCCGGCGCCGCGGCACTTCCACATCTCGCCGGGCAACCTGCTGCTCTATCTGCTGGCCGCCGGCGTGGCGGCGCGCCTGGCGTGGCTGGTCGTGGGGTTCTGGCGGTTGCGCCGTTTCCGCCGCCACGCCGTGCCGCTCGAAAACGCGGGCGTATGGGCCGAAGTGCTGCTCTCGGCCGAGGTCTCGAGCCCGGTGACTTTCGGCTGGCGCCGGCCGGTGATCCTGCTGCCGGAGCGATTTCCGCTCCTGAGCGACGCCATGCGGGAGGCCATTCTGTGCCACGAAAACCTGCACGTGGAGCGGCACGATTGGCTGTTCACGGTGGCCGAGGAACTCGTGCGCGCCGCGCTCTGGTTTCATCCGGCCATCTGGTGGCTGCTGGGCGAAATTCAACTGGCGCGCGAACAGGCGGTGGATTTCGAGGTCGTCCGCATCACGCAGTCGCGCGATCCCTACGTGGATGCGCTGCTCGAAATGGCCGGCGCGCGGCCGGAGCTGGATCTGGCGCCCGCGCCGCTGTTCCTTCGCAAGAGGCATCTGAAACAAAGAGTGGTCGAAATCATTCGGGAGGCAACTATGTCGAAGACGCGACGGATTATGGCACTGGCCGCGAGCGTGGTTTTTCTTGCCGCCGCGTGCTGGCTGGTAACGGGCGCATTTCCGCTGGCGGCCGCGCCGCAGATGGTGTCGGACGCCCCCGGCGTGGCGGTGGATCTCGGCGGCTCGCAGCTCATGCACCGGTCGGGAATCGACTATCCCGCGGCCGCCATCGCCAAAGGTGTGCAAGGCGCCGTGGTGGCGCAGGTTAAGCTGGATTCGAATGGCGTGGTGACGGACGCCAGTATTCTGAGCGGCCCGGATGAGCTGCGCAAAGCGGTGCTCGAATCGGTTTTGAACTGGCACTTCGCCAAGGACGCGGCGGGCGGCACGCGGCAGGTCAGTGTCACTTTCGAACTGCCGAAGGAAGGCGCGGCGAGCGCGGCCTGCGCGACTGGAGAGGGCGTCGGTACCGTAGCCGGTATGGCTACGGAAGGCAGCATATCTCATATGTCGAAGGAGCAGCGCATCGCCATGATGAAGGTCGCGACCTCCAACTTGCCTTTCCAGAACAGGGTGATCAAGAGCATCGTGGTGAGCGGGCTCTCCGATCAGGCCAAGGCCGATCTTCTGTCGCGCCTGCCGATCCACGTCGGCGACACCTTGACTCAGGATGGGCTGATCGAAATCAGCGCCACGGTCCAGGATCTTGGCATGGGCATGGGCGTCGTAGTCCGCCCGAGCGGCAACGACGCAGAATTGCAAATCGCATTGCAGAGCTCGCCGGAGTTCGGCGTCGCCCCGAACGGGGGCTCCGGAGCCGGCGCCAGCAGCGGAACGGGCACAGGCGGCGGGTTCAACGGCCCACAAGTGAGCATCAAGGCCGATCGACTTGCGGTCAACAACGGCACCTTTAACGCCGTGACGCCCAGCGTGCTCAAGAGCATCACCGTAAGCGGGCTTTCCGATCAGGCCAAGGCCGACGTTCTGGCGCGCCTGCCCTATCACGAAGGCGATACGCTGCCTCTCGATATCGGGAACGTGATGAAAAATGTCAACCAGGCTGCCAAGGAGGTCGATGAGCATCTGCGCGCCGGAATCAGCATCGGCAATGGCCAGGCCGACCTGACGATCGCGGTCCAGGGCGCGCCGGGCCAGCCCCATGTGAGCGTGGACAGCGGCGTGGCGCCGGAGGCCAGCGCCATCCCTCAGCGGATTCGCGTGGGCGGCGGCGTGCAAGAAATGAACCTGATCTCTTCGGTCAAGCCGGAATACCCCGCGCTGGCGAAACAGGCGCAAATACAGGGAACCGTCGCGCTGTCCGCCGTGATCGGCAAGGATGGGCACGTGGAGGATCTCAAGGTGATCCGCGGCCACCCGCTGCTGGTGCAGGCGTCGTTAGACGCAGTGCGAAACTGGGTCTACAAGCCCACGCTGCTCAACGGCCAGCCGGTGGAAGTGTCGACCGAAATCGACATCAGCTTCACGCTGCCATAGCGATGGACCCCGTAACGCCGGCGGTCTTTGCCGCCGGTGTTTTCCCGACAGGGAGCTGCCCGGCGGCGTGTTCCAAAGAGTCGGCACAGCCGGGCGCGTACAAGACAAGAGACACCGGCGGTAAGACCGCCGGCGCTACCGCCTTCCCGGTTCGGAAAACGACATGCCGGCGAAGCTCACCACGCTCGATTCGTCGATGTTCCACTGCTCGTAGCTGAGCAGTTCGCCGCGCGCTCCGGGAGCGGCCTTGAGGAAAGTGTAGAACGGTGACGACCCGCACCACTTCAGATCGTCGCGGTTCTCCCGCACCAGATCCCAGAAGCCGTCCGCGTCGCCGGAGTTGATGCGGGCGATGCGGGCGCGGTCGCGGACCTCCACTTCGTTCATCACGCCCTGGCTGGCGCGGGCCTGGAACGGGTCCTGGTAGCGCGCACCCATGTGCGCCATGTCCACTCCCAGAATCCAGAAGAGGCGGTTGCCTTCGCGCTCCCGCAGTTCCGCCAGCGCGTCGATAAAGCGGCGCACTCCTTCGTCGTCTTCCGGCTTGCCGCCTTCCATCAGGCTGGTGACGAACGCTCCGCAGAGAATCGGCAGAATGCGCGCCTCGGGTCCCAGGGTGTGTTGCAGGAAGATCAGCTCCAGTTCCACGGTGTGCTCGAAGGAGTGGCAGAAATCTTCCATTTCGATGGCGCCGGGAGCGCGCGCCGCAAGCCAGTCCACCAGCCGGACGTCGGTCGGCGATTCTCCCAGCGGGGTCAGGAAGTTCTTGCGCGTCAGGCCGAACTTGTCCGGACGCCCGTAGTGCGAGGTGGCCAGGATCACGAAGGTCCGGTCGCAATCCTCCGGCCGCAACACTTGGTAAGCGGCGCGGTACGATTGCACGCCGCCCTCCGGGCTGGCATGCGGCGCCGCGATCGCCATCGGCCGTCCGTCCCGCGGGGCGGGCGCGGCGCCATCCATATAGCGCGCCAAGGTCTGGCTGAGGGCATCGGCTTTGGCTGGATAGGCGCCGCCGGCGTGGGCCGGTTGACGCACCGGCTCGGCGGCGAATCGGCGCCGGCGCTCCCCCTCCATGCGCGCGAAATTCTCGTCTACCAGGAAACCGGCTCCGCTCAGCGTCTCCACCAGGCTCCTGGCGATATCTCCCACCTCGAGATCGCCGATCAGCCGCACCAGTTCGGCTCGCAGATCGAGCTCCGTTTTCTCGCCGTCGAAGCATTCGAGGGTTTCCACCAGCAGCGGCGGAACGATCAGCACCGAGTCGGAGAAGTGGTGTCCGTCGCGGATCAGCAGCCCGGGGTGATCCTCGGCCGGCGATGGCATGAAATCGAGATCGAGCCGTAAACGTGGCAGTGGCTGCGCCAAGTGCCTATGGTATCGCAGGCCGGCCGTAGCGCCGGCGGTCCCTGCCGCCGGTGTTCTCTATGTACTGGCAGAGGAAACATTCGACCGGCGGATACGATCCGGGAAGCAATTCGCCTTAGGGATCGAACAAGACACCGGCGGCAAGACCGCCGGCGTTACCCATCAGGCGATCCCCAGGCGCTTCTGCATCTGTTCGAGCGAGACGCCCTTGGTCTCCGGGAAAAAGACCAGGACCACCACGAACTGCACCAGCATCATGGCTCCGAAAAAGGCAAACGGCAGAGCGCCGGAGGAAGCCGCGACCATCGGAAACAGAAACGAGATCAACGCATTCATGATCCAGTGCGTGAAGCTGCCCAGACTCTGGCCCTGCGCGCGCACGCGGTTGGGAAAGATCTCGCTCAGATACACCCAGATCACCGCGCCCTGCGAGAAGGCGAAGAAGCCGATGAAGCCCACCAGCAGCCACACCAGCATGGATTCGTGGCGGGTGGTCGAGAAAATATACGAGACCCCGCCCAGGCAGACGGCGGTGCCCACCGCGCCCACCAGCAGGAGCCGCTTGCGGCCGATCCGGTCGATCACGGACATGGCAATCACGGTGAACAGCAGATTGGTGGCGCCGATCGCCACCGCCTGCAAATCGCTCGACACTTTGTTGAAGCCGGCCTTGGCGAAAATGTCGTTCAGGTAGTAGAGGATCGCGTTGATGCCGGAAAGCTGATTGAACATGGCGAGCGAAACCGCCAGCAGAATCGGCAGCCGGTACTTGCGCGAGAACAGCCGTTCCCGGGCATGCCCGTGTTCGGCGTCGATGGAAGCGACGATTTCGGCCAGCTCGCTTTCCGCGTTCTCCGCGCCGAGGGTCTCGAGCGCCTGGCGCGCCTCCGCCACCCGCCCCTTCTGCGCCAGCCAGCGCGGGCTGCGCGGAATCCCGTACAGCATTACCAGGAAGAGCAGGGCAGGGAAAGCGGCAACGCCCAGCTTCCAGCGCCATTCGGCGCCGCCGAGCGAAAACTGCCCCAGCAGGTAGTTGGACAAATAGGCCAGCAGAATTCCCGAGACCACGTTGAATTGGAAGAAGCCCACCAGCCGCCCGCGCCACTTGGCCGGCGAAACCTCGGCGATGTACATGGGCCCCAGAACGGAGGAGCCGCCGATGCCCAGCCCGCCGATGAAGCGGAAAAAGAGCAGCGCATACCAGTTCCAGGCGAACGCGCAGCCCAGCGCGCTGATCAGGTACAGCACGGCCATCAGCCGCAGGCTGTCGCGGCGGCCCCACCGGTCGCCCGGGTATCCGGCCAGCACCGAACCGGCCACCGTCCCGCAGAGGGCGGCGGCCACCGTGAAGCCGAGCATCCAGTGCGACAGTTGGTACAACTCGGTCAGCGCGTGCGTGGCGCCGGCGATCACGGCGGAGTCGAAACCAAACAGCAGCCCGCCCAGCGCGGCCACTACGGTGCTTTTCAGCAGGGAGGCGTTCAGACGCATCAGCGATAAGGTTACCAGACGGCGCGTGCCCGGTCGGCGGGCTTCCCAACGGCCGCGAACTGAGGGACAATGGTGCGTTAGACAGGGCTTACCAAAATGCGGTTTTACCATCGTTTTCTCGGAATTATGTTTCTGTTTGGCGTGGCCGGTGCCGCCACCGTTCGCGCCGAGGATTACTCGCTGACGTTTGTGTTCGGCCCGGGTTTCGCGGCCACCGCCCGGCAGGGCGCGCACGCAGCCGCCGCGGCCTCCCGCCACTGGTTTGGGACGACCAACGCCACCGTCGAACTCAGGCGGGCCGGCAGCCTGGATGGGCAGCCCATCGACGCCAAGATGAATTCGAAGGACATGGATCAGGTCTTCACCGACGCGGCGCTGGAGGCGCGCACCGCCGATCCAGCGGCTTTCCTCACTTCTTTGGACGCCGCCGTGCAGGCCGCCGCGCTTCGTCCCGGCATGCGGCTCCTCATCGCGGTGCTGAACAGCCCGCCCTTGTCCAGCGATAACGAGGCCACCATCAAACATCTGGTCGGGCTATGCCAGACCAACGCCATACGCGTGGTTGTGCTCGATAGCATCCGGCCGGGGTCGAAAGTCGCTCCTTCCGCGCTCGAGTTGCTGCCCAACAACACCGGCGGCGGATGGGTGACCGAGCCGGGCAACCTGGAAAGCAATCTCTTGATGATCACCCAGTCGGCGAAAACGTGGGC
>JBAVIH010000120.1:0-2646 GCA_049686695.1 Bryobacteraceae bacterium | reverse complement strand
GCAACCGGTAAACCATACCATCAGGAGGAAATTCAAAAGAAGCACATCAAGCCAGCAGCGAAAGCAGCGGGGATCACGGCCACGGTGGGCTGGAAGTCCTTCCGGCACAGCTTCCGGTCGTGGTTGGACCAGACCGGAGCACCAATTGGGGTACAGCGAGAGTTGATGCGCCATGCCAGCATTCAAACCACAATGAATGTCTACGGCAGGGCAATGACGGACGGCAAACGGCAGGCACACGGGAACGTGGTCGAGATGATTTTGAAGCCAGCCGGTAGCCCCACGAACGAGCCAGAAGCAGAGACCGCGAAACCGGGACCTGTGGCTATCGTGGGCTAAAGTGGTCTTGGGATTTGCGCCGGAAGCTCGTAACCTATTGAAAGAATTGGTTGCGGGGGAAGGATTTGAACCTTCGACCTTTGGGTTATGAGCCCAACGAGCTACCAGACTGCTCCACCCCGCACTCTCATCTTATACCTGCGAATGGGCTGCGGTCAACGTGGGAAAGAGCCGTAATCGTCGCTCGCTTCAGCGCGTTGACCCGCCGCCATATCGGCGCCCCCTGGGACTGGGGTCACGCATGCCCCGAAAAGCACAGCGGAGGCCGCATCAGAGCGGAGGGCATCTCCACCTGCTTGCGCACCTCTGGAACGAATTTGGCCGGGGATAGAGGGCATCTGTTGGAAAAAGCCCTCAGGATCGATGACCTCGATCCCTACAGCTTCCGGCCTTACGAATCGCTGCCCCGCGCCCGGTCTCAGCCCCGCCGGGCCGCGCTCGGCTGATACGCGATGGCGTCGATCTCCACCTTGGCGCCGGGCAGCGGCAGAGCGGCAACCACAACGGTGGTGCGGGCCGGCTTCGCTTCCCCGAAGAATTCGGCGTAGACCTCGTTCATGGCCTTGAAATCGGCGGCGTCGGTGAGGTACACCGCGCAGCGCACCACATCCGCCAGCGACGCCCCGCAGCCCCCCAGGATGTTGCGGATATTGGTGAGCACCTGCCGCGTCTCCACCTGCACATCGCCGCTGACGATCTCGCCGGTGACCGGGTCGATCGGGACCTGCCCGGAAACGTAAATCGTATCGCCGGCGCGCACCGCGGGCGAATACGGGCCGCGCGGCGCCGGTGCGCCCTGAGGGTGAATGCGCTCGATCATGTTCAGTGTCCTTCCGCTTCCAGAAATCGCTCGGCTTCGATCGCCGCCATGCAGCCCGCGCCGGAAGCCGTGATGGCCTGGCGGTAAACCCGGTCCTGCACGTCGCCGGCGTGGAACACGCCTGGGATATTGGTGCGCGCACCGCCGTGCGAGAGGATGTACCCGTCGGCGTCGGTATCGATTTGCCCCTTGAAGATTTTGGTATTGGGAACGTGCCCGATAGCCACGAAAAAGCCGTCCACGTCCTGCTCCCACACCTCGCCCGTCTTGACGTCGCGCAGGCGCACCCCGGTGACCGTCTGTTTCGACGCGTCGTGGATTTCTTCCACCACCGTGTTGACGAGAAACTTGATCTTGGGATTGTGCTGCGCGCGGTCCAGCATGATCTTCGAGGCACGGAACTCGCCGCGCCGGTGAACCAGGGCGACTTCGCTGCCGAAGCGGGTGAGGAAGTTTGCCTCCTCCATGGCGGAATCGCCGCCGCCCACCACCATGATCTTCTTGCCGCGGTAAAAAAAGCCGTCGCAGGTGGCGCAGGAGCTGACCCCGTGGCCAATCAGCTTCTGTTCGGATTCCAGGCCCAGCCAGCGCGCCGAGGCGCCCGAGGCGATGACCACGGTGCGGGTTTCCATCCACTCGCCTTCGATGTTGAGGCGGAACGGCCGCACCGAGAAATCCGTATCGAGCACCGCGCCGTGGACATACTCGGCGCCGAAGTTCTCCGCCTGACGCTTCATGTTCTCGACCAGCTCCGGACCGTTGATGCCTTCCGGGAAGCCGGGAAAATTCTCCACCAGCGTGGTCAGCGAAAGCTGCCCGCCGGCTTCGTGGCCGCCCACCACGATTGGTTTCAGATTGGCGCGCGCCGCGTAAATCGCGGCCGTATTGCCCGCGCACCCGGAGCCGATGATGACAACGCTTCGCATAGGGATTCAGATCGAGAAACTCAGCGTACCACAGCAGGCATCGGTGGGGCATGCTTCAGCTTGCCCGTAACGGTCGAAATCGGACGGCAGTATCTACGGCAGGGTCCCCGGCTCTAGCCTCTGGACCAGTTTGGCGCAATCGATTCGATTTCGTCGACGATCCGGATGCTCTCGCACACGGCGATCGCCATCTGCTGGTAATGGGTCAAGTCATCGTAGCTGAGAGCCCGGCCGCGGCGGTCTTTGAGCCACTGATGACACACCTGATAGCCACCGATTTCGGCATCCCAGACCTCCTGCGGCACGTTCTCGAAGTACTGGGTCGCGTTAATGTAGATGCGGCATTGCTCCAGGCATTCACCGGTCTTTGGATCGATGTCGGCGAACCGCGGCGCACTTTTGTGGACAACATTGTCTCCGCTGACCGGGAAGGATATGGTGGACCCCATTGTCAAGACCATTTTTTGCCCGCAATAAGTTAATGTCCGGCGGGGTCTTGGGGTTGAGTTTTGGGGGCGGCTCTGGAAGCCCGCCCCGTGCCATTCCGGCCCTGGAATCGGC
>JBAVIH010000119.1:0-1565 GCA_049686695.1 Bryobacteraceae bacterium | reverse complement strand
CTCCTCGAGCCCGCCGCTGATGAGCAATTCTTCGACTTGCCCCTTGGCCAGGGCTTCGAGCGTCTCTTGCGGCCCGGCTACGGCCAATCCGCGACCGCGATATTGCTGCATCAGCCGGTCCACCTTTTCCGCGCCAGTCCTGGCTTCCTGCTCCTGTAGCTTTGCGAGAGTGCCCGTCAGCACATCCTGCTCGGAAGCGTGAATATCGAGTTTCATTACCTCCACCATGGAGGCCATTTCCTGAGGCAGTTGTTCTTGAAGCAGCGGAATCACAACTGAATCGCCGGCAAGGATGATATGACTTATCTTGTCTTCGCGGACAATCTGAGCCAGGCGTTCAATGACCTCTTTGGCGTGCTCCTGGTGCGCGTTCCCCACACGCCGCTGGTAGCGAGCCTGCGACCATCCACCCACCTTGACCCGATGAACTTTCTTGCCTTTTACCTCCTCGGCGCCGATGACTTGGTCAAGCCCGAAGACGAAGATGCGCGCCGTGTTCATATCCGTAAGCACCGCGGCGTATCGCGGGTATTGATCATCGAGATGTGCCAGATGATACAGATGTGGTTGGTTGCAGGCATAGACACGGTTATCGCTGACAGGAGTGTTTAACTGGATAGCCTCGAAGAATTCCGCCGCGCCCCAGCACGCGAATATGGCTACCCCGTTCGCCGCGGGGCCGATTTTGTCAGTGGCGTATGCAATAATTCGCTCCACGTCTCGATCGAAACTGTGACGCTCGGGGGAACCCGGCGACCAGGTTCTGGCGAGCGCCTTGAATTCGCGATGAAGATGCGGCGTCGCGTCGGGCGTACGTCCGTGCTGATCCGGCTGAGTGTTCAGGTAGACGCTCAACACCGGAAACGTAGTGGGCTCGAAAGCCGCCAGCCGCGCGAGAGGCTCATCCATAGTGGTCGCAAGTGGCTCTGTGATCGTAGAGGACATTTCGCGGTACTCTTGAATCGTTTGGGTGATATCGAGCATGGCATGGAAAGCGCATCGGGCGTCCGGAAGACCATTCCGCAGTCCCGGCGAAAGCTGCCGGGCGCCCGAGAGCTTCTCGACCTGTAATTCCTCACACCCTGCGGATGAACCAAACAACCAGCAGGACCACAAGAACGGTTCCAACCAATCCCAATCCGAGCATTTCATTTCTCCCTTGAAAACAAAATAGAGCAACTGCACTTGCCTGGTTGCGCCTTGATGAGCTACCACGCGCAAATAATTATCAAGGCTCCGGCCTTAGTTACAGCACGATGATGGCCGAAGCGGCATATCACTCTGCCACCTGCTGAACGGGTTGACCCGGCTTCGCCGATTGCGTTTCGGCAACTTTGGCATCTCGCGTGCGGCGTTTGCATCGCCTCCCACTCGCGGGAGCGAGGAGACGCGGGCTGACGCGCACCCGAAAAGGCCCGGAATAGGGGCCTTGGACAAGATGGCGGGCACTTCGGGCAAGTTCTGAGAGAGCCGCTTTTCCCGCAGTATTGGCCATTTCCGGCAAGTCCAGGCCGTCAAGCCGTTAACCGGAAGGAATGGGAGTTTGTCGTGGAGGGGTTTGGCTC
>JBAVIH010000118.1:0-4171 GCA_049686695.1 Bryobacteraceae bacterium | reverse complement strand
ACCCCGAACTTTACGCCAAGATTCAGGAGCAGAATCTCTTGCGGCAGCATGACCTACTGTCTAACTGCATTGAGATTGGACTGAAAAAGGGTATCGAGTTTTTCGATAAGTACACGCTTTGGGCCCTGAATTATGCGGCTGTTTCGAATATTTCCCAGTTTGGAGGACGTTACCGCGAGGAGCCGATCTATGTCGGGAATCACTTTCCTCCTCACTTTAAGGAAGTCCCCAATCAGATGGACCGTTTTTTTTCCGCCATCCATGAGAACAGGGAAATTTTGGACCATCCCACCGTGCTTCCGGCATATGCGTTGTGGAGGCTCAACTGGATTCACCCCTTCATAGAGGGCAATGGAAGAACCGCTAGGGCTGCTTGCTACTACCTGATTTGCTTGAAGCACGGCCGGCTGCTGCCCGGAAGGAAAATCGTACCGGAGCGAGTAAGGGAGAACCGGGAACCCTACTATACCGCTCTCAAGGCTGCGGACCGGGCGTGGGACCAGGGTCACTTCAATGTTTCGGCATTGGCGGATTATCTTGCCGGCCTGCTTAAGGCCCAACTCTCCGAGACGGGCCGGAACTGATTCTCAACGCCATCCACTGTTTCGAACTGACCCCTATCCGACCATCGCCGCCGTGTTGGCCAGCTCGCCGATCTCGGGGACGCGAATTCTTACCATATCGCCGGGTGAGAGCGCTGCTTCCTTCGGCACGATGATCCCGGTGCCGGTCAGCAGCACGGTGCCCAAGGGCACGCGGTTGGCGAAAGTGAGCGCCGCGACCAGCGCATCGATCCGCCGGTGCAGCTTGGAAGTGGAAACGGCGCCTTCGAAAATGATCTGCCCGCCGCGCTCTACGGTGCAAGCGATTTCGAGCGCATAGGGATCCGGCAGCGAGTCGGCGGTGAGAATGACCGGGCCGAGGGCGCAGCAACCGTCATAGACCTTGGATTGCGGCAGGTAGAGGGGATTTTCGCGCTCGATGTCCCAGGCCGAAACGTCGTTGGCCAGGGTGTAGCCCGCGATGCTGCCGCGGCTGCCCAGCACCACGGCCAGCTCCGGTTCGGGCGCGGTGAAGCGCGAATCGGCGCGAATGCCGATGGGCTGACCCGAAGACACGCAAACGCGCGCCGTGCCCTTGAAGAAGATCTCCGGCCGCGGCTCGCGGTACACATAGTCGTACATGCCTTCGCGGGCGCCGTGCTCGGCGTCGCGAAAGCTGGAGCTGGCTTCGTAAGTGCATCCGCAGGCCCAGACTTCGGGAGGCTGCACGGGCAAAGCGGCAGCGAGTTTTTCGGCGTGGCGGCTCGCCAGTTCGGCGGCCACGGCGGACAGCGGCCGATTCTCCGTCTGCGCGCGCTTGATCAGATCCAGCGTGGTATGGCTGGGGATGGGCCGCGCCAGATCTCCTTCCCAAACCGCGGCGATCAACCGGCCTTCTACTTTAACCTGTCCCAAACGCATGATGCTTCTCCGATGCTCGATGGCGCTCCAGCGTGGCTCGATCGAGCGGCCGCGGCTGGAGCGGAAACGCCGCCGGGCTGCCACACCGAATCAAAACTGCACTTTCGGCGCGGTGCGGGCTCCGGGTTCGGTCTGGAAGTACGCGTCGTCACGCGTCATGCCCGACATCCTCGCCACCAGGTTGTTGGGGAAGAGCTCGATGGAAGTATTGTAGCGCTGGAGCGCCTCATTGTACTTGCGGCGCTCCACCGCGATGCGGTTTTCGGTGCCGGCGAGCTCGTCCTGCAAGCGCAGAAAATTCTCGTTGGATTTGAGCTGGGGATAATTCTCGGCGATCACCAGCAGCCTCGATATGGCGGTATCTAGCTGCTGATTGGCCTGGATTTTCTCCCCCGGTGTGCGGCCGCCGGCGAGCCTGGCGCGGGCATCCGCGATATCCTTAAACACTTCGGTTTCGTGCGCGGCGAAGCCTTTCACCGTGTTCACCAGGTTGGGAATCAGGTCGGCGCGGCGCTGGAGCGCCACGTCCACGTTGGACCATTGACTGGTCACCGCTTCGCGCTGGGTCACCAGTTCGTTGCGGGTGCTCACGAACTTGCCGCCCACAATCACCCCGAGCACCACCAGCGCCAGAATCACGATCAGGGCAGTTTTCACGTCTCCTCCTATTTCTCCAGGCGGTCCACCGAATCGATCACCGTATCTATGGCACGCAGGTAAGCGGCCAGCACGGCGATCGGGTCCATCTGCTTAGGTTTGATGCGCGCCTCGCGCACGTCCAACAGTTTGTCAAACGGCGCCGGATCCATGCCGAAACGCTCTCCCGCCAGCCGCACCACCTCGCGTTTTTGCGGCGGCACCGCCACGCCATGGAGCCGCAGTGCGTGGCGCAAGAGCACGCAGAAAGTGGATACCGAATCGAGCAGCAGGCGGCGCAGCAGGTTTTCGTCGGCCAGCATTCCGGAAGCCTTCTGGCGCAGCCGCAACAGCTTGGCGCGCAGATCGTGCTCCACCTGGGCACGGTAGAAAGTATCCTCAATCACCAGCGCCGGGATGACGTCTTTGCCGAAGAGCAGCCGGTGATGGCTTTGCATGTCGTGGAACTCGATGGCGAAGCAATCGGCGGAAGTGGCCAGCTCGTGTTCGGTGAGCAACAGGGGTGCCGGGCTGCCCTGTTCGCGCCACCAGCGGAACGGCTCGGCGGCGGCGGCCAGCTCGCGCGGGGTCAACTCGGTGAGCACGCACAGAATGTTGAAATCGGAAAAGCCCGCGTGATGATCGCCGGCCGCGGCCGAGCCGTAGAGCACCACCGATACCAGCCGCTCGCCGTAGGCCTTCTTCAGTCTTTCGACCAGTTGATCGAGTCGCTTGTCCATGCCGCACCTACCAGTCGCTGGAGGCGCCGCCGCCTCCGGAATCGCCGCCGCCAAAACCGCCGAACCCGCCGTCGCTCGAATCGGACCCGCCGAATCCGCCGCCGCCGCGGCTGCCCCACGTCGAGCGGCCCATCAGGCTGCCCATAATCATGGCCGACATGATACCGCCGCCGCCGTGTCCGCCGTAGCGGCGCGGGTCGCAGGCGCGCACCAGCCAGAAGAGCAGGAATATTCCACCCAAAACCATCGGCCAGGGTATGGAATCGGATGCGCTGGGCCGGTAGCGCCGGTGCAGGCTGGCGGTGAGCGTCACGTGCTTGGCTTGCGCGATCGTGTTACCGATGGTTTCGGCCGCCGCCAGCATGGCGTCGCCATAATCGCCCTGGCGCAGCGCCGGACGCATCTGGCGCAAAATGCTGCCGTCGAGACCGTCGGGCAGAATCGGCTCCAGCCCATAACCGACTTCGAGCCGGTCGCGGCGGTCCTGCACCGCCAGCAGCAACAGAATGCCTTCGTTCTTGCCCTTCTGCCCCACGCCCCAGGTGCGGAAAATGGTGTTGGCAACGTCCTCGATGGGCTCGCCTTGGAGCGATGGAATGATCACCAGCGCCACCTGCGCTCCGGTAGACTGCTCGACTGCGCCGCAGTAGGCCTCGAGCGACGCGCGGCTGGCTTCCGGGATGACCCCCGCGAAATCGCTCACGTAACCTTGCGGCTGGAGCGTCTTCCAATCGACCGCTTGGGCCCCGGCCGCACACGCCATCAGCGCCAGGCCCGCCCCCAACCAATTCCGCATGTTGAAGATCCAGTGTACTACGCGCCGTGGATGAATTCCGCACGCTCGCGGTGCTAAAATGGGCTTGCAGTTGGGACGTCGTCTAACGGTAAGACTGCAGACTCTGGATCTGCGTATCGGGGTTCGAATCCCTGCGTCCCAGCCAAATCCACAAAACCATGCGGAACCAAAGGGCGAGGACCGGGGGGTTCGCGGTGTGCCTCCGGAATCGCGGCTATGCCGCGTCGCTTGCCTCATCCGCGTGATCGACGAATCGGGCGAAGGCTGTCTGTACCCAGCGCGTCTCTTTCAGAAGCTCGGTCGCAGCCTTGGGTCCTTTGCGGGACGATCCAGGGCGGGCTAGCTCTCCACCCTCTCGGGGGACTTGCGCCCTTCGATGAACTCTCGCAAAGGGCATGTGCGCACCCATGCTGTCAAGGCAAAGTAGAAATGTCCTATTCCCAGCAAAGTAGAAATGTCCTGTTTTGAGGGGCCGGTCAGAGGGTTGGGGTTAGAGTGGGTTCGATGTTCCGGGGGAGTCGCGCTCCCTGGGGCAG
>JBAVIH010000117.1:0-10576 GCA_049686695.1 Bryobacteraceae bacterium | reverse complement strand
GGCTACCCGCGTCAGCGAGCAATCCACCCAGGACGCCAAGTCCGGCGGCTTCGCCCGCTACATCGGCATTCAAACCGTCCGCAGCAAGCTGGGCGAGTTGATCGCCATGAACCGCGCTGGCATCATGGCCGTGGTGGACGATAAGGGCCGCGAAAAAGAACGCTACCCGGTGGTTTACGGCGCGCGCATCACGGTCGACGACGGCGCTCCCGTCAAGAGCAGCCAGATCCTGCTCGAATGGGATCCGTACACATTTTCGATTCTCACCGAGGTCTCCGGCGTGGTCCACTTCAAGGACTTGGTCGATGGCCTCACCATGCAGGAGCAGGTCGACGAAGTCACCGGCATGTCGCAGCTCGTGGTCACCGATTCACCCGACGAGAAACGGCAGCCGATGGTCGTCGTGCGGCCGGAAGGCGCCGCCGGCTCGCGTTCGGAAGCCAAGAAGTACCTCATGCCGACCCACGCCCACCTGATGGTGCGCGATGGCGAGGAGGTCCACGCCGGCGATGTGGTGGCCAAGATCCCGCGCGAAACCACCAAGACCAAGGACATCACCGGCGGTCTGCCGCGCGTGGTCGAGCTGTTCGAGGCCCGCAAGCCCCGCGAAACCGCCATCATCGCGGAGATCAACGGCGTGGTCAAGTACGGCGAAGTCTCCAAGGGCCAGCGCAAGATTTACGTGGTGGGCGACGATGGCGAGCAGCGCGAATACGCTCTGCCGCGCGGCGTGCACATCAACGTTCAGGAGGGCGAGCGCGTCAAGGCCGGCGAGCCGCTGATGGACGGGCCGCGCAATCCGCACGACATCCTCGACGTGCTCGGCGAAAAAGAACTGCAAAAGTACCTGGTCAACGAGATCCAGGAAGTTTACCGCCTGCAGGGCGTCAACATCAACGACAAGCACCTGGAAGTCATCTCGCGCCAGATGATGCGCTGGGTGAAGGTGGAGGATATCGGCGACACCGAGTTTCTGCCGGAAGAAGTGGTCGACAAGTTCAAGTTCCGCGCCGAAAACGCGAAGGTGATGGAAGCCGGCAGCCGTCCGGCGCAGGGCAAGGCCGTCCTGCTCGGCATCACCAAGGCGTCGCTTTCCACCGATTCGTTCATCTCCGCGGCCTCCTTCCAGGAGACCACCCGCGTGCTCACCGAGGCCGCCATCAACGGCAAAGTGGACTACCTGCGCGGCCTCAAGGAGAACGTCATCATGGGACGCCTGGTTCCCGCTGGTACCGGTATGGAGTATTACCGCCGGGTCAAGATCGCCGGCGAGGATGTGGTCGAGGAGCCCGTGCAGGAGCAGCCGCTCGATTCCATCCCCGGCTACGAAGAAGAGACCCGCTCGCTCTACGCCGGCGGCCTCACCGAAGGAACCGGCGAAGAAACGCTGGCCGAATAAATCGGCTCGCCGCAAACTGCCAAGAACCGCCGGCCGCGTATCGGCGCGCGCCGGCGGTTTTTGATTTTGGGCAGGGCCTGAGGCTTACGCCCAGCCAGCGTGGCACGATGCGTGAGTTTTCTCACAGAGCTTTCGCCAAGCGGGTCCTATTCTGCCGGAACTTTCAAGGCAAAATGTTTTAAATCAATTTGATACGGCAACAGTCGGCACTTCACGAGCCCAGCCGCCTCTTGCGCAGGGGCGAAGGACCGACCCTCCACCCGCCGCCCACGCCTCAGCCGATTCCGCGGGCCGGTTAACTTTTCCGTCATTTAATGACCGCAAAAACCAAATCAGAACTTGATCTGGGAAGCCAAATGCCGGATAATTTGTTCGAGGTTATAACAAAATCAATTAACGAAGATGACGCGAGTAGCTGTATGAGCCGTGCGCGTCAAGTTCGGGCAGCGAACTAGTCTCTGGTTGCGGACTCCGATCATTCGGAAGGTGGAAGACTCGCCAAGAGTGAAAAGGGTTGCACAACCGGCCGAACGGGGAGTCTACAAAATGTTTGGGGGTCGAATGAAAACATCCATCTTAGAAAGTCGAGCAGAGGGACGGGCGGCGCGACAGGCTCAGCGATGCGTTTCGCTGGGGTTGGCGCTGGCGCTGGTGTTCCTTCTGCTCCCCTGCGCGGTCGACGCGCAGGTTCTTTACGGATCGCTCACCGGAAACGTGACCGATCCCACCGGCGCCGCGATAGCTGGTGCTAAAGTCGAGGCGCTCAATACAGGCACTGGAGGGCATTCCGAGACCGCCACGGACGAACACGGCCTTTACCGTTTCACCAACATCCAAGCGGGTCTGTACAAGGTTTCGGTTTCCTCGAACGCGTTCGCGACCTTCGTCGAGTCCGCCGTGCAGGTGAGTAACACGGAGGTGCGGCGTGTAGACGTGCAGCTCCAGATTTCGCAGACGAAGTCGACGGTGGAAGTTCGCGCCGACGCCGTGGTGCTGCAGGCCGACAAGGCCGATATCGAGGCCCAGGTCACGTCGCAGGAAATCGCCGAGCTGCCGGTCACCGGCGGCGAAGGCAAGAACTACCAGCGCCTGGTGTTCCTGGTTCCCGGCGCGGGAGTCATCGCCAGTCCCGAAGCCAATTCCGAGGCCGGCAACCCGATGCGCGCGGTTACGATATTCATGAACGGCGTTTCCTCCACGGGCAACAGCACGAAGATGGACGGGGCCTCGATTTCGTATCCGTGGCTGCCAGTCAACGTCGCCTACGTGCCTCCGCCGGAAGCGATCCAGACCGTCGATATTAATACCAACGCCTTCGACGCCGAGCAGGGCGCCGCGGGCGGCGTGGCGACCAACGTCACCATCAAGTCGGGCACCAACAATCTGCACGGCGTGATGTACGAGAACAATCAGAACCAGAAGCTCGAGGCGGTGAACAACTACTTCTCCCACCCCGGCAGGCTGGGCAAGAACATCTTCAACAACTATGGGTTCGCGCTGGGCGGCCCGATCTATATTCCGAAAGTGGTGAACGGCAGGAACAAGCTGTTCTTCTTCCTCGACTTCATGGGCACCAAGCGCCGGGCGTACTCGGCCGATCCCAACCTGTCGCTGGCCACCACGGCCATGCGCGGCGGGGACTTCAGCGCCACCCCAGCCACCATCTACGATCCGCTGACTGGCAATAAGGATGGCACCGGCCGCACGCCGTTCGCCGGGGATATGATTCCGTCGAGCAGGATCTCTACGATCTCCGCGAAGATGGTGTCCCTCTTGCCTGCCTCGCTGACCAGGCCCAACCAATTCACGAACAACTATGACGCATACGGCGGGACCCAATACAATCGCAATAGCTGGGACTACAAGGTCAACTACAATCCCACCGACAAGGAGATGATTTGGGGCCGGTACAGCTTTTCGCCGATGAACATCGTTGCCCCGTTCGTCCTCGGGGCGGCCGAAGGCGACGTGTTCGGCGGCGGTAACCCGGTCCACTCCGGCGGTCTGGTGCAGACCACCGCCACCGGTTTCACCGACACCCTTTCCCCGACTCTCCTGTTGGACTTCAACCTCGGCTACACACGGCAGAGCATTGGCGCCACCGGCGACGAGTCGGTCGGCGACTACGGGGCCCAAACGCTGGGTATTCCCGGCACCAACGGGGTCGGCACGGACTATCAGGGCATTCCGGCATTCCAGGTCACCGGTATGGCCAACATGGGCAATACCAACACCGGCAGCCCGTTCAAGTTCCGCGACAACCAGTACACCACCGCCATCAACCTGACCAAGATCAAGGGGACTCACAACCTGCGCTTCGGTTTCGAATACGATAAGTATGCGCTCAACCACTTCCAGCCGCAGGGGGGAACGTTCGGCACGGCACGCGGCAGTTTCGCATTCGACGGCTCGCTGACCGCGCTGAAAGGCGGAGCGGCCATCAACAACCCGTTCAACTCCTGGGCGCAGTTCCTGCTGGGCGATCCTTCCCACACCGGCAAGGTCACCCAGGTGCAAAATCCGAACTCCCTCCGCTTTTCCACCTGGTCGACTTACGCCCGCGACCAATGGCAGGCGACGAAGAACCTCACCATCAACTATGGCATTCGGTGGGAATACTACCCGATCTTCTCCCACGCCATCTACGGTGCGGTCCGCTTCGACCCGTCGGACGGCGAGGTCCTGATCGGCGGAGAGGGCGGTGTTCCCTGGGATGCGGGCGCCACCGCCAGCAAGAAGGGCTTCGCTCCGCGTCTCGGCGTGGCATATCGCTTGGGAGCCAAGACCGTGGTGCGCTCCGGATATGGCATTACCGTCGATCCGGATAACATGCGCAACCAGCGCAATGCGTTCCCGGCCATCGTCAACCAGGATTACACACCGGCCAACACGTACCAGTTCGTCAACTATGCTGGCGTCGCCAATTCCGACGGAGCCAGCCAGGTGACGCTGGCGGACGGCATTCCGCTGCCCAGCTTCCCGAATGTCTCGGGCGGCATTTTCAAGCCGTCGACCACACCCTCTGCCAGCACGTACCTGCCGGGCAACATAGGGGCCACGTTCCCCGCGGACATGAACCGGGGCTACTACCAAGCCTGGAATCTCTTCATCCAGCACGAGATCACTCCGACCACCGTCGCCCAAATCGGGTACGTGGGGACGCATGGCGTTCACACCATGCAGGCGGTCAACATCAACGGGGCTCCTGCGAATGGCGGGAACGCCGGGGCCCTGCTCTCCCAATACAACGGTGGCAGTAGCATCAACGACTACGAACCGTGGGGCGACATGACGTACAACGCCTTGCAGAGCCAGATACGGAAGAGCATCGGAAGCTCGATCTTCGGTCTCAACTACACGTTCTCCAAGGCCATCGATGCCGCCAATGGCGACAATGGCGACGCCTCGACGTACCGCGTCTTACCGCTGTCGTTCAACCTGGACAAGCAGCTCTCCGGTTACAACCGGACGCAGATGTTCCAGGCCTTTTATGTCTATCAGTTGCCGATCGGCCATGGGCACAAGTACTTCAACCATGGTGCGGCGGCGGCGATCATAGGCGGGTGGCAGCTTGGCGGCAATTTGAGCCGTTACAGTGGCTTGCCGTTCTCGGTCGGCACCAGCGCAGCGTTGAACGCCCCCGGCCAGAGCAATTCCGCGAACCAGATCAACCCGGTCGTCAAAATTCTGGGCGGCCACGACACCAGCGATCCTTATTTCGACGGGAGTGCGTTCGCCAACCCGCCGAACGGTGTGCTCGGCTCTACCGGCAGGGACATCCTGATCGGTCCCGGCCTCTTCAACCTGGATGCGAACATCTCCCGCATCTTCAGCTTCAAGGAAGGGAAAGTCACCTTCCAGTTGCGCGGCGAGGGGTTCAACATCACCAACACGCCGACGTTCTCCAATCCCAACACCACATGCTGCTGGCTCACCAAGTCGGATGGCACCACGAACTACAACAACTTCGCGGTGATCTCCGGCACGGCTTCCACCCAGCGCCAATTGCAGGTGGGCGGATACCTCCGGTTCTAAGCTGGACCTGGCAACGGGCAAGCCCCCACTGTGGGGGCTTGCCCGATTTTTTTGCCGCAGCGCAATTCCCGCCCGCTCAAATCAAGTCAGACAGCGGGGTTTCTATCCCCTGACGGCCGGACTCTCCTCCAGCGCCAGCGCGATCACTTCTTCCATCGAGTTGACGTAGCGGATGGTCATGTCGGCGATGTGCTCGGTCTTGAGATCTTCGCGGACGTTGACTTCGTTTTCGGCCGGCATGATGACCTCGCGGACGCCGCTGCGTCTGGCGGCGAGCACCTTTTCTTTGATGCCGCCCACCGGCAGGACCTGGCCGGTCAGGGTGATTTCGCCGGTCATGGCGAGGTTCGGGCGGATGCGGCGCTCGGTCAGCATCGACATCAGCGCGGAGGCCATCGTGATGCCCGCGGAGGGGCCGTCTTTGGGGATGGCGCCGGCGGGCACGTGGATATGGATGTCGATGGATTTGAACAGCTCGGGATCGATGCCGTACTGGCTTGCCGCGCTGCGCACCCAGGTGAGAGCGGCCTGCACGGATTCCTGCATCACCGGTCCCAATTGGCCGGTCATGATGAGGCCCTTGCTGCCGCCGGGCATCCGGCCGGCTTCGATGAAGAGGACGTCGCCGCCGACCGGCGTCCAGGCCAGGCCGACCGCAACCCCGGGCCGGCGTGTGCGCTCGGCCACCTCGGTATCGGTGCGATAGCGCGGCGCGCCCAGATCCTGCTCGACAATCTGCGGCGTGACATCCAGCTTTTCGTGGCGGCCTTCGGCGATGCGCCGCGCCTGCTTGCGGCAGATCGAGCCCAGCTCGCGCTCCAGGTTGCGCACTCCCGCCTCGCGCGTGTAGCGGCGGATCAGGAAACGCACCGCCTCGTCGGAGAACTGGGCGCCGCCATCCGCATCCAGACCGTTCTCCGTGATTTGCCGCGGAATCAGGTACCGGAACGCGATGACGACTTTCTCCTGCTCGGTGTAGCCCTCGAGCGAGATGATCTCCATCCGGTCGCGCAGCGCGTCGGGAACCGGGTCGAGCACGTTGGCGGTGGTGATGAACAGGACCTTGGACAGGTCGAAGGGAACGTCCAGGTAATTGTCGCGGAAGGTGTTATTCTGCTCGGGGTCGAGCACCTCGAGCAGCGCCGAGGCGGGATCGCCGCGGAAATCGCGTCCCAGCTTATCCACCTCGTCGAGCATGAACACGGGGTCGTTGGCGCCGGCGCGGCGTAGCGCCTGGATCACCTGGCCGGGGAGCGCGCCGATGTAGGTGCGGCGGTGGCCGCGGATCTCGGCTTCGTCGTGCATCCCGCCCATCGAGACGCGCGCGAACTTGCGGCCCAGCGCGCGGGCGATCGACTTGCCGAGCGAGGTCTTGCCCACCCCGGGCGGTCCGACGAAACACAGGATAGGGCCCTTCAATACCGGGCGGAGCTGCAGCACGGCCAGGTAGTCCAGAATGCGATCTTTGACTTTTTCGAGGTCGTAGTGATCCTCGTCGAGGATTTCGGCGGCGCGTTTGACGTCGACCGGCGAGCCGGAAGAAACGCTCCATGGCAGCGCTGCCATCCATTCCAGATACGTGCGGGTCACGCCGTGTTCGGGTGAAGCGGTGGAAAGCCGCGCCAGGCGGTCGAGCTCGCGCAGGGCTTCGGTCTTCACCTCCGCGGGCATGCCGGCGGTTTCCAGCTTGGCGCGCAGATCTTCGATATCCCGCGTGCCGTCGTCGCCCTCCCCGAGTTCCTTCTGGATGGCCTTGAGCTGCTCGCGGAGATAGAACTCGCGCTGGCTTTGCGAGAGCTGGCCCTGCACCTGGGTTTGGATGCGGCCGCGCAGTTCCACCAGCTCGAGCTCGCGCGTCAGGTGCAGCAGAACCTGGTTGAGCCGCGCCAGGCCGTCGGTCTGTTCGAGCAACTTCTGCCGCTCCACGTGCACCAGGGCGGGCAGGTTGCCGGCCACGAAATCGGCCAGCCGGGCCGGTTCGACGATCTGCGCGGCGGTGGCCGATAGGTCGTCGGAGAGGTTGGGCGAAGCGGCCACGATCTGCTGAAAGAGGCTCACCACGTTCTGCCGCAGCGCCTCCACTTCGGGCGTGAGGGCGGGATCGATTTCCTCCAGCTTTTCGATCCGCCCCCGCAGGAAAGGCTCCGTCGCCGTGAACTCGCGTATGCGGATGCGCGCGGTGCCCTCGCAGAACAGCAGCAGGTTGTCGCGCGGCACGCGGATGGCCTTGTGCATCACGCAAAGGGTGCCGATCTCGTACAGATCTTTCGGCTGCGGCGCATCCACCCGCGGGTCGAGCTGCGAGACGATTGCCAGGGCGCGGTTCTCGCCCATGCTCTGCACCAGCGCCACCGAACTCGGGCGGCCGATGGTGATCGGCAACATCGCGCCCGGATAGAGGATCACATCGCGCACCGCCAGAATTGGAACGTCTTCGAGCAGCGCCTCGGTCAGTTCGGCCATTCGCTCAGTGTACCGCGCGCCGAAGTGGCGCAGCCAGTCCTGGCCGCCGTGTCAGAGTCATCGCGACATTTCTTTGCGCGCCCCTCAGCCCGCCACGTGGTCGCCCAACGCGCGATCCACTTCCTGCGGCTCGAGTTGCTCGCCGTTGTTCAAACGCACCAGCAGGGAATCGATGATCCGCTTGGCTTCGTCCTTCTTGTAGTTCTTGATAAAGCCGTCGTAGAAGTGCTCGCCCGCCAGCGCGTGATTGATCTCGCTCTCCTTGTTGTGGTCCTGCAACTCCGTGAAATAAACCACGCGGTACCGCCCCGTGTACTCGGTCTCGCGGTAAATCTCGAACATCACCTTATCCGCCTCGAAGAGCATGATTTTTCGAGCGTATCACAGGCGGAGGGAGACGTCGGGGATCCTCGAATCGGCAAGGTGCCGAAGGCGCGGCGGGCGCCGGGATCGGGAGCCAGGCGCCTGTCGGGAGATAGCCGGCTCAATCGCCCGCGGAACGCATAGGGGATCTCGCGGCGATAGCAAATATCGCATTCCCGGTGCAGCTTCTGCACTCTTCGCTGAGGCAATCCCGCCGTGTCACGCCGTGCGGCGGGTCCGGTGGCCGTGCAGGAATCTTCACTTTGGACCTGCGCCGGCCTCTCCTGCCGAACGGCCATCAAAGTGCCATTCTCCCCATCGAGGACCGCGTGCCGCGCTTGGCCCGGTTGCCCGTTCGCTTCAGTCTCCGCCTGCAGGGCGGCGGCTGAAGCAACCAAATGACTGTCACGCGCGACGGGCGGATGCCCCGACCGCTCAAAGGAGATTTCCATGTTGCTAGGTTTGTTTGTGATATTCCTCGTGTTGTGGCTGCTGGGGTTCTTTGCGTTCCACGTTGCCGGCGGGTTGATTCACATTCTGCTGATCGTCGCGCTGATTGCTCTGATCGTGCACCTCTTCCGGGGCCGTAGCTTGGCTTAAAGGCAGGCCCGCGTTTGACGATTGGCATGCAGGTTTGAAAGAGCTCGCAACATAGCCATCGAATCGGATAAACTGTGTCCTGTGGCTGCCGATTTTGCCGCCGTGTTCGCCGCGCTGAAACCAGTACTCGCGAGGCATGCCAATCGCCTGGCCGTGAAAGCGGACACGCCCATCGAGTACACTCTTGTCACGAAATCCGCGTCGCCGTTCCACCGGCACAAAGGGCAAGCCTTGTACTTCGGCGCTGTGCGCCTGGGCAAGGCGTACGTGAGCTTTCATCTGATGCCGCTTTACATGTGCCCCGTCCTCATGAAGAGCATCTCGCCTGCGCTCAAGAAGCGAATGCAAGGCAAGACGTGTTTCAACTTCAAGACCGAACCGGAGCCGGAACTGATCGCCGACCTGAAGCGGCTGACCGAGGCGGGATTCCAGCAGTGGTGCGAGCAGAAGTGGGTGTGAACCGCGACGGCCGAAACCGGTTGGCAGGCTGAAGCGCCTGCCCCACCCTCCTGCGAAGTGGGACAGACGCTTTCGTCTGTCAACCGCCTCAATGCATGGTGGCGGCGATGATCCAGCACAGGCCGAGTGCCACGGCGCCGGCCAGAATTGCGGCGGCGACGTTGCGCTCCTGGACAATCTCTTTCCACAACTGGAACGGCGCGAGCTTGACGACGATGGCGAACGCGGCCACGAAGGCTGTCACGCCGAGCGCCGTGTAGAGGATCGCATTCAGAACACCGGATTCGGTCATACGCGCTTTCCTTACTGTAGGCGGAGCGCCTGGCACGGGGCAACTGCGACCGCTGCCGGGGATGAGCGCGGCCCCGGCGGTTCAGCCTCGGCGGCGAGTTGGCGCAGAAGCACGGCGAACAACACCAGCGACGCAACCGGCGCCACCGAAGTCCAGATGTAGAGCGTGGCAGGCGAGGCTGCCGTCCAGCCCGCGTGCTGCACGTAGTAAGCGCGCAGGACTTCTCTCGGAATCTGATAGAGAAACGCTCCCAGCACCACCGCGCAGGCTCCGAGCAGCCATCTGCGCCGCCTCACCGAACGGCACAACAGCAGGGCCAGTCCGGGGTATTGCAGGATCTGATAGTGATTCCAGGAAATCGGCGATGCCGCCACGCTGAGCGAGATCAACGCCGCCGCGGCCCATGGCGCTTGCGCCGCCTCGAGCCTTCCGCGGCACACCAACAGAAGCGCGGCCAGTCCCGCCAGCAGGACGCCCGCGGCAACCCCGGCCGACAACCATTGCTGGCCGCGCGGCAGATGTGCGCCCAACGCCGTGTTGCCGAACTCCCAGTTGTGGGGCAGTTTGGGCGGCGCGACGGGCGGATCGGCTATGCGCAGCGCCACCGCCGGAAGCGACCAGTTCAGCACCGCGGGCGTGCCCAGCAAGTAATCGCCTTGGACCGCAGGCGGTGGTCCCGGCATCCAATACCGGATCGCGGCGGATGGAACCAGCACACCGGCGATCATGACCGTCACCAGCACCGCTACGGCGCGCCAATCGCGGCGCAGAAGCGGCACAATCGAGACGGCGCCGGGGACCAGCTTAAGAGAAAACCCCGCCGCCACCGCCGCGCCCTGCGCCGCCCTGGTTTGCCAATATGCCAGGGCGAGCGAGAGCACCAGCAGCGCTCCCGGTTGTCCCAGGGCCAGGCCCTCCCAGGCCGCGCCGCCCAGCGCCCAGACGCCGGCCACGCAGCACGCCGC
>JBAVIH010000116.1:0-8653 GCA_049686695.1 Bryobacteraceae bacterium | reverse complement strand
GCCACGGCCGGGTCATCGGGGGCGATGCCGCGCGCCTCGGCCAGCAGGGCCAGGGCTTCCTCGGTTCCGACATTGCGGGCCAATTGGATTCGCGGGCGGACCTTGTCCGGCGCGCGGCCGACGGCTTCGCGCCATAGCGATTCGTCGCTGGCCCAGACCTGGGTGCGGCCGATGCTGACCACCACCAGCGTGGCGATCACGAGCGCGGCTACCGCGCGCGTGCGGAAGCGGACGAGAACCAGTGCGGCGGCGGCGGCCAGCGGAAGCATGGCGAGGTACATTCTGCGATCGGCCGCCAAGTCCGCGGCGGGGAAGATCGAGGAACTGGGCAACAGCAGGAGCGCGGCGGCAGTGAGCCAGACGGCGAGATCGCGGCGCCATCGCCACAAAGCGGCCAACGTGGCGGCGATGGCGAGCCAGCTTGCCACGCCCAGCCACGCGGCGGGAATGCGGATTTCGGCATCCACGGTGAAACCGTAAGGAATCGCGAACAGCCGCAGGTAACGCCAGAGCACGGCGCCTTCGGCCAGCAGGTAATGCCATGGGGTGACGCCGGCCTGCGCGCCGGCCTGCGTGCCCGGCGTAGCCGCGGCGGCGTAGACGGTGCGGAGACCGGCGGCAAGCGATAAGGCGAACATGGCGGCGAGCGGTGCCCAGCGCTTGGAGCGGCTGGCGGCGGCCTTGGGGATGAGGCAGGCATCGAGCAGCCATAACGCCAGCGGAAACGCGGCGCATTCCTCTTTGGACAGGAGGGCCAGCGCGAACAGCGCGACTGCCAGCCACGGGCGGCCCTCCATCCACGCCAGCAGGGACGCGAACGCGAAGACGGCGGCCAGCACGATGGCGCGCGCCCAGATGTAATCGACTGCCTCGGCCTGCAGTGGATGGACGGCGAAGAGGGCCGCGGCCAGCCAGGCGGCGCGCCGGTCCATCAATCGCAGGAGGCACTGGTAGGCGAGCAGTACGGCGGCCAGGTGCAGCGCCAGGTTGACCGCGTGGTAGCCGAGCGGGTCTGCGCCGCCGAGGGCGCGGTTCAACCAGAAGGTGAGATAAGTGAGCGGGCGGGTCTGCCGGACGGCGAAGAGGGCGCCGAAACCGGAAGCGGAGGCGTCGTGTGCGCCGTCAAAAATGGCATAATCGTCAAAGTGAAAACCGGAGACAAGGGAAGCGCCAAAAGCGGCCAGCGCGGCGGCGGCAAGAAGAAGGCGAGCGCGCATCGTATTCTACGAGCTTACGGGAAACGGCCGCACAACGCAGCCGGGCGCGCCGCGCGGGTGGAAGAAATTCTGCGCCGCCTGGACCGCATGTATCCCGGCGCGACCTGCGCTCTCACACACCGCAGCCCCTGGGAACTGCTGGTGGCGACCATCCTTTCCGCGCAATGCACGGACAAACGCGTCAACCTGGTGACGCCGGAGCTGTTCGCCAAGTACCCCACGCCGGCCGATTTCGCCACCGTGCGCCCGGAGGTGCTGGCGCAGGATATCCGCAGCACCGGCTTCTTCAACAACAAAGCCAAGTCGATTGTGGGCGCGGCGCGGCGCGTGGTGGGCGCATTCGGCGGGGCGGTGCCGAAGACCATGGAAGAGCTGCTCACCATTCCCGGCGCGGCGCGCAAGACGGCCAACGTGGTGCTGGGCACCGCCTATGGGATCGCCGCCGGCGTGGTGGTGGATACCCACGTGAGCCGCATCGCGCTGCGGCTCGACCTGACGCAGAATACCGATCCGGTGAAGGCGGAGCAGGATCTCATGAAGATCATCCCGCAAGGTCACTGGATTTCGTTTTCGCACCAGATCATTCTGCACGGCCGCGCGATTTGCGTGGCGCGCAATCCACGCTGCGCCGAGTGCGAGTTGAACGATCTGTGCTACGCGGGGGATAAGAGTCCAGCAGGACGATCAGGCTCATGAAAAAAGCTTGTAGCCCTCGGGTCGATCTTCGTCCAATGAACGGCGCAGTACCTCGAAGGTCTCCCGCTGTTCCGTTTCATCGCCGTGCATCCACTCGTCGAGGAGT
This sequence comes from Bryobacteraceae bacterium, assembly GCA_049686695.1. Taxonomy (GTDB): domain Bacteria; phylum Acidobacteriota; class Terriglobia; order Bryobacterales; family Bryobacteraceae; genus Bog-375. The sequence goes on along the minus strand of JBAVIH010000116.1, from coordinate 6,634 downwards.
TTGGCTAACGCAGACGGGTCCGGCTTCGAGGTACAGGGTGATTCCCGATGCCCGGGGATCTGGGATGGCTGGTCGAATCTGGCAGTGTCCGGCATTCCCTCACTTTTGATTCTACTCCACGCCGGTCAAGCGGGCCGTGCCGGCTTTGCGGATCTCCGTATCTCTTTTCCCATTCCGGGCCACGCCGGCGCGGCGCGCGCCAGGGCCGGCCGCATCGAAAAGAGTTTACACATTTCCTCGGAGCGGCAGAGCAGCCCTGGGGCTCTCGCCACCTTACGCTTGGTACTGAACCGCCCGCCGACGCCCGCAAACGGGGGTAGTGGATTATCGGACCCCCTCATCCGCGAGCGGGCCGTTCATGATAGGCTTACAATTCATGGAGATTTCGGACCTGTACCGCGGGTTGGGTGAGGCGGGTTTCGTCCAACTGGTGCGCGGCATCTCAATCGGCAAGCTGAGGACGTACCAGATTTACGAAGGCTTCAAGGTTCGCGCGCGCCTGCACAAGCTGAACACCGAAACGCTGCGCAAAGCCGCGCCGCGCCTGTGGGCGCGGATCATGGAAGGCGATACGGGGTTTGGCTCGGACCTGGCGCAGGCGGTGCTGGTTTCGCACCTGGACCTGATCATCGCCGTGCTCGATTTCCTGGGCGTGCCGCACGAGAACGGATTTTTTGCGAAAGATATGGACCCGAAACCACACTTCACAGAAGGGTGGGAAGGGCGCGTTTACGAGAAGTTTCGGAGTACGGCACCCGAAGCGGTGCTGGTTTTTTACATCAACCATTTGCGTTGGGAGCTGCTGAAGGCGGAAGAGTTGTACCGTCCCGAAGCGGCCCCGGCGGCGTGAACTGGCCGGTGGCGTGCACGCTATATGACATCGATGACGAGCGCGGGTTGTTGGCAGTCGGCGAAGGTGGTTCCAGACAAGCTGTCCCGTGGTTTCAAGTACCCGCCGCTCAATACATTGCACACACCCTCCCGATTCGCTCCAGGAGTTTGCGTTTCATGACAGGTGTGGGTTTTTCCCCCAGTTCGATGCCTGTTAGCGCGGTATCACCCAGTTACGGGGAAATGCGATCCGACACCTTTTTTGCCTGCGTTACGGCGCCACCCTCCCGGGCCACAACGCTTGCGACCAGCGTGTCTGCCGCCAGGTTCCCTTCCTTACTCAAGATTGCGAGGTTCCGGTAATGAATCATTGCGATTTCCATTATTCTCATCTGCTGCCCAAGAAACCGGGCATTCTCCCGCTCGAGGAGACCATGAAGAAGCAGTGCCGCCGCTGCGGCGCGGAATTCGTGACGCGGTCGCGCATCCGGAAACGCTGTGATGCATGCCAGACGGTGGTATCGGCGGAGAAGCAGAAGAAGGCCAACGAGCGCCTGAAGGCCCGCCGCGCAGCCCGCCGGATGTGCCTGCTGGCCAGTTAGCCTGTCGCGAAGAGCACGTTCAATCGGCGAACCGCTCCCAATGGTTGCGGCTCCGAAAGCGTATTGGAGGTGCGGCCGTGCGGGGCGACGTTCCGATCAGTGAGGGTTCGCCGCGAAGAAATGTCGAGATGGCTCTCGACACAGCAGGCAGGACCGCCTGCGCCACGGCGTCAGCGCTCTAAGGTGGCGATGGCTTGGGCTTCGGCGGACCGGCCTTCGCCGACCGGGCCGATTTTCTCGGCGGTCTTGAACTTGACCGAGACGCGGTCGAGCGCGAGAGAGAGCGTGGCGGCGAGGCGCTGGCGAATGGCGTCGCGGTAGTCCTTCAGCTTGGGGCGCTCCAGAATCACCGTCGAATCCACGTGGACGATGCGGAAACCGGCCGCTTCAGCCATCTGCCGGGCATGGCGCAGAAACACCAGGCTGTCGGCGCCTTTCCAACGGGGATCGGAATCCGGGAAGTGCATGCCGATATCGCCCAGTGCCGCGGCGCCCAGGATGGCGTCGGTGATGGCGTGGGCGAGCACGTCGGCATCGGAGTGACCATCGAGGCCCACTTCGCTGGGAACGGTCACGCCGCCGAGGATCAGGGCGCGTCCGGCGGCAAGCCGGTGCACATCCCAGCCCAGCCCGGTGCGGATCTCGCTCAACCGGCCGCTTCCTTGGCGGTGTCCTGGTGGAGGAACAGGCGGGCCAGTTCCATGTCGGCGGGCCGGGTGATCTTGATGTTGCGGTCGCTGCCCAGCACCACCGTCACTTCCACGTCCAACCGCTCGACCAGGCTGGATTCGTCGGTGCCGATGAATCCGTCGCGGCGTGCCGCTTCGTAGGCGCGCTCGAGCAACTCATAGCGGAAAACCTGGGGCGTTTGCGCCAGCACCAGGTTATCGCGCTGCAGGGTGGCGCGGACGCGCGTCTTGCCGGTGCCGCGATTCACCTGCTTGACGGTGTCCACCGCCGGAAGGCCGACGATGGCGGCGCCGCTTTCGGCCGCTTCGTCGAACGCGCGGTGGATGATCTCGAGATCGATGAACGGCCGCACCGCGTCGTGCACGGCTACCAGATCGGTCTCCGGCCCCAGCGAGCGCAGCGCGTTTTCGACCGATTGCTGGCGGCTGTTGCCGCCTTCCACCAGGCGCACTTTGCGGCCGTGGAACTCGCCCGACAGCATGGCGCCGACCCATTCCATGTCTTCGGCGCGAACGGCCACCACCAACTCGCTAACGCGGTCGGAAGCGGCGAACTTGCGCACCGTGTGCAGCAGGATGGGCGAGCCTTCGAGCAGCATGAACTGCTTGCGGCTGGTGCCGGTCTTTTCGGCCGAACCTTTACCCATGCGCGTGCCAAGCCCTGCGGCGGGCAATATGACGGCGACTCTCATGTGTTCTACGATTCTATCGCGGTTTTCTCGGTGGCGACGGCGGCCACCGGCTGCGGCTCGGCCTTTCGCACGGGCCGCTCATGCCCGGCCGCGGCGGTGGCGCCATGCTGCCGCTCGTCGTACTTGCCGAAGATCATCTTCCCGGCGGTGGTCTGCAACACGCTGGTCACGGTGATATCGATGGTCTTCGAGATCAGCCGCTTGGCGTTGTCCACCACCACCATGGTGCCGTCGTCGAGGTAAGCCACGCCCTGGTTGTATTCCTTGCCCTCTTTGAGAATGAAGACGCGCATGATCTCGCCTGGCAGCACGATCGGTTTCAGCGAATTGGCCAGCTCGTTGATGTTGAGCACTTCCACGCCGTGCAGTTGGGCCACCTTGTTGAGGTTGAAATCGTTGGTGACCACCTTGCAATCGTAGATTTTGGCCAGTTCGATCAACTTCATGTCCACTTCGCGCACGTTCGGAAAATCTTCCTCCACGATCTGCACCGCCAGGTGGGCCATCTTCTGAATGCGCTGGAGGATGTCCAGGCCGCGGCGTCCCCGGTTGCGCTTCATCGAATCGGCCGAATCCGCCACCAGTTGCAGTTCCCGCAGCACGAACTGCGGAATCACCAGCACGCCATCGAGGAAGCCGGTTTCGGCTATGTCGGCGATGCGGCCATCGATAATTACGCTGGTGTCGAGAATCTTGAACGACTTCTGCGAGCTTTTCTCCCCGCCGAAGACGCCGCCCAGTGCTGCCAGGTTGAGCATGTCGCCCTTCTTGGCGCCCACCACCAGCCCCACGTAGGTCATCCACAACAGCAGACAGACCGGGAGGAACGGCTGGTTGGGCAAGGCTTTTTCGACGACCAGGGACATCAAAAACGCGCCCGCAATCCCCAGGATGGATCCGACAGCAGCCCCAATCAGGCGAGTGAGGCTGACTTTTTCCAGACGGATTTCAAAATAAATGATGCCGCTGCCGAGCACCAGGCCGCCCAGAGTGGAAACCCATGGCGATACCTGAGCCGGATGGAGGAGAAAAGCGGTCAGGGAGAGAACCAGAACGAAAAATGCACGTACAAAAATAAGATCGAGCCCCATGACACCCCCTTAGGAGAATCGACACTTCCGGCAGGACCCGTAAGGCCGGCGCCCAACCGGATTATTTGCGAGTGTTACGCCGCGCCAAAAGTATAGCACCTTGTTGGTTCGCGGTTGCGGAGTTTGTTTGAGTTGGAGCTTAAATCGGGTTGCAGGGCGGTTCCTTCAACGTCGCGGCGCGTGCCGGGCTCGCAGCCCGGCTGGACCGATTGACAATCGGTCCGCAGGTTGCCAACTTGCCCCACGGTTTATTTGGGGTCGAAAATGCGCTTGTCTTCCGGCAAGGCTTGATAGGGGGCGGGGGCGGGGGATTTGGCGAAGCAGTCGGCGAGATCGGCGGCGGCTGCATCGAACAGGTTGAGCGGCGGAAGCTGCAGCAGGCGGAAGACGGTCTTCAGCAGGCCCGGAAAGCTCACGTTCCGGTGCGAGACGTAGCCTGGCTTCGCCCATGGCCCGGCGCACAGCAGAACCGTGCGGTGAGCGTCCACGTGGTCGACGCCGCCGTGGGTATCGGCCTCGGTGACGAAGACGGCCATGTCGCGCCACCAGGGGGTTCCCGAGAGGTATTCGACGATGCGGCCGAGCGCGCAATCGTTGTCGGCCACGTGCGATTCCGGGAACGGGTAACCATCCTCGGGACGGGCTTCCGCCAGGTAATCGCCGGGGAGGTGGATGAACACGAGCGCCGGCAGCGCGGCGCCGGGCTTGCGATAGCGGGCTTCGATTTCCTCGATGAAACGCGACGCGCGTTGCTGGTCGGAAATGGCGAGATTGAAGCCGGGATACTGGCGCGCGGTGTTGGCGAAGAGCGCTTCGGGCATGGGGATGTTGGTGAGCAGGCGCACGCCGGCGGGTCCCAGGCCGGGCCCTTCTGTCGCGCCGGCCAGCTCGAATCCTTCGCCGAAGTTCAGGAAGGAAACGCCATGCGCCGCCAGGCGATCCCACAAGGCGCCAGCTTCGCCGATGTCTTCGGGCGCCACCGAAGCCGCCATGCCGGCGAAGCCGAGCCTGCCGGGAGCCGTGCCCAACTGAAAACTCTTGCGCCCGCCGTAGGCCGCCGCCACGGAGCTGGCTACCCACGGGTTCGGATAGACTCCGGCCAGCCAGTGGTGCCCTTCCACGCTGGCTTCGCCATCGGCATAGAAGTTGTCGCTGGAGGCCCAGCGGTTCGCCATGGCGTGATGGTTGGGCGTGAGGTTGACGTCTTTGATGCTCAGCCGCCGGTGCTGGCCGTCGGCGAAACCGTGGATGCCCAAACGCGCCAGCTTAGGGTCGCCCATCACCGTGCCATTGCGGGCGGCCGCGATATCGCCCAGCACTTCGTCGTAGCTGAGGCTCTCTTTGACGATGAGGACAACGTGGCGGACGGGCGGCAGCGCCGGCGCGGCTTGCGGGCTCGGCAGGAAGCCGTTCATCTCCAACACAGCGCCGGTATGCGCTTTCAATTCCTCGCGGGCCGGCAGATGGAATACCGAAATCGTCCCCTGGTACAAGCGGCTGGGCAGCGTGCCGCCGACGACGATTCCCGGCGCATTCGGCCCCACGCCGTGGCCGCGGGCGTTGGCGACGAACACGGTATCGCCATCGAGCGCCACCCGGGTGGGGAACCAGGCCGCCGGCAAGTGGCCGATGACGCGCCGCTCGCGCACGTCGATCACGCCCACCGCGTCGATGCCGGCCTCGGCCACCAGCAGCCAGCCGGACTCTTCGTGATAGGCCAGGCCGATCGGGATCACGCCGCGCAGCCCGTCGAGGCCGGGGATGCGGATGGGGATCTCGGTTTCGACCCGGTTGGTGGCGGGGTCCAGGACGCTGACGGAATCGTCGTTGGAGTTGGCGACGAACACGCGGCCGGCCGCGGCGAGGATGCCCGAAGGACCGCTGCCGCCGCGCACCGAGCCGCCGAAATCCAGGCCGGTGCGGACGAACGTCTCCAGCTTGGGCGTGGCCGGATTGGTCACATCCACCACGGCGACCGAATCGGCCTCGGGCGCGTTGGGTTCGCCTAAACCCGGAACCGCAATGCCGCCCTGGGTGGCTCCGCGCACCGCTTCCGCGCTGGGGAAACCGAATGCCGGAAACGAAAGGCCGGCCTCGGGCGCCCCGGCGAGCGCGCGGTACTCGAACATTCCGCAGTTGGCGACGTACAGTTTGCGTGCGTCCGGCGCCAGCGCGATGGCGAAGGGCAGCCGTCCCACGCGCACCGAACCCACCACCTGGCGCGACCGCGCGTCGATGGCGGCGATGCGAAAGTTGGCCTGATCGGCGACGTAGAGGATGCCGCGCGCCGCATCCAGCGCGATGTCGCCGGTGAAGCTGCCCGCGAAACCTCCCTGATTGAGATCGAAGACGCGCCGCCGCTCGTCGGAGGTGTCGAACAGAACCACCCGGCCGCTCTCGCCCTCGGCGAGGTAGATGCCGCGGTCGCCGGCCAGGGCGACTCCCAGGGAAACGCTGTGCCATCCGGCCGGAGCCGTTTGTTCGAAAGCATCGAGCGACCCTGCCGCCACTTGCCGAACCTGCCAACGGGCTTCCCGCGATGCGCGCTCGAGGACGGTGAAAGAGTAGCGGAACGGGCCGCCGTTGGCGGTGACCACGGTTTTGCCGGAACTGCCGACGGCGATGCCGAACGCGCCGGGCCCGCTGGCGAACTCCTCGCCCAGCGGCGCGACGATCCTCCCGCCGGGCAGAATCGAGGGCCCGCTGCGGCGCTGAGCGGGGCGGTCGCC
>JBAVIH010000115.1:0-14079 GCA_049686695.1 Bryobacteraceae bacterium | reverse complement strand
AGCCGGGGAAGCATGACGTCGAGCAGAATCACGTCGATGTCGGCCGCCATGCCCAGCTTGAGAGCTCGATCTCCATCGTAGGCAAGCTGGACGGAATGCCCCTCAGTCTCAAGTGCGCGGCGCAACAGATCGGCGGTATTCGGTCTGTCTTCGGCTATTAAGATTCGTATGTCCCGATTTTGAATCGCGAAGGTTAATATCCGATGACGATACCGTAAAATTCCCGCGTCCGGGCCGCTTCCTCAGACTGCCCTCAGACTCGCCTGTTCTAATACCGCTGTAGCACTTTCGCTTGTGCAGCGAAAGAAAAGAAATCGTAACGGGAGGACTGTTATGCGCAGGTCTATGAGGTTCGTGCCGGCCGCCGTATGGTGCCTGGTTGTAGCCCTTGTTCTCACTGGCTATGTTTCGTACGCCGCTGGGGCAGACGCAAAAGGTGCGATTGCCGGACGAGTGGTTGACAGCTCCGGCGCAATACTTCACGGAGCTCAGGTGCAGTTGCAGTCCAAGGGCTTGGCTGTGGCGTCCGACGAGCGCGGGGAATTTTCTCTCGCCGATCTCGCCCCTGGAAGCTACAAAATCCAAGTCTCTTACGTGGGTTTCAAGCCTTTCGAAACCGACGTCACCGTGGCAGCCGGCGAACTCAAGCGTGTGGATGTGCGTTTGGAAGTCGCTTCGCGGGCCGACCAGGTCCTTGTGACGGCCGAACGGCCGCGCGGCGAAGACGAAGCCATCAACCGCACCCGCATGGCCGACAATCTTCTCCAGGTACTGCCGGCGGAAGTCATCACCTCATTACCCAACGCCAACGTGGCCGACGCTCTCGGTAGGCTCCCGTCCATCACGTTGGAACGGATCGAAGGCGAGGGCGTCTACGTGATGGTGCGCGGTACCGAAGCGCGTCTCACCAACGTCACCATCGATGGCATCACCGTTCCCTCGCCCGAACCCACCGTGCGCCAGGTGAGGCTAGACGTGCTTCCCGCCGATCTCGTGGAGTCCGTCGAAGTGAATAAAACCCTGGCGCCCAATATGGATGGCGACGGTATCGGCGGATCGGTTAATATGAAAACCAAAACCGCCGGCGAGTTCCCTACGATCAACCTCTTTGGCCTCGGCGGCTACAATCCCATCCTCGGCGGCCGCGAGAATACCGAAGACGGCGGGACCATCGGCCATCGCTTCGGACGGAACCGGAAGCTTGGCTTCCTCTTTGGCGGATCGTTCGACTACAATGGCCGCGGCATCGACAACTGGCAGCCTGCTATCGATCCAAAATCCACGTTCGCCCAGCCGATCTATGACGACAACACCATCCGCGAATACCGTTACTATCGCAACCGTTGGGGCTACGCAGGCACGGCCGATTACAAGTTTAACGACTTTACCGGCATCTACTTCAAAGGCTTCTATTCGAACCTTAAGGATTACGGCGATAAGTGGTATTATGAGCCGCAGCTCAGCGGCAATCCGAAGTTTTACACGTCCAGCAAGCGCCCGGACGCTTCTGTCAGCAGTTATACGTTTGGCGGCCATACGCAATTCGGCCCTTCGACAGTCACTTGGGCAGTCTCGGCGTCCAACTCCTATGAGCTCGATTCCGCCGGCAACCCCAAGGCAGACTTCTCCTGGCTCGGCTCCTCACTAAGCTGCGGTTACGACCCCACCGCGCAAACTAACCCCAATGTTCCTCACTTTGGCAGCAATTGCGATGGGCCCAATTCTCCGCTTCAGGTGGCTTCCAATTGGGGTTTCAAGGATATCACCATTTCCACCGGAAAAACCGCGCAGATGAACCTCACCGCCTCCGGTTCCTATGCCACCCTCTACCACATCGGTTCTCACTATGGCGTCTTTGAGTTTGGCGGCAAGATTCGTAACGGGCACAAATACCAGAACTCCACGGAAGACGTCTACGATGGCTGGAAGGCCGCCAGCTATCCGATGACCCAGTTTTTGAGCACCTTCAGCAGCAATAACTACCTCAGCGGCGACTATTTCGGAGGGCACTTCGGACCGGTTTCCGCTTTCACTCAGATCGAGAGCTATACGCTTTCCAATCTGGCCAGCCACCTGGATGGTTACAAGACCGCAGCCGACGGTTACCCAAACGTCTTCGATATTATCGAGCGCATCTCGGCCGGCTACCTCATGGACACGATGGATTTCGGCAAGCTGCATGTGATGGCGGGCGTCCGCTTCGAAGGCACGCAGATGGATACGCTCGGCTACAACGTGACGCTGTATCCCGCGGGCAGCCCGAATTGCGCTCTCGCCACGGGCTGCGGAGTTCCCGTCCCCACCCGCAACAGTCCCTCCTACGTCGATGCGTTGCCCAGCGTCTCGCTCCGGTACGCCTTAGACAACGAGTCCGGCTTGCGTCTGGTCTACGCCCGCGGCGTGGCGCGTCCCGACGCCTACCAGTTGGTCCCCTACATCACGGAAGACGATTCCACCAATCCTGCCACGGTCGGGCTGGGTAATCCCGCGCTCAAGCCCGAACACGCCAATAACTACGATCTGCTCTACGAGCGTTATCTCAATCCCGCAGGAATTCTCCAGGCAGGCTTCTTCGCCAAGCAGCTCTCCGGCACGCTGATCAGTACCTCCTACACGTCTGACAGCGGCCCCTACTCGGGCGACCTGGTTTCGCAGTGGCTCAACGTGAGCAACGCCGACCTATACGGCTTCGAGGTGTCTTACCAGCAGCGTCTTTCCCGGCTGCCGGGCCTGCTGAATGGCCTCGGCGTCATGGCCAACTACAGTTGGACTGGCTCCAAGGTCTTCCACATCCCTGGCCGTCTCGATAGCCCGGCGTTACAGCAACAGTCTCCCAATACCTGGAACATCAGTCCCACTTACGACAAAGGCCGCATTTCCATGCGCGTCGGTTTATCTTACAACGGACCGTGCATCTTCCAGTACGAATACCAGACCTCCGCGGATGTGAGCGAACTGGGCCCGAAGGGTCCCAGCGGGGATATCTACACGCTGCCTCACCTGCAACTCGACGCGCAGGCAAGCTTCCGGATCGGCAAGGGACTTTCCGCAGTGGTTTATGGCCTGAACCTCACCAACGAGGTGTTCGGTTATTACCAGGGCAGCCCGATCTTCGTCAATCAGCGTGAGTTCTATAAGAGCGATTATGCCGGCGGCTTCCGGTACACTTTCAATCGTGAAAGATAGCCGGCTCCTCGCAATCGTACTTGTTGCGCTGATAGCAGCCTGGCCGCTGGCCGCCGCGCCACGGCTTGTGTATGTGGTGATCGTCACCCGCCATGGCGTCCGCGCCCCCACTTGGGACAGCGCTCGCCTGAACCAATGCTCGGCCGAGCCATGGCCCGAATGGGGCGTCCCTCCCGGCAATCTCACGCCGCACGGGCGGGAACTCATCCGGCTTATGGGCGCCTACTACCGCGACTGGCTCGTTGGCGAACACCTGATCCGCCGGGATGGGTGCCAGGACGCCCCGCACATTTACATTCGGGCCGACAAGGATCAACGAACTCTCGAAACCGGCCGCGCCCTCGCCGAATCGATCGAGCCCGGTTGCGGAATCGGCATCCACGCGCAACAGGAGGGCCAGAGCGACGCCCTTTTTTCCGGCACCGGCACTCCCGATCCGGAACGTTCGCTCGCCGCCGTACGTGATCGCCTCGGCCCCGATCCGCGCAAGCTGATCGCCGGCCACCGCGAGGCCCTGGACGCTCTGCAGTTCATCCTCCGCGGGCGTGCAGATGTGCCGGACGACATCAACGTCTACCTTAAAGGCAAGTCAGTCGAGCTGACTGGCCCCTTCGCCACCGGGTCAACCTTCAGCGAAAATCTGCTGCTCGAATACGCCAACGGCATCGCGGGCGCGGCGCTCGGCTGGGGTCGGCTGACGCGCGAAAATCTGAACCGCGTCTTGGAACTGCATGCGGTGTACACCGATCTGATGCGGCGCACGCCCTACCTGGCACGCGCCCACGGGTCGAACCTTCTGGCGCACGTCTTGCGCTCGATGGAGCAGGCTGCATCCGGCAAGTCCACCGCGGGCGCTTTGGGTCAGCCGGGTGACGTTCTCCTGGTCCTCTCCGGGCACGACACCAACCTGTCCAATCTTTCGGGAATGCTCGGCCTTTCCTGGAATCTGCCGGGATACCAGCCTGACGACACGCCGCCTGGCGGGGCGCTGATTTTCTCCTTGTGGCGCGACTCGGGCACCGGACAATTCTCGGTGAAGTTGCGCTACCTCGCACAGACGCTCGACCAAATGCGCAACGCAAGCCCCCTATCCGTCGCCGCTCCGCCGGCGAGCCAGGATGTGTCTTTGCCCGGCTGCGAGGCGGCACAAGGAGATGAAGGCTGCCCGTGGGAGACTGCCCGGTCCGTGCTGCAAAAGGCGATTGATCCGGAGTTCACGTCGTGGGAGCCGCACCCGCCAGACTCCGGCGCCCACTGACATTCAGGGCCTCGCCCGTCATCTGCAGCAGGATGCGCTGCGGCTCTGCATCCCCACCCGCGACAGTGGCGGTCTGGCAGTTGCAGACAAGATCGCGTCCATTGGTGGGAATCCCGTTTCACGCGCAGCTTAACCCGATTGCGCCGCCAGTAGGCAGAAAAATGTCCGTGACCGCGATTGTGAACGGCCGGTCGTACATGCACTGGACCGAGCCGTTTGCGAGATTCATCGCCGATCAGGTTCGGCGATCAATGAAGCAGGGAAGCGCGAAAGCGCGCGAGTAAAGTCGGGGCAGCGGGTATCGGCGCACGAGTTTGACGCATCCGTCGGAGGTCTGTGCCCGATGTTCTGTCCATACACCAGAAGATCAGGTGTTCGGATCTGATACCGCCCCAACAGGCGACCGTAAAAGCTGTCGTTTTCGGGGGGACCTGTGTCGCGTGCCGAAGCTTTTCGCGGCGCCCGGCTCGTCTTCGCCACCGTAGTAATCTTCACCGGATCCCACCTGCCGTGAACATCGGTCGCCGGCACCAGATAGCGTATTGTCGTTTCGAGCGACTTGTGTCCCATCCAATGTTGCACCGTGCGAACGTCGAAGCCCTGTCGAGTGGCGTGGGGGACCCGACCCGGATCGCGGGCACCGCTTTCAGCGAGCAGGCAAGTGGCGGGCCGCCCGGTCACTCCTGCATAGCCTTCGAAGAGCGGCCCCGGCGGAGGCTCACGAAAGCGACGCTGCCAGAATGACATTATGTCTCCGCCGCCTGTGCACCAAGATCAGCCATTCATCGAAGCCGATCCGTCGCTCGCGGCGCCATCTCCCAAATGGGGCGGAGCGTGACGTGCTCGATTCCGGGAAATCCGCCGTGCGTATAACTGACGGTCAGTTGCGGCAGCGCCGTCGGCCGGCCGGTCGGCCGCCGCAGCGGGCCGATGAACGGCGACTCCGGAAGGAAGATGAGCCGAAGGTGTGACGGTGATCTCCAAGCGACGCTCGATTGCCGCCGGCTCGCCGCGTAGGGCTCGGACCGCTGCGGCGGCAGCCGAGGATTGCAGCATGGCGCGCCGGGTGATCGCGCTCTCACGAACCCGCCGGTCTTCTTTGCGCATATGTCTTCGTGCCGCCTCCCCCATTTCATAAAGACCCCCTGGAAGCCATCCAATTTGTCTGTCCGATCTCGTGATATGCGATCACCAGGAGTAAACGGCGAGCTTGCGCACCGCTACTATCTGTGCCTCGAACGACAGGTCAGCGGTTCCACCGGGCAAAAGGAAGCCAGCGGTCCCGGTGTCTGATCCAGCGGTCGGACGGAGGGCCAGGGCGGTGGAAAGGCCCGATGTGCTTTTCACACGGACCACTGCAACCTGACCGGAAGCGTTTGCGTACTCGATCCGGGCGAACGTTGGACCGCTCGTCGCTTGCATGCCGGCGATGTCTGATTGGTTTGCCAGATACTCGGCCGGTTTCTTATCTTCGCCGTCCACGGACAGTAGCAAGAGATCGTGCGCGGGTACGGAGAAAGCCGGGTCCGCCGCGGTGAAATCCCGTCCATTCCACACGTCGCGCAACGATCGCGGAGAGCCAACTAGTCCAAGCTTGCCCCAATCGATCTTCACTTGCGCGGAACTCTCTGTACGGTTCAGTATGGCGACCGCGCGTCTTCCGTTAACCGCCATAGGCTTTGCCCAAACCTGGAGCCCGGAAGTGGGTTCGGCGACTTTGATGGGTTGTAAACCGTACGGGTCATTGTGAATTGCGAGCGCTTCCCTGTTCTTCAGCAGAGACAAGGTTGCCGGCGAAAGCCGCGTCAGGTCGGAACCCACCATCAGCGGTGCGCTCGCCAGCACCCATAGCCCCATGTGGATGCGGTCCATGGCATCGCTCATGCCGCGCATACCCATTACCATCATGTCCAGGTCGTTATAGTAGCCGGTGTGTTGTGCTTCCGGATGTATCCCGGCCTCGAACGAGTCGAGCACATTCTGGAGAGTGATGACGCGTTTTGCGTGTTTGGGATCCTCCAGGCTCTCAACAACGGGCGGGATGATGTCGCCCCCCGTGCGCCAGATGGCGCTTTCCATACCAGCGACTCCCGGAGCCCAGAACCAGGGATTCTGGCTGCCCCACTCACAGATGGAGAGGAACAATCTACGCCCCGTTGTCTTTTCCGCACGTTGGATGGCGCGGGCAACTTGTGCATACTGGACCGCGCCCGACCGCTTCTCCTCCGCCCCGCCGCACCAGTCCACCTTGACATAGTCGAAGCCCCACTTCGAGAACTGCACAAAGTCCTGTTCGTAATGCCCCTCGCTGCCGGTATTGATGTACTTCGGGCCAGAGTCGGGGTACATGCTGCAACCGTCGCGACCCGCGTCCGTGTAGATCCCGGCCTTCAACCCCAAACTGTGAATGTAATCGGCGATGTTGGCCATGTCGCCGTCTTTCTGGCCGGGCCTGATGGCGGGCCACTGCTTAGGGTTCACGATCATGTTGCCTGCGGCGTCACGCTCGCCCAGCCACCAGCCTTCGTCGATGACGACATACTCGTAACCGGCTTCCTTCATGCCATTCGCGGCCAGAGCTTGGGCCTGCTGCTGAACGATTTGAGAATTGACGATGTTGGCGAAACTGTTCCAGGAGTTCCATCCCATGGGCGCGGCACAGAAGCACGCGGTTGCGGAGGCCGCAAGTAGAAATACGAAGCGCACGACTGCAACATATCACATGTCAGCCGGTAGCTGTGTGGTGCGGGCGCCATCCAAGGTGATGAACTCGTGTCAGCAGCGCCGCCGATGACCGTTGCCGTGACGGGAACTGGCATTAGCCTTATCCGGCTCGATCCAGTGTCACGCGGAAACCGGAACCTGGGCTGCCCCCGTCAACTCGACGGAAACCCGCCGCCCGCGGATTTGCCAGCGGCCGAAGAAGCCGGAGAAAAGCAGAGGTGCTGGATGGCCGCGAAAGTGATGAAACCGTGCAGCGAACTAAACCTTGGCGCGAGGTTCGATCTTTAATTGCTAATTGGCCAGGATCGTGAACGGCGCGCCCGAAGACCCGTCCACCACAATCGTCACCGGAACCTGCGCTCCATTGAACGATTGACTCAGCGTGAACTGGATCTGGCCGGCGGTGATTTGCTGAACCGGCATCGGCACGCCAGCCACCATCACTTGCAGGCGGCCCGATGCGACTGTCACCGTGGGATCCAGACCACTGATGGCAATCGTCAACTGATCGCCGGGAAAGGCCGCGCTTGTGGCGTTGACCACGGCCCCCGGAAGCTCGGTGATGCCGAGGATCGCCGGCGGCTGGTAAGCGATCGGAACCACCAGGCCGGCCGAGCCGGCGCCGGTGGTCAGGTTGAGAGCCACCGGCCCGATCGGCGTGCCGGCCGGTATCGCGACATTCACCTGATCGAACGACGAATAGTAGACCTGCGCCGGTTGGCCGTTGATCGTGATCTGCGGGTTACCCAAGTTGGCGCCCCAGATGGTAGCCACCGCATTGGGATAAATGGTGGCTTGGCCATAGACGCCGTTCACTACCGCCAGAATCTCCGGTGCGGCCGGATTAGCGGGCGTAATCCGGAACCCGGCCTGCGTCATCACCTGAAAACCGGAGATCACGCTAACCTCGGACAAGCCCGCAGCCGCGCCCGGCGCCACCATCACGTTGACCCACAGGTGGGTCGCGTCGAGCACCCACACGCCGGTTACCGTGACATCGGATGTGCCGAAACCCACCGTCACTTGTCCGTTTGCAAAATTGGTATTCGACGCGTTGATGGCCACCATGGCTTCGCCGCGGGCCGGGAGCGACATCGGGTTGACGCTCTGCAACTGCGGCGTGCCAACCGCCGGGTAGTTATACACCGGAATGTTCGCCGATTGCAGGAACAGCGAGTTCTGCCCGTCGGCGTTGAAAACCGTGATGTCGGCCGTCTGCCCGCTGGCGCCCGAAGGCGGCGTGACCGTAATCGGGCAATCGGACATTCCTCCCTGGCACGTGTTCGGCGCGGCCGTGGCCGGCAGGCTATCGAAATACACCGTGCTGTCGGGTCCGAAGCCGGTCCCGGTGACGGTCACGGTGCCGTCCGGATTCCCGGTCACCGAATCGACGTTGGGCGGCTGCTTGTCGACCAGGTTCACGCCGGCGGGCAGCACGTACATGTCGTCGTAGAGGTTGAACAGCAAGGGCCGCAAGCCCGTGCCCGCGTTGGCCGGGGCGTCGAAATAAACGAACAGCGCCGAGGCCGGGGTCCACATTTCGAAACACGGCGCCGAAGAGACGCAGATTGGCGCGGGAGCGAATCCTCCCGGAATCGAGACCTTTTGCGGAATCGCCAGTGGCGAGTAAATGGTTTCCACCAACGATTCCGCCTGGTTCACATTGAGAAACGCCGGCGACATCCAGGGGCTGTCAGACCCGGCGCTCACCGTGTAGTCCCGCGTCGATGGGTCCAGGTATCCGCGCGTGATCACGTCGTACATCGGCGCCGCGCTTTCCGCTCGTACGCTGAAATTCACCTGGGGGTAGCTGGAGGGTTGCACGCCGCCCGCGGCGGCGCTGAAGCTGAAACCGGTGGCGGCTGTCGCATCCGTGGTGCCGGGATAGAAAACAGTTTGAAAACTCCCGCTGGGCGCGAAAGCCATCCCGTTCCCGTCGTACGGCAACATGAGACCTTCCCGGGAGTTGGTCGGCACCGCGTCGGGCGGCAGCGGATGGACGAAAACCATGTAGGTGGTCCCCGCCGGCCCCACCGGCAGGCCGCTGATGGTGTAATTGCCGCCGGGATCGGTGAGCGCGCTTACCGCCGGCCCGGCTGTAGGCAGGGCCACCACCGAAGCCATGTTGACGCCCGTATTGCCCCCGGCGAAGGTGACCCGGCCGGAAATCGACCCGTAATTCGCGCTCCAGTTGGCGGCGCCGTACAGCAGGCAGAAGGCGGCTACGTCATCGGCATCGATCGGCCGCACCCGCGTCGTGTTCCGGATAACCCCTTGCGACATGGCCGCGCCCGTCCAGGTGTGCTGCAAGCCGAGCGCGTGCCCCAGTTCGTGCACCGCGGTCGTGAAGAAGTCCGGCAGCTCGCTGGGGCCGGCGCCGCTGGTGGTATCGTTGGTCAACGCCATCACGGAGCGGGTGATGGCCACCAGCGGCTGCCCGTCGGACCCCGTCTGAAATCGTGGGACCACCGGTATGTTCGGCGAACCGTATCCCAAAAGCCCGGGCGGCATCTCGGCGAAGACCACGTCGATGGCGGGCGTGGCTTGCTGTGTCGCGCTGGCGCCCTCCAGCCCCGCGAAATTCAGCCGCAATGCCGAGTTGGGCACCGTATTCCACGCCGCCACGGCTTGCTTCACTTCGCCCAACACCGAGCCGAACGTGTCGTTGGCCGCGTAGGTGACAGGGCCGGCATCGCTGACCAATACATTGAGCGTGTTGTTGGTGAGCGCCGCCAGGTTGAACCGCGCATGCACGGGAGTGAAGGGCGCGCTACGGCCGAAGTAGAAAGTGTAGTGATAGTAGGCTTCGAGCGGGGTGATCGTCGCCAGCACCGCTGCCGCCGCCACCACCGCCCGCACTGTCGCCCGCCGCCGCATTACCGCTCCGCTCCCAAAGCGCTCGCCACCTGCGACCGCAATTCGCTCAGCCGCATGGTCAAAGGCCGATCGTTCACCTGGCTGTGGGTCGTCGCGTCGAGCATCATCTCATGACTCGCATTCCGCGTCAGTCCGGGATCGGACGAGCCGTCCTGCGCCACCGCGAACACACCCTGCGAAAACCCCATGATCTGCGTCATGCCGGATTTGCCGGTCCACAGGAACAGCACGTACTGATCGCCCGGCTGGAACTGCGGCGCGCCCGAATAGCTCTGCCGCACGCCGCCGGCGACCCCGCCGGGCACTGCCACATCCACCGTCGCGCCCGTCGAGCCCTTCCACGTCTCCACCACTTGTACCCGGTAATGGGTGAAGATCACCGGCCCGGAAAATGCCGTGTACGACCCCTGGACCGTCCCGCGCACGATGCTGGTGGATTTCGCCATCAAATCGCTCATCGAAAGCTGCTGCAGCGTGGCCGCCTGAAGCTGTGCTACACCCAACAACGCCGCGACAATGGACAATCTGCGAACCACGCCCCTATATGTGCATCCGTCATACCAATTCAATCAGACTGAAACAATTGGGTTTAGCTGGTTTCAGGCGGCGGAGCCTGTGTTGCCCCGACACGCATTTGAGGCATCGTGCCCCAGTTCTGGGGCAGCGGGGGGGGAGCCCGTCAGGGCGAAAGAAAGTAGCCCCAGGCGTCAGCCTGGGGAAAACCGCTAATCCAAAGAGCCCCGGAACGGGGCGGCCGAAAAGCCGCCAACGATACGAGTCTGCCCGAAGAGAGCCAGTCTCATCTTTGGTTGTCGTTCACCCCTTGCCCGGCCTCACGATCAGCATCGGGATGTCCAGGTTGTGGCGGACCGGGCTGATGGTGGTGCCGAAGATCAGGTCCTTCAGGCCGCCGTGGCCATGCGCGCCCATGATTAACAGGTCGGGCCGCATTTCCCGCGCGAAACGCACGATTTCCTTGCCCGGCGAAGTCGAATGGAGAATCGTCGTCTCAACCGCAATTCCCTGGTTTTGAAGGGATTGTGCGATGCGGTCGAGATACGCCTGGCCGGCCTCCACCTCCGCCGTGGATGCGTCGCCGCCGTAGATCTGGCTGGTGACTCCTTCTTCCACGTGCAGCAGGTAGAGCTTGGCGCCGTATAGTTTGGCCATCGCGGCGGCGTGGCTGACGGCGAGCAGGTCGAGGGCGGTGTGATCCAGCGGAACCAGGATGCGGTGGTACACCGGAGCGATGGCGGCGGCCGCGGCGCCTTCGGTGGCGGGAAATTCGAGCGCGGCGCGCCCGCGCTTGCGGCGGCCGCTGATGAGCGGCTCGAACGTCACCCAAAGCAGCAGAAACGCCAGCACGGCCGAGACCGAGATGGCGGCCACCCCGACCAGACCCCGCCAGGCCCCGGCGCCCTCCAGCCAGCCCTCAATCGAATCGTAGGCCAGCCACGTGTTGAGACCGATTACCACCGCGGCCGTGATCCAGGCGAGCCAGCGCACCCACGCTGCGTTGGCGAACGAGCCCATGCGGTCGCGGTCGCTGGTGAAGTGAATCAAGGGAACGATGGCGAATGGCAACTGCATGCTCAAAATCGCCTGGCTCAACAGTAGCAGCCCGAGGGTGGCTTTGTCTCCGGCGTAATAAATCGTAAGAGCGGCCGGCACCACGGCCATCATGCGCGTGATCAGCCGGCGCAGCCACGGCCGCATGCGGATGTTGAGGAAGCCTTCCATCACCACCTGGCCCGCCATGGTTCCGGTGAGCGTGGAAGATTGGCCGGAGCACAGCAGCGCCACCGCGAACAGCACCCCCGCCATGCTGGCTCCCAGCAGCGGAACCAGCAGCTCGTGCGCCTGCTGAATCTCGGTTACGATGATGCCGCGCTTGAAGAACACCGCCGCCGCCAGCACCAGGATGGCGCAGTTGACCAGCATGGCGCCGTTCAGCGCCACCACCGAATCGATCAGGTTGTAGCGGCAGGCCATGCGCTTGGCCGGTTCCGAGCGGCCGATGTTGCGCGTCTGCACCAGCGCCGAATGCAGGTACATGTTGTGCGGCATCACGGTGGCGCCGAGGATGGTCACCGCCAGGTAGAGGCTGCTGCGATCGATGCGCGGCAACAGGCCGTTGAACAGCTCGCCCGCCGCCGGATGGGCCCAGAAAACTTCGATGCAGAAGCACACCGCCATCACCGTGATCAGCGACAGGATGAAGGCCTCGATGGCGCGAATGCCGAAGCTTTGAAACCAGAGCAGCAGCAGCGTATCGGCGGCGGTGAGAATCACGCCGATCAGCAGCGGGATGTGGAACAGCAGGTTGAGGGCGATCGCGGCGCCCAGCACTTCGGCCAGGTCGCAGGCCGCGATGGCGATTTCCGACAGCATCCACAGCGCGAAGCTCAGCGAGCGCGGATAGGTTTCCCGGCAGGCCTGCGCCAGGTCGCGCCCGTGGACGATGCCCAGCCGCGCGCTCAGCGTCTGCAGCAGGATGGCCATGGCGTTTGACATGACCAGCACCCACAGCAGGCGGTAGCCGAAGCGCGCGCCGCCTTCCAGATCGGTGGCCCAGTTGCCCGGGTCCATGTAGCCCACGCTGACCAGGTAAGCCGGCCCGGCGAAGGCAAACATCCGGCGCCAGAACGAGAGCTGGGAGATGTCGACGCTCGAATGCACGTCGGCCAGCGACCGCGACTGTTGTTCGACGCCTGCCATGGGAACTGTTCCCAGTTAAGCAGGCGGGCCGCGCGGCGTCAATATTCGCTGTGGAACAAGCTCGCGCCGGCACCAGCCGTGGCGCCGGCTGTCCAGCCAACTGAGCCGAGAGTCTCGGCTTTTCTTCCCGCCGCGCGGCCGTGATCTTCAACCAGGACCTCGCCCGCCAGCCACCCGCTACTTCTGTTTCGCGATGACCAGATCCTTGATCTTGTTGTAGGTGGCCTGCGGAATGATCTTCTTGTCGGCGAGTTCGTTCTTCCCGCGATAGGGCCGGCCCTTGATGATCTTATCCGCGTAGGCCGGACCGATTCCCGGCAGCGCCTTGAGCTGTTCCGCCGTGGCCGAGTTGATGTCAACCAGGTCCGCCGCCTTTACCGTCGTGGCCTTTGCGGTGGTGGCCGTGGTAGCCTTCTTCGCGGTCGTAGTTTGCTGGGCCGGCGCCACCACGAGCGAAAACGCGACCAGCAGCATCGTCAAATACTTCACGATCTTCATGTGTCTCCTTCCCGCATGGCCGGCGATCCGGCCAGCGGTAACCTCATTTTGACAAACCATTCTTGCCCGCCGCCCCTCGGTCCTGCTCGCTGCCAAGGCCGAACAGCGGACGGTACTTGGCCGGCATGCGCGTGCGCTCCATGTTGTGGTTGACGAAAACGTGCCGCGTGGAGCCGGTAGCGAGCACGGTTTCCGAACCGGCGAGTCGCATTTCGTATGCGAACGTCACCACGCGCGAGTTGGCCTCCGCGATCCAGGTCTTGACGATCACTTCGTCGTCGAAGCGCGCCGGAGCGCGGTACCTGCATTGCGCCTCGGCCACCGCCAGCGCCACGCCATCCGAGTTTTCCATGTCGCGGTAGCTGAAACCGCAAGCCTTACACAACTCGACGCGCCCTACCTCCATCCAAACCAGGTAATTGGCGTAGTAAACCACGCCCATCTTGTCGGTTTCTGCGTAGCGTACGCGCAGGCGAGCCTCGGAAGTCGGTGTCATGGAGAAACTGCGATTGTAACCCGGCGCAACCGCCAGCCAGTACCTTGGCCCCAAGCCCCAGTGGGGCAGGTTGCTAACCTCCGCGCCGCAAAGTGGGACAGACGACCGGTTTCGGTCGTCTGTCAACCCGCGCCAAAGCGTAACACCCTGACAGACGACCAAAACAGATCGTCTTCCCGCCCCCAGTGACAACCTTTCTTCCCCACTAACTCAATCACTTAGCCCTCGAAACCCTTGACAGACCCCGCATACTTAAGTCAGGACTGTGGCGCCAGGCTCCGCTGCTAGTCTGTTCTTGCTGGCCAGCAAGCGTTGATTTCAA
>JBAVIH010000114.1:0-1809 GCA_049686695.1 Bryobacteraceae bacterium | reverse complement strand
GGCGCGAGCCACGGCACGCCGCGAACCTGGCCGGGCCGGAGCACGCGATACACGTGCATGATCTGGTCGGCCGGAACCGGCTGGCTCACAATGCCGCCGCGCGGGTTGAGGATCAGCACGCCACCCGGGTGATAGCTGAACAGCCAGTAGGCGACGCGGCGTCCGAGCTCGTCGAACTGCACGCCCTCCATGACGTGGCCGTTGATCAGACCCATGGTACGGGCTTGGTCGAGGAAGTCCGCTTCCAGCATCTGAAGCTGAAGCGGCACGCGCAGACCGGCGTCCGCAAGACGCGGCCGAAATCGCACAATCGCCTCGCCGCTCTCGGCCATGGTGCGGACGGCCAGCGTCTGCATGCCGTAGAAGTCCAAACGCTGCGGCGTGTCGCAGCCGTCGGCGAAGAACGGCCACTCGGCGTCGATGACCTTGTCGATAGCCACGTTCCCGGTCTTGGCCTTCGGCACGATGCCGGTCCCGACGACGTTGCCGGATAACTCCTCGATCGCGCGCGCCGCATAGGGATTGTTGCGGACGAGATCGCGACTCCGGTTGCGGAGCCAGATCAGCGATCCCATCAGCTCGACGTTGGCGTCGGTCGAGGCGGCGTACCAGCCATGCGCACGGCGGCCAGCGGTAGCACCGTCGTAGCGGAATCGCTGCGTGTGCCGCTCCAGATAGCCCGTGGTCAGTTCCAGGGCCACCCGGCTGCGCACACGTTGCAGCGCAACGCGCGGCGCCACGATGCTGATGGCTCGGTCGAGTAGGTTCATTACACGCATGGCGCCTATATGAGGCACAATAAGAAAGGGAGCTGAGCGAAATGGCGAACCTGATTATCGAAATGCCTGACGACCTCGCGCGTGGCCTTGAGGGCATAGCGGCCGCACAGCACAAGAGCGTCCAGCAACTGGCAGTCGAACGCTTAACTCTGCTTGTGGAGAGCGACCCCGAATATCGCGTGGGCTCCGCCGCCACGATCCTGCGAGTGATGCAGGAGCCGCCTCACCTGAGTGTTTCGGACGTTGACGAGCTCGACGCAGCTATTGCGGCCGGACAGTTGCCCGTCCAAACACCCGATCTCTTTTCGAACTGATCGGTATCGTGACATATCTCCTCGACACAAACGCGATCAGCGCCATCATGCGGGAGGACGGCAAAATGGTGTCATGGCTGTCATCCGTTGGAACCGGCGATCGCGTTGTGGTTTGTCCTGTTGCCCGTGGCGAGATTCTGTTCGGCCTGGAAAGGCTGGTCTTGGGAAAACGCCGCTCCGAGCTCGAGGTGAAAGCCCGGAAACTCTTCGCAGCACTGGCTTGCGAGCCAATCCCTCCTGGTGCTGGCGATCATTATGCCAGCGTGAAAGCGGCTCGGCAGCGCCGAGGCCTCCCCCTTGACGAGAACGATCTCTGGATGGCCGCGACCGCTCTCGCCATCGGAGCGACGCTGGTAACCCGTGACAGTGACTTTCGAGAAATCGAGGGGCTCGCGATTGTCGTGCCCTGAGATCGGGATTCCCTGCGTACCGGCCCGTTACCAGCGGTCCGACATGCTCGGGCCCGTCGGACCATCGCCGCGTTGGTGCTGTGCGAACCGTACACGCCTTCCGGTCTGCCCGCTGGCCTGCCGGATGTCGTCTTCGATCTCAGCCTTCGCCTTGCGCAGATCGTCCACCGAGCGGTACGTCACCTCGCGCCCATCCGGGAAGCGCACTTTCAAGGTGGGATTCCCGAGCGCCTGGTTGATGGCGTCCAGATTCGCCTGCAACTGCTGAATCGTCAGTGCCATATCAGTTCCGCCCGAACCAGTTCC
>JBAVIH010000113.1:0-5272 GCA_049686695.1 Bryobacteraceae bacterium | reverse complement strand
GCTATAAGACCGACCTGAAACGGTTCGTCGCCGACGCGCGCCAACACGGCGCCACGCCGGTGCTGATCACCTCGATGAACCGCCTGACCTTCGACGACGCGGGCAAGATCGCCAACAGCCTCGGCGATTACCCCGAGGCTGTGCGCCAGGCCGCCAAAGAGGAAAACGTGGCGCTGATCGATCTCAACGTGATGAGCAAGGCCTTCTACGAAGCCCTCGGCCCGGAGGACGCGCACCTGGCCTTCGCCGGCAAAGACCATACCCACCACGACAACTACGGCAGCTACGAACTGGCCAAGTGCATCGTGGAAGGCATCCGGCAGAACAAGCTGCCGATCGCGAAATACCTGTTCGACATGCCGCCCTTCGACCCCGCGCATCCCGATCCCGTCGCCGGGTTCGATATTCCAGCCGAGCCCGCCGCGGCTGCGCAACGCCCTTATGGCCAATAGAGGGGCCGCACCCAAGCACGCGATCTTCTTCGCGCTCGCGGCGGTGGTTGCCGCGCCGGCGTTCGCGCAAACGGCGCCCGCCGTGGGCAATCCGGTGCGCCTGCCCGTCCCCGCCAATCCCAAGCTGCCGACCCTGTTCCTGATCGGCGATTCCACCGTGCGCAACGGCAGGGGAGATGGCGCCAACGGCCAGTGGGGTTGGGGTGAGCCGCTGGCGGACTTCTTCGACGCCGCCAAAATCAACCTGGTGAACCGCGCCATGGGCGGCCGCAGCAGCCGCACCTATCTCACCCAGGGTCAATGGGACGGCGTCCTCGAGATGCTGAAGCCCGGCGATTTTGTCGTGATGCAGTTCGGCCACAACGATGGCGGCCCGCTCGATGACACCGCGCGCGCACGCGGAACCCTCAAAGGCATTGGCGACGAAACCAGGGAGATCGATAACCCCATAACTGAAAAGCACGAGGTGGTTCACACGTATGGCTGGTATTTGAAGAAGTTCATCGCCGATGCACGCGCCAAGGGCGCCGCGCCCATCCTCTGCACGCTGATACCGCGCAAAACCTGGGAGGACGGCCGGATCGTCCGCAACAAAGCGGATTACGCCGGTTGGGCAGCCGAGGTGGCGGAGGCGGCGAAAGTCCCGCTCGTCGATTTGAACGAGATCGTCGCGCGGCGGTACGACGAGGTTGGGCCGGAGAAAGTGGAACCGCTATTCGCCGACCCGCACACCCACACCAGCCGGGCAGGCGCCGAACTGAACGCCGAGTGCGTGATCGCGGGGCTGAAAGGGCTGGCGGCCAATCCGCTGGCGCCCTTCTTTTCCGAGAAGGCCAAGGCAGTGGCGCCCTACTCTCAGTAATCAGAAAACTGCGGTAACGCCGGCGGTCTTGCCGCCGGTTCCTTGCGAACGGTGGCGCAGGCGTTTCCGCCTGCGAACTGCTCTGTCGCGCAGACTGCCGGCCGCCAGCCTACTCATCCCACGGCGATGACGGCGTTCCGGCGCTGGAGGCTTTCGGCCGCTCGTGGAACGGCGCCGCCTTCCCCGCATGCACCTCGCGCAGCCGCCGATGGGTGGCCTTTGCCGCTTCCACCAGTTCCGGATACGGCCGGTCGGTCACATCCACAAAGCCGATGTTGTAGTTCTCGCCATCCATCCGCCCCAGCACCGGTTCGTCGCGCCAGGTGAACCAGTGCGCCCCGATAAAGCCGGGCAGCGCCGCCGCCTGCTCGACATAGTAACGGTATCCTTTCGCGCGCTCGACCTGGTCGCGCGTCTGCACCAGGCCGGCGCCCAATCCGTTCTCCGGCACGCCGAAGTGAAACTCGCCGATCAGGACCGGGCGCCCCGTGATGCGGAACGTGCGCTCGACCTGTTTCGTCGGTTCGTATTCGTAAACATTGATGCTGCACACGTCGAAGACCCGCCCGCATCGCAGAATCTCGTCCGCCGGCGATCCGCCGAAACGAATGCCGAGGTTCAGATGGTTGGGATCGTACTTGCGGATGGCCGCGCCCACCAGTTCGAGTTGCTTCTCGAACGCCCCAACCACGAACTCTTTCCGGCGTTCGGGTGTGTCGCCCTTGGCCAGGTATTCTTGGAGCTTGCTTTGCGTGGCCGTCGCCGGGCCGGCCAGAATCATGTCGACAACCTCGCTCTCCCGCTCGCCCCACGGCGGTTCGTTGCCGATGAAATAGCCGAGCAGCAGCGGATCGAGCTTGCGCGGTGCGCACTGCTTCGCGGCGGCTTCGTCCACGCCGCGGGCGAATTCGTCGGAATACACATCCGCCAGGCCCAGGAACGTGTTCGGCCCTCGCGGCGCGCTGACATAGGTGGTGTAAGGCCTGCCCGTCCCTTCGGAGGCCGTGTTGAAACCCCAAGCCGCCAGGCGTTGGGGCAACCGCATCATCGCGGGAGTCGCCGGCCCATCGAGGTCCGAGGGCGGAGCTCGTCTGCCCACGCCGTTCGAGCCCGTCGACAGGAACAGGTGGCCATGCGGATCCACGAACCACCATTTGCCGTCGATCTGTTCGGCGCGGAAGAAACCGGTTGCCTTCGCTTGCGTGCTCTTGTAGCCGCCGTACTCGCAATAGTCGAAGTCGCCTCGTCGGAGGGTCTTGTCCTCCTCGGATAACTCCTTTTCGAGTTGCTCCCGGCTCTTGATTTTGCGCGGCCAGTCCGCGTGCGCCCATTGCCCGAATTCGTCGAGCACCGGTTTGCCCTCCAGGAAATCGGAGCCGGGATCTTGCCTGGCGAGTTGGATGGACCTTATCTCCAGCGTGGGTTTGTCGATGGGATAGTCCATCGTGAAGCCGAGCGATTCGACGTCCTTCAGATCGCCAAACGGCCCCCAGATCGACATCCAGAAGGAATCCGTGCGGCGATTATTGGTGGATGCCAGGTCGAAGCCCGACTGGTCCTTCCCCTTGAAGTACCGCAGCGGGACCGACGCACGCAGCCAGACATTCTGGCCGAACGGCTGGAGCAGGATGCGCCGCGGGCCGGAGGCGGTGTGCAGCCAGAGGGAGAACCGCTGCGGCGTGGACGTCTTCATCTCCAGCACGAGATAGTTCCAGGAAGACCAATCCGAAGACCACTCGGGATTCAGCTCCTTCAGCGTCCATTTGTGTTCCGACTTCACGCCATCGAAGACCACGCGCCGGGTCTGCGATTGAGCGAAACTATTTGACGACGGACAAATCGCCAGCGCCGCCAGAATGGAAACGAGGGCTGAAATGCGGAGGGTTGGAATGGGCGAAGTCCTCATCGGCAGGTTGCTCCTTTCGACTCTTACTTATTCTCGCGCATGCCGATCCATATTTTGAGTTGACCATCCCATCTTATAATTCGAATAGAAACGAACCATCGCCATGAAAACTACCGGCAACACAATTTTGATCACCGGCGGCGGCTCCGGCATTGGCCGCGGCCTGGCGGAGGCTTTCCACGCCCTGGGAAACCAGGTCATCGTGGCTGGCCGCCGCGGGCAGACGCTCGACGCGACCACCGCCGCGAACCCGGGCATGACCTCTCTCACGATCGATGTCGGAGATTCCGCCGGCATCCGCTCGTTCGCCGCTGAGATAGCGGCGCGCTACCCGGCGCTAAACGTACTCATCAACAATGCCGGTATTATGCGATTCGAAAAGCTGCTGGCTCAGCCGGACTCGCTCGCCGATGCGGAAACCATCGTCGCCACCAATCTGCTGGGCCCCATCCGTCTGACCGCGGCGCTTCTGCCCTTACTCGAGAAGCAGCCCCGGTCCGCCATCATGAACGTCTCTTCCGGGCTGGCTTTCGTTCCGATGGCGCCAACTCCTACCTATTGCGCCACCAAGGCCGCGCTCCACTCGTACACGCAATCGCTGCGCTATCAACTCCGGGAGACTGCGATCGAGGTTCTCGAACTCATCCCACCGTATGTCGCCACGCACCTTTTGAACGGGGCCGCCGACCCTCGCGCGATGCCGCTCGACCAGTTCATTGCGGAGGTGATGGAAATCCTGAAGACCCAGCCCGAGGCGACCGAGATCTGCGTCGAAAACGTAAAGCGTCTCCGCTTCGCCGCCGAGAGCGGCCACTATGACGCTGTCTTCCGCGGCCTCAACGATGCAATGAGAACTCCCCCCTATTAAGTTTGCCGCCGGATGACGGAACGGCCGGCAAAGCCGTATCCTATCACTAGCGGGAAGTTGCAGCTAGCTGACGATGGATCGCATTGGACGGTACAAGATCGTTCGAGAACTGGGCCGCGGCGCCATGGGCGTGGTCTATCACGCCATCGATCCCAATATCGGCCGGCCGGTGGCGATCAAGACCATTCAGCTCGGCAACGTGCGCAATCCCGGTGAGCAGGAGCGCCTGCGCGAGCGGCTGTTCCGCGAAGCCCGTTCGGCCGGCATGCTGTCGCATCCCGGCATCGTCACCGTCTACGACGTGGAGCAGCAGGACGACGTGGCGTTCATCGCCATGGAATACGTGGATGGACCGACGCTCGACCAGATTCTGTCCTCGCCCCGGCCGATCGACCCGGAACGGATGTTCCGCCTCCTGTCGCAAACCGCGGCCGCGCTCGATTACGCCCATCAAAAGGGAATCGTGCACCGCGATATCAAGCCGGCTAACATCATGATCGCCGCCGATGGCACGGCCAAGATCGCCGATTTCGGGATCGCCAAAATTACCGCTTCCGAGCAGCTCACCATGACCGGCTCGATTGTCGGCACGCCGCACTATATGTCGCCCGAACAGGTGCAGGGCCAGCCGGTGGACGGCCGTTCCGATCAGTTTTCGCTGGCAGTGATCGCCTACGAAATGCTGACCGGCGAAAAGCCGTACACGGGCGAGCACCTGACCACGGTGGTCTATAAGATTGTGGCGGAGGAGCCGGTGCCGCCGCACAGTTTGAACCCGACCTTGGCCGGCCCCATCGAGGAGACGCTGTACAAGGGTCTGGCGAAGAAGCCCGGCGACCGCTACGCCACCTGCCTGCAGTTTGTCCGCACCCTCGAGAAGGCCTGCGCGGCGGCCCGCACCTGGAAAACGTTGGCGCGGGGCGCCGCTTTGAATGAGCCCACGATGGTGGACGCTCCGCGCGGCGCCGTCACCTTGCCGCCCGCCCGCCGCCCGCACCGCAGCGACGCCACCGGCGGCAATGCGCCGGGCGAGCGTTCGAGACCCGGCTTTCTTCCGTTCCTGGCGGCGATTCTGATGGCTGCGGCGCTGCTGGCGCTGATCGGGTGGCAAGCCGCCCCGTCGTGGCTGATGCCGGGAAGCCGGGGAAGCGCCGCAGCCGGTCGCACGACGGCGCCCGAAAAAC
>JBAVIH010000112.1:0-3682 GCA_049686695.1 Bryobacteraceae bacterium | reverse complement strand
GTGCGTTTCCTTGTAACGCCGGCGGTCTTTGCCGCCGGTTCTTTGCAGACTTACGGCGGCTATGGGTGTTGGAGCATACGCCTGTAATCGAATTGATAGAAACTTCCGATAGCAGTTCGGCGGCGGGTCAGGTAAAATAGTTAATTAGTAGTGTTAACTCCTGGAAAAACAAAATGCCTATCAAGCGTAACAAAGAAAACGATATCGCTATCCCCGCTGCTTCCGCCCCTGTGCGCCGCAAGTCCGCCACCACACCTCGGGTCAAACATGGCCTGAAGAGGTCCACCGCCGCTATCACGCCGGAAATCGAAACCGCCGTGGAAGTGGTCGCCTTGGAAGCTACATACGCGCCGGCAGAGAGCGAAATAGCGGCTCTGGCTTACACTTACTGGGCTGGACGCGGTTACCAGGGCGGCTCGCCCGAGGAAGACTGGTTGCGCGCCGAACAGGAACTCCGCGCCAAGGCATCGGCTTAACACCCGCCTGTCATCGGTGAGTCAGGCAACGCGCTGACTGCCCGAGCGAATTCGGCTTACTTATACTTTCGCAGCACGGCCAAGAGGCGGCCTTGAATCTGTACGTCCCGCGCCGGCGCCATGATCGGCTTCAGCGCCGAATTGGCCGGCTGGAGGCGAATCATGCCGCCTGGCTCGCGATAGAACCGCTTGAGCGTGGTTTCGTTGCCGCCTAGCAGCGCCACCACGATGTCGCCGTCGCGCGCTTCCTGAATCCGCTCGAGCAGGATCAAATCCCCGTCGCAGATATGGTCCTCGATCATGGACTCGCCGCGGACCTCCAGGGCATAGGTGTTGCCGTTGCCGGCGAAGTCGGCGAAATGCAGCTCTTCCCTTTGTTCCATGGCTTCCACCGGCGAACCCGCCGCGATGCGGCCCAGCAGCGGCACTCCCGGCCGCGTGCGTTGCCGCTCCTGCATGAACTTGGACGTCAGTTCCAGCGATCGGCTCTGGTTGAAGCCGCGCTTCAGGTAGCCCTTACTTTCGAGCGCGATGATGTGCTTGTGCACGGTGGCGAGCGATGCCAACTGCAAGCCGTGCGCGATTTCCTCGTAGCTTGGGCAATATCCCTGCTCGTCCCGGAAGTCTGCAATCAAGTCGAGCAACTCTCGTTGCCGTTTGGTCAGCGCCATAGGCGAATCTCATCCCCATTATGGGCGAAGAAAAAGGGAAAAGCAACAAAAAGACGTTTGTGCACTCGACAGCACCCAGGAATTGGGGACATATTGGGTTGTGATGAGCATCTACGATCCCCTTAAGGCGTACCTGCAGACGCAGACCGTGAAATCCATCACATTTACGTTTGGCGAGATCGAGGCAATTGTGGGCCGGGAACTGCCCCGCGCCGCCTACGATACGGACAGTTGGTGGTTCATGCAAACCTCCTGGCAGGAGGCCGGATGGCGAATCCTCAACTTGGACAGAGGGAACGAGAGCGTGCGCTTTGGCCACCGCTAACTCCGCCAGCTACGGCTTTTCCCGCCGGTCCGCCGCGATTCGGCCCAGTAGTGGCGCGCCTGGCCGCCTGAAGAGGGGTCCAATCCCGGGTGCGTTAGGACCGGCCGCGCTTGCCCTCGCTGAAGTCAAATTCCTTCTTCATAGCCACCCTCGTATTGCCGGCGCTCCCTGCATATGAGACAAGCCGCGGGGAGTTGCAATACTATTTCGGCAGGAGCGCCAGCACGCCTTTGCTGGGGCGGGCGATGACGTGCGCCGCGATCAGGCGGCCGAGACCTTCCACCTTCGCCTTGCCCGCGTCGACCGCCGCTTGCACCGCCGCCACATCGCCCTTGATCAATACGGCGATGTACCCGCCGCCCAGTTTTTCCCGCGCCAGCACCTCGACGGCGGCGGTTTTCAAAGCCGTGTCGATCGCCTCGAAGACGGCGGTGAAACCCTGGGTTTCGATAAGCCCCACGGCAAAACTGGATTCGTCTTTCATATCGTTCTCCGGCCTTTGGACGGTGGCCTGTTCGATGAGCGGACTGAATTCCGGCTGGGCCTGATAAGCGGCGCTCGAAAGCTCCGCTGGGCCGGGAATGACGTGCGCGAGGACGGGGGTCTGCATGGCGCGGGCCGCTTCCTCGGCGGCATGCGCGGCCGATTCGATGTCGCCCAGCCGCCCGTACAGCTTCATACAGACACCCGGACTGTCGTTGAGTTCGGTTTCGAGCACCCGCACGCCGGCGCATTTCTCCATGGCGTCGAGCACCACCATGGCGGGCGACCAGCCGCCGATCTCGATTAGGGCGAGGGCTTCGATCAGACGACACCCCGTTTCTCGAGTTCCCGCATGATTTCGAACACCACCTGCTCCACCTTATCGGCGCCAATCTCCCGGATGCGCGGCGCGCAGCCGGATGCGGGGCGGTCCACCAGCTCGAAATCGGCCAGAATGCATTCGAGAACTGACGTGAGGGCAACGCGGTCGCAGCGCTGGGCGCTGGTTTGCGGCTGTCGTCCGCGGCCGAAACGAAAGCCGCGCAGCTCGGCCGCGGCGCGGAACCCGTCGGGAAACTCGAACGGGTTGAGCATGGCGTCGAATAGCTCGAGGATGCGGTACTGCCATTTCATCGCCTCGTCGAAATTGCCGGCCCGCGCCAAATCGTACATCCGGCGGGTCACTTCCGGCACGGCATTGCTCGAGGCGTGGGTGCCCCCGTCGCATCCGATCGCCAACATAGGGACCAGCACGGCCTCCCACCCGGTGAGAAACGCAAAATCGGGACGCTGCGGCCGCACCGCGGCGATCATCCGCATCATGAAGGCCAGGTCGCCCGAGGAATCCTTGATGCCGATGACGCGGGGAAACTCGCACGCCAGCCGGCGAATGGTGGGGACGTCGATGGGGCTGGCGAACATCGGAATGTTGTAAAGCGTCAGGTCGATGGGCGAGTGCCGCGCGATTTCGGCGAAGTAGGCGTACACCGATTCCGGTGTCAGCTTGTAATAGAACGGCGCCACGACGGCGACCGCACGCGCCCCCAGTCCGGCGTATGCCTCGCAAGCGGCCAGAGTCTCTTTGACGTTGGCCTCCGCCGCACCGGCCAGGATGGGAACGCGGCCTCGGGCTTCGTCCGCCACCACCTCCACGATCCGCCGCCGCTCTTCCGGCGTGAAGCGGGTGAACTCTCCCGTCGAACCATTCGGGTAAAGCCCGTGGACCCCGCGCTCGATCAGCCAGGAAACGAAACGGCGCAGTTCCAGCTCGTCGATCTGGCCGCGCTCATCCAGCGGGACCAGGAGCGGCACGAAAATGCCCTCGAGCTTGACCAACCCACAAGGATACACGGTAGACCCGGTGTTGCGCATTACCGGGCGGGCGTTTCAGTTTTTGCTATGGATTTCGAATTTTGGAGCAGGCTGCGAAGAAACACGCCCGCGAGCGGTCGTTGGCAAGCTAAAGCATGCCCTACCAATAACTTATCCTGGTTTGCCGAAAAGTTCGATGCCGGCGTACACCGGCACGGGCGGCAGGAGAAGACTGGTGCCGCCGTTTTCGGGCGCCATTTCGATTGGCGAGGGGTTCATCGAGCCCAGACTC
Source organism: Bryobacteraceae bacterium (assembly GCA_049686695.1). Lineage (GTDB taxonomy): Bacteria > Acidobacteriota > Terriglobia > Bryobacterales > Bryobacteraceae > Bog-375. The sequence continues at coordinate 124 of JBAVIH010000112.1, read as the reverse complement.
ATCTTCTACACCGTGTTGGCGGAAGTTGTTCATTCCCGGCAGGTTGCGATTTTGAAAATGGCCTAGTGACACGCTTTCTCTCCACCGGAGCCGAGTCGGAGATAAGTTCAGCATGGGCGTAGCG
>JBAVIH010000111.1:0-16100 GCA_049686695.1 Bryobacteraceae bacterium | reverse complement strand
CGACCTCCGCCCCGGCAGCCGGCGGGGCCGCGGCCAACTTTTCTTCCACTTCGTGCGCGGTGTGCCGCATGGCCATCTCGCGCAGCGCCGAAAGGTTGGTTTCGGTGAAGAAATTGTCCATCGCCTTCTGCGCCTTGTCGGGCGTGTAGACCACGCCGCGCTCCAGCCGGTTGCGCAGCGCCTGCGGCGTCAGGTCGACGAACACCACCTCGTCGGCATCGTCGATCACCCAATCCGGCAAGGTCTCGCGCACGCGCACCCCGGTGACGTGCCAGACCTGGTCGTTGAGGCTTTCCAGGTGCTGCACGTTCATGGTGGCGATCACATCGATGCCGGCGTCGAGTAAAGCGTGTACATCCTCCCAACGTTTGAGCCGCTGGCTTCCCGGAACGTTGGTGTGGGCCAACTCGTCGACGATGGCCACCGCGGGGCGGCGCCGCAGGATAGCATCGGTATCCATCTCCTCGAAGGCGGCATTGTTGTACTGAATCACGCGGCGCGGGACGAACTCCAGCCCCTCGGTCACGGCGATGGTCTCCTTGCGGCCGTGTGGCTCGAAATAGGCGACCACGACGTCCACGCCCTGCCGCTTCAGCGCCTGCGCCTCCTCCAGCATGCGGTACGTTTTGCCGACGCCGGCCGCGTACCCGAGATAGACCTTGAGATGCCCCTTGTGCCGTTCGCTCATCGGCCCTCGCGGTGCGGAAACAGCCGGATATCGAAATCCTCGGCGGCGTCGATCAGGCGGTCCACGGTACTGCGCGGTTCCCACCAGCGCCGCTCGCGGCCACTGTGGCCGAGGAATACCTGGGTGACGCGCTGCTCGCTGGCGAAATCGAGAACAGCTTCGACAAAATCCTCGTTGCGCAGGCAGTGCACCTCGGCTCCCAACCGGCGCGCCAGATCCAGATTGGAGTCGAGGCGCCGCTGATCCGCGGCGTCCAGCCGAGAGTTCTCGACGTAAGCGGCCATCAGCGCGCCGTGAAACCGCAGTGCGTTGCGATGCCCGCTCTCGAGCATGGCCCTCGCGTTGGAGCGCGCCGTGAGGCACACCAGGATGCGCTCCTGCGCGCCCCAGCGAACGGCGATCCCGTGGTCGTCGAGATAGCCCTGGAGCTGCCGCTCGACCACGTCGGCGGCCAGCAGCAACGCCATTTCGCGCAGCTCCGCCAGTTGGCGCGGGTCCGGCATACTGGCGTCGAGCGCGCGGCCGATCAGCGCCTCGGTGGGCGCATCCACCACTTCTATTTCGTCGGCTTCGAGCAGGAATTCCTGGGGCACCGCATTGGCCGCGCGCTTGCCCGTGATGCGCTCCACCGCGTCCTGCTTCTCGCGGATGTGCTGCAGGTTGACGGCGGTGATGACGGCGATGCCCCGATCGAGCAACTCCTCCACGTCCTCCCAGCGATGCGGATTGCGGCTGCCCGGCGGATTGTCGAAAGCCAGGCCGTCGATCAGGCACGTGCTGGGATTGCGGCGGAAAATGGCGGCCAGGTTGATCACGTCCCACACCTGGCCGGCATGCCGCTCGCGCACCGGAGGGATGACTTCCAAACTGGCCAGGATGGCTTCCAGGTCCGGCGTCAGATTGCCCTGCAGAGAACCGATCACCACGTCCTGCCCGCGCTGCTTGCGGCGCCGGCCCTCGTCGAACATGCGGAACGATTTGCCGACCCGCGGCGCGTAGCCGAGGAACACTTTCAGGCGCCCGCGCCGTTCCCGCCGCTCGCCCGCCTGCACGCGGCGCAGCAGTTCTTCCGGGTCCGGCCTGCGATCGGTGCGATCCGCCATAAGAACAATTATGCCTGTTGTGGGGGATCGCTGACGGACGCCGAAAACTCGAACTGTGGTCGCAGCGTGATTGTTCGAACCGGGGCCGAAAAAGGTAGAGCACCGGGTTGACAGGCGGAAGCGCCTGTCCCACTTGCGCGGCGTGTTTGTGGCAGGCTTCCGCCTGTCAACCGATCTGGCGCTGGAATCTGGATGCCGCGGTCAGATCTCGAGGATCACCGGCATGATCAGCGGCCGCCGCGAAGTCTCCTTCACGATGAAGCGTTTCAGGTCGGCGCGGATCTTCTCCTTCATGACTCCCCAATCGGTCTTCTCCTCCTGGTTGGAACCCTCGAGGGTCTTGGACACCACCTGCCGCGCGCGCGCCATGAACTCGCTGCCGTCCTCGGCCAGCGCGAAACCGCGGCTGACGATCTCCGGCAGATTCTCCACGCGGCCGGTGTGACGGTTGATGGCGATGATGGGGAGCACAATGCCGTCCTCGGAAAGCAGCCGTCGGTCGCGAATCACCACCTCCGGCACGGCGTCGTCGATGGAGCCGGAATCGATGCACACGCGACCCACCGGCACGCGGCCGGCGCGGCGCGCGCCGTGCTTGTCGATTTCCAGCACTTCGCCGGATTCCATGATGAAGGAGTCTTCGAGGCCCGCGAAGCGCAGGTGCTCGGCCAGCCGGGCGTGCTTGGCAAGCTGGCGGTATTCGCCGTGAATCGGCATGAAGAAGCGCGGCCGGATCAGGTTCAACACCAGCTTCATCTCTTCCACGCTGCCGTGCCCGGAGACGTGCAGCGGCGGATTCATGCCGCCATACATCACGTCGGTGCCGCGCCGCTCCATGTGGTCGATCATGCGGAAAATGGCCTTCTCGTTGCCGGGAATGATGCGCGAGCTGAGCACCACGGTGTCGCCGCGCTCCACCGCGATGTGCTTGTGGTTATCCACCGCCACGCGCGACAGCGCCGACATCGGCTCGCCCTGGGTGCCGGACATGAGGATGGCGACTTTGTCCGGCGCCAGGCCCATCACGTCCTGCGGGCGCAGCAGAATGCCGTCGGGAATATCGAGCAGGCCGAGCGAGTGCGCGATCTCCGTCACCGAAACCATGCTTCTGCCGGCGAACGCCACGCGCCGGCCGTATTCCTGCGCCAGGTCGAGCACCAACTGGATGCGGTGAATGGACGAGCTGAAGCACGCCACCACGATGCGCCGCTCGCTGCGGTTGAAGATCTCCTCCATCCGCGGGCGCACCGCGCGCTCGCTCTCGGTGTAGCCGGTGCGGTCGCTGTTGGTCGAATCCGAAAGCAGCAGCAGCACGCCGCGCTTGCCGTAATCGGCCAGAGTGTGAAGATCGAACAGCTCGTTGTCGGTGGGTGTGGGATCTACCTTGAAATCGCCGGTGTGGATGATGACGCCGAGCGGGGTGGTGATGGCCAGCGCGACCGCGCTCACGATCGAGTGCGTGACGTGTATGAACTCGACTTTGAACGGGCCGATTTCGACGATCTGCTTGGGCGCGACCTTGATGAAGACCGGCTCCCGCTCCAGCTCGTATTCTTCCAGCCGCCGGTCGACCAGCGCCAGCGTGAAGGCCGTGCCATAGACCGGCACGTCGATATCGCCGAGGAAATAAGGGACGGCGCCGATGTGGTCTTCGTGGCCGTGGGTGAGGATGAGGCCGCGGATGTGAGCCGCGTTCTCCTTGAGGAAAGTCAGGTCGGGCATGACCAGGTCTACGCCCAGCAGCTCGGCTTCCGGAAACATCATGCCGCAGTCGACGACGATGATGTCCTCCCCGTAGCGGATGGCGGTCATGTTCATGCCGAACTCGCCCAAACCGCCCAGGGGGATTACGTGCAACTTGTGATCAGTCATTCGGTAGGCACCGGGCGCACCCGGATCTTTCATTCTAGCGTGGCGCGGATCACTCGAGTCAGCCTCAGCCTGTCAACGCGCGCTTGCGATCGCCTCCTTGCACGGCGAACTCGCAGCCATCGAGATCCGTACCAATCTTTGTGAAGCGGACCGCAGCCCGTGCTTTTTTCTCTTGACAAACGTCTTATTCAAACGAATAATTAAATCAGTCGAATGAGTGAAACGCGACTCAAGATTCTGGACACGGCCGAGCGTTTGTTTGGCGAGGAGGGCTACGAGGCTATTTCGCTGCGCCATATTACAGCCGCTGCCGGCGTCAATCTGGCGTCCATCCATTACTACTTCGGCTCCAAGGAAGAGCTTTTGGATGAATTGGTTATGCGCAAGGCAGTACCCGTGAACGAGGAGCGGATGGAGGGCCTGCGGCGCCTGAAAGAAGCGGCTGGCCCGAACGCCATAGCCATCGAGGACTTGCTGGAAGCGTTCCTGGTGCCGGCATTTCGTTCCGCGGACCAAAGCCCCGCGTGGGCCAGGCTGATTGGCCGGCTGCACGCCGAGGGCGTCATGCCGGCGGTTGCCCGCAAGCACTTCGCCCCGACCGGAGCATGCTTCTTAGCCGAAATGCGGCGGGCGCTGCCCGAAATGCCGGAGGACGAAATGGCATGGCGGGCCAGTTTTGCCATAGGCGCGATGGCGCACGCATTGAGCGCTCTGCCCCTCAGGTCCGCGTGGGGCGCCGGATCGGAGCGGCCGAGCGACGTAGCCCGGCGCATGGTGGCCTTCCTGAGCGGCGGATTCCGGGCGCCCATGACAGCCCGCGAAAAGGTTGAGGTGAAGCGATGAAGGTGGCGCGGATAATTTTGATGGCGATACCGTTGACGGCGATGCCCCCGTTGAGCCGGGCGGCGGATCCCCCTGCCGACCACGGGCCGATCGATCTGAGCCTGAAGCGCGCAGTGGAAGTGGCGATTTCCGCCCAAGGCAACACCAACATCCAGCTCTCCGGCGAAGCCCTGAAGCAGGCCCAGTCGCGGGCATTGCAAGCGCGGTCGGCGCTGCTGCCGGATCTGGAAGGCGCGTTTAACGATCGAAACCAGACCGTGAACCTGGCGGCCGAGGGGTTGACCAGCATCAAGCTGCCGGTTCCCGGCTTCACTTTTCCGAGCCTGGTCGGGCCGTTCAGCACCATGGATGCGCGCCTCTCGGTGCAGCAGAGCGTGTTCGATTTCGCCTCCATCCGGCGCTTTCAGGCCTCCAAGGTCGGCGTATCGGCCGCCACCCAGGAACTGGACAGCACCGCGGAAAGCGTGGCTGCGCAGGTGGCGCGGGCCTACCTGGCGGCGGTGCGCGCGGATGCCGACGTGGAAACCGCCAACGCTAACGTGACCCTCTCCGATGCCGTGCTGACCCAGGCCGAGAATCAGAAAAAGGCCGGCACGGGGACCGGGATCGAAGTCACCCGCGCCAAGGTACAACTCGCCAACGACCGGCAGCATTTGCTGGTGGCAGAAAACGCGCGGCGCAGCGCGCACCTCGAATTGCTACGAGCCATGGGGACGCCCCTTGCGACCGAAGTGCGGCTCACCGACAAGCTGGGATATGTGCCGGTGGACGCAGTGACCCTGGAACAGGCCAAAGCGCAGGCGCTTCAATCGCGGCCGGACCTGAAGGCACAGCAGAAGCGGGAGGAGAACGCGCGGCTTTCGGCCAGCGCGGTGAAGATGGAGCGGATGCCATCGCTGGCCGCCTTCGGCGATTACGGCTCCAGCGGCATCTCCCTCGATAACAACATGCCGACGCGAACCTACGGCATCTCGCTGAAGGTGCCGATATTCGATGGAGGGCGGCGGGATGCGCGGCGCGGCGAGGCGGCCAGCCTCTACCGTTCCGAGCAGGTGCGCACCGGCGATTTGAAACAGCAGATCGAGCTGGATGTGCGGCTGGCGCTCGACGGATTGCGGTCCGCCGAGGACCAGGTGAAGGTCGCCAAGGAAGGGCTCGAGTTGGCGGATAGCGAACTCACCCAGGCGCGCCGCCGCTATGACGCCGGCGTCACCAACAGCCTGGAAGTCACCGACGCGCAGACCCGCCTCGAACGGGCGCGGGACAACGAAACTCAGGCGCTCTACAACTACAACGTGGCGCGCATCGACCTGGCGCAGGCCATGGGCAACATGCGGAGAAGCATTCCATGAAGAAGATATTGATCCCGGTGGCAGTGGTGCTGGTGGCTGCCGCAGTAGCGGTTTACGCGTTTCACGGATCGGGGCGGGATTCGAGCGGCCGCATCCTGGTCTCCGGCAACATCGAGCTCACCGAAGTCAATATCGGCTTCAAGACCGCCGGGCGGCTCATCGAGCGCACGGTGGATGAGGGCGACGTGGTGAAGAAGGGGCAATTGATCGCGCGCCTGGACCGCGACCAACTGACCGCGCAGCGCGACAGCCTGGCCGCCGCCCTGTCTTCGGCGCAGGACCAACTGGCGCAAGCCGAGACCTCGCTCGCCTGGGAGAGGGAGACGCTGGCGGCGGACATCGAGCAGCGGCGCGGCGACCTGGCCGCCAGCGAAGCCCGCCTGGCGGAGTTGAAGAACGGCTCGCGCCCGCAGGAGATTCAGGAGGCCAAGGCGGCCGTGGACGCGGCGCAATCCGAGTTCGATCGCGCCAAGAAAGACTGGGACCGGGCGCAGACCCTGTTCAAGGACGACGACATCTCCGCTTCGCAGTACGACGAATTCCGCAACCACTGGCAAAGCGCCGACGCGGCGTTGAAACAGGCCAATCAACGCGCAGCACTGGTGTTCGCAGGGCCCAGGGTGGAGCAGGTGGATGGCGCCGCCGCCCAGGTGGAACACGCGCGCGGCGCGCTCAAGATGGCGGAGGCCAACTCGCTCGAGATGAAACGCCGCGAACAGGAGCTGGCTACCCGGCGCGCCGAAATCGAACGCTCCAAGGCGAACCTGGCGCAGGTGGATGCGCAGCTTGCCGACACGCTGGCGGCATCGCCGGTGGATGGCGTGGTGCTGGTGAAATCCGCCGACGTGGGCGAAGTGCTGGCCGCCGGCGCCACCGTGGTCACGGTGGGCGACATCGATCATCCCTGGCTGCGGGCTTACATCAACGAAACCGACCTGGGCAAGGTGAAGCTGGGGTCGAAGGCGCGCATCACCACCGATTCCTACCCGGGCAAGGTCTACGAGGGGCGGGTGAGCTTCATCTCCTCCGAGGCCGAGTTTACGCCCAAGCAGATTCAAACCCAGGAAGAGCGGGTGAAGCTGGTTTACCGCATCAAGATCGAAGTGGACAATCCAAAGCACGAGCTGAAATCGAACATGCCGGCCGACGCCGAGATCGTGCTCGAGTAGGGCAGCTCGGTTGAGAATCACGCCGAGCGGCGGGAAGAAAAGCCGAGACGACTCTCGGCTCAGCCGGCTTGACAGCCGGCGCCACGGTGCGGTTGGTACGGCTGGTATGTAACGAGTTCTAAGCGAGACGTTCGAGAAAGAAAGCCATGCAGCCCATCATCGAAACCACGGGCCTCACCCGACGCTTCGCCGAACTGACGGCGGTGGACCATCTGGATCTGTCGGTGGCTCAGGGCGAAATCTTCGGCCTGGTGGGACCGGATGGCGCGGGCAAAACCACCACGCTGCGCCTGCTCTGCGGGCTGCTCGATCCCACCGAGGGCCACGCCCGTGTGGCGGGCTATGACGCGGCGCGCCAATCGCAGGCGGTTAAGGACCGCATCGGTTACATGGCGCAGCGGTTCGGGCTGTACCAGGACCTGAGCGTCCAGGAGAACATGGATTTCTATGCCGACCTGTTCGGCATTGTGGGTGCGGAGCGGGCCACGCTGAGCGCGGACCTGCTGCGCATGACCCGCATGGAGCCATTCCGCCAACGCCAGGCAGGCAAGCTTTCCGGCGGCATGAAGCAAAAGCTGGCCCTGATGTGCACTCTGCTGCACCGCCCGCAGATCCTGTTTCTGGACGAACCGACCAACGGCGTGGACCCGCTTTCCCGGCGCGATTTCTGGGCCATCCTCTACCAGTTGTTGAAAGACGGCATCACCATTCTGATGACCACCGCATACCTGGACGAAGCCGAGCGCTGCAACCGCGTCGGCCTGATGTACAAAGGGCGGCTGATCCGCTGCGACACGCCGGAAGCGCTCAAGCGCCAGGCCGGCAGGGACACCCTGGAGGGCGTGTTCGTCGACGGCGTACACGCCGCCGAGGCGCTGGAGGCCGTATGAGCGTCTGGGCGCGCGATCTGGTGAAGACGTTCGGCGATTTCGTGGCGGTGGATCACGTGACGCTCCAGGTGGAGCGCGGCGAGATCTTTGGCTTCCTGGGACCCAACGGGGCCGGGAAGTCCACCACCATCAGAATCCTCTGCGGGCTGCTGACGCCCACCTCCGGGCTGGCGATGGTCAACGGCATCGACGTGGCGAAAGATCCCGAACAGGTGCGGCGCAACCTGGGGTACATGTCGCAGCGGTTTTCGCTCTACGACGATTTGACGGTGGAGCAGAACATCGACTTTTTCGCCGGACTGTACGGCGTTCCGCGGGAGAAGCGCAGCGCGCGCAAGGATTACGCGCTCGAGATGGCGCGGCTCACCGAGCGGCGTTCCGCGCTGACCGGGTCGCTCTCCGGCGGCTGGAAGCAGCGGCTGGCGCTCGGCTGCGCCATCCTGCACGATCCGCCCATCCTGTTTCTCGACGAGCCGACCTCGGGGGTGGACCCGATCGTGCGCGGCGTGTTCTGGGACCTGATTCGCGGCCTCGCGGCCACGGGCCACACCATCCTGGTCAGCACCCACTACATGGACGAGGCCGAATACTGCCACCGGCTGGCCCTGATGAATCGCGGCAAGGTGGTCGCGCTCGGCGCGCCCGCCGAACTGCGGCACCAGGCGAGCGCGCACAGCCTGCTGCGCCTGGACAGCTCGCAGCCGCTCGAGACCATGCGCGCCCTCGAGAATCTCACCGGCGTGGTGGATGTGGCCGTGTTCGGCGGAGGGTTGCACGTGACGGTGGACGATTGGGAAGCGACCGCCGAACGCATCCGGGCGAAACTGGCTGCGGCGGGCATCGAGGTCCGGCGCCTGGAGAAGATCCTGCCGTCGCTCGAGGACGTGTTCGTCTCCATGATCGAAGGCGAAGAGCGGAGGGCCGCGTGAGCTACCGGCGCACCAGAGCGATGTTCGTCAAGGAACTGCACCATATCACGCGCGACAGCCGCAGCCTGATGCTGGCGCTGGCCATGCCGGTGATGATGCTGCTGCTGTATGGCTACGCGCTGAGCCTGGACGTGGATCACATTCCCACCATGGTCTACGACCAGGACGGCACCTCCGCCAGCCGCGACCTGGTGCGCCAGTTCCAGGGCTCGCGCTTCTTCGACATCAAGGGATTTGCTACCGGCTACCCGCAAATCGAACGCGGCATCAATTTCAGCAAGATCCTGATGGGCGTCGTGATTCCGCGCGATTTCGGGCACGACCTGGAATCCGGGCACAGCGCCGAAGTGCAACTGCTCATGGATGGCAGCGATTCGAACACTGCCTCGATCGCCATGGGCTACGCCGAAAGCGTGGTGCAGGCATACTCCTCCCGCCTGCGCGTGCGCAACCTGGCGCCGGCCCCGCCCCCGGCGGTGGACGCCCGGATGCGCGTCTGGTACAACAGCTCGCTCGAAAGCAAGAACTACGTGGTGCCGGGTCTGATCGCGGTGATCCTGATGATCCTGGCCGGGCAGTTGACCTCGCTGACCATCGCCCGCGAGTGGGAATTGGGCACCATGGAGCAGCTTCTTTCCACGCCGCTGCGCCCGTCGGAGATGCTGCTCGGCAAGATGCTGGCTTATTTTGCGGTCGGCCTGGTGGATGCGCTGATCGCCTTGATCGTGGGCGTGACGGTCTTCGCCGTGCCGTTCCGCGGCAGCATTCTGCTGCTGACTGTTTCCACCTGCCTGTTCCTGATCTGCGTGCTGTGCTGGGGAATTTTCATTTCGGCGGGATGCCGGTCGCAGGTGCAGGCCTACCAGATGGGCATTCTGACCACCTTCCTGCCCGGCTTTCTGATGTCGGGTTTCGTGTTCGCCATCGACACCATGCCGAAGGTGATTCAGGTGTTCAGCGTGGTGGTGCCGGCGCGCTATTTTGTGTCGATCCTCAAGTCGCTGTTTTTGAAAGGCGTCGGCATGAGCGTGATCTGGGACCAGATGCTGTTCCTGGCCATCTTCGGCGCGTTGGTGTTCTGGCGGGCGGCGCGCAGGCTGAAAGGGCAGAAGGTGGCATAAGCATGTGGGAACGAATTGGCGTGATGCTGCACAAGGAGTTCTATCAGGTGTGGCGCGAGCCGCGCATGCGGGTGCTGCTGTTTCTGCCCCCGCTGCTCCAGTTGATCGTGTTCGGTTACGCGGTGACGCTGGACGTGGACAATGCGCGGATCGGCTGGATGGACATGGATCATACGCCGGAAAGCCGGGCGCTGCGGGCGCGCTTCGAGGGGTCCGGCCGTTTCCAGGTGACCGCCGTCGCGGAAAATGAGCAGGATGTGCAGCGCCTGCTCGACCGCAGCGAGGTGCACGCCGTGGTGCGCGTGCTGCCGGGATTCGCGCGCGACCTGGCCCAGCGGCGCACGGCCCAGGTGCAGGTGCTGCTCGACGGCACCAATTCGAATACCGCCTCTCTGGTTTCGGCTTACGCCGGCCAGGTGATCGCCGAATTCTCAGCCGACGTTTCCCCGGCTCAGCGCAAGAACCAGCAGACCATCAACCTGATGATTCGCGGCCCCGGCCAGGCGGTGGGCCGGCGGCTGGGGCAGATCGAGTCCGGCACGCGGGTCTGGTTCAATCCGGACCTCCGCAGCCGCAACTATTTCGTCCCCGGCGTAGCGGCCAACATTCTGCTGATGGTGACCCTCATGCTGACCGCGCAGGCCATCATCCGCGAAAAGGAAATCGGCACCATGGAGCAGTTGATGGTTACCCCGCTGCGGCCCATCGAGCTGATGCTCGGCAAAACCATTCCATTCGCGATCGTGGGCATGGTGAACATGGTGATCGTGACGGTCGCGGCCATCGTGATCTTCCATATTCCTTTTCGCGGCAATTTCCTCCTGCTGATGTTCTGCGCCGCGCTGTTCCTGATGACGGCGCTGGGGGCGGGCCTGTTTCTTTCCACCATCTCGCGGACCCAGCAGCAGGCCAACATGGGATCGTTCTTCTTCACCACGCCATCGTTCATGTTGAGCGGTTTCACCTTCCCCATCCGCAACATGCCGGTGGCCGTGCAATACCTCACTTACCTCAACCCGCTGCGCTATTTCATGGAAATCGTGCGCGGCGTGTTTATCAAAGGCGTGGGCGTAACCGTGCTCTGGCCGCAAATGGCGGTCCTGGCCGTTTTCGGCGCGACCGTGCTGACGTTAAGCGCGGTGCGTTTCCATAAGACGCTGGATTAGGGCTGCAGCCACACGGAACGAGCCGAGAGTTCTTACTCGACGCGTTCGATGCGGGCGCCCGCGGCGGCCAGTTTCCGCTCGATCTTCTCGTAGCCGCGGTCGATGTGGTAGACGCGGTCGATCACCGTCTCGCCCTTGGCCACCAGCGCCGCCAGCACCAGCGACGCGCTGGCCCGCAGATCGCTCGCGATCACCCCGGCGCCAGAGAGCGCGCGCGGCCCGGCCACCATCGCCTGCTTGCCATCCACCCGGATGTTGGCGCCCATCCGGGCCATCTCCTGCGCGTGCATGAAGCGGTTTTCGAAAATCGTCTCGACGATAATCGCGATGCCTTCCGCCTGCGTCATCAGCGCCATGTACTGCGCCTGCAAGTCGGTGGCAAAGCCGGGATACTCTTCGGTGGTGATATCCACCGAGCGCAGTTTGACTCCCGCCCGCACGCGCAGGCTGCCGGCGGCGGGCTGTGTCACGTCCGCCCCGGCCTGTTGCAGTTTCGCCACGAGCGCGCCCACATGCTCCGGGTTGCATTCCGTCACGGTCACGTCGCCGCCCGTGATGGCCCCAGCCACCAGAAAGGTGCCCGCCTCGATGCGGTCGGGGATGATGGTGTGCTCGGCGCCGCCCAGCCGCTCCACGCCCTCGATGCGAATCGTGGAAGTGCCCGCGCCTTCGATCTTGGCGCCCATCTTGCTCAATAATTCGGCCAGGTCCACCACCTCGGGCTCGCGCGCCGCGTTGCGCAGCACGGTTTCGCCCTTGGCCAGCACCGCCGCCATCATCAGGTCTTCCGTGCCGGTGACCGTGATGCGGTCGAAATGCACGGTGGCGCCGCGCAGCCCCTCCGGCGCGACGGCTTCGATATAGCCGTGCGATTGGTGGATCTGCGCGCCCAGTTGTTCCAGGCCGAAAATGTGGAGGTTGATGGGCCGCGCGCCGATGGCGCAGCCGCCCGGCAGCGACACGCGCGCCCGGCCCGCGCGCGCCACCAGCGGACCCAGCACCAGGCTGGAAGCGCGCATGGTTTTCACCAGCTCATACGGCGCCTCCGGCGACACGATCTTCTCGGCCTCCAGCTTCACCGCGGCGTCTTCGATATCCACCTTGGCGCCTACATCCACCAGCAGCCGCTGCATGGTGCGTATGTCGCGCACGCGCGGGATGCGGTGGAGCGTCACCGGCTCCGCGGTGAGCAGCGCCGCCGCCAGCGCCGGCAGCGCCGAATTCTTCGACCCATTGACCGGGATCTCGCCCCGCAGAGCGTTCCCACCGTTAATCACGAACTTATCCATACGATTTCTCTAGGTGGGGCATGCTTTAGCTTGCCCGTAATGCCGCGTCAATAACAACTCCAGCAACCGCTCCCTCTGGTCGCGGCTCCGATGCGTTCTTTCAACTTCCCAGCGCCTGTGAAACCCGGCCGCCAGCTTCAGCTAGCAGCCGCTCTGCCTTTTCCCGCGCGCAGCCCTTGCGGCTCATCACAATGGCTACGGCAACGCGTCCTCCGCTGTCCTCCAGCAATTCGCCGGCGCGCTCCTGGCTCACCTCCGCGGCCGCTGCAATGATCCGCCGCGCCCGGTCGGCCAGCTTGGCGTTCCTTGGCTGCACATTCACCATCAAGTTGCCGTAAACGTAGCCCAAGCGAATACACACCGTCGTCGACAGCATGTTGAGGACCAACTTCTGCGCGGTTCCCGCCTTCAGCCGCGTCGAGCCGGTAATCACCTCCGGCCCCACTAACGGCGTAATGGCGATGTCGGCCGCGCGCGCCAGTTCCGAATCGGGGGTGCAACTGACGCCCACCGTCACCGCACCCAGCCGGCGCGCTTCGGCCATGGCGCCCAGCACGTACGGCGTGCGTCCACTGGCCGCCAGGCCCACCAGCACATCGCGGGCGGTGAACCCGCATCCCAACAGATCGCGCGCGCCGGTGGCCGGATCGTCCTCGCTGGCTTCTGTCGAGTGGCTCAGCGCCGCGCCCCCGCCGGCGATGATGCCCGTCACCAGCTCGACGGGCGCACCGAAGGTAGGCGGGATTTCCGACGCGTCCAGCACTCCCAACCGCCCGTTGGTTCCCGCGCCGAGATAGAACAGCCGGCCCCCGCGGCCGATCGCGTCCGCAATCGCATCCACCGCGCGCGCAATCGCCGGGATTTCGCGTTCCACGGCTGCCGCGACCTTCGCGTCTTCGCGGTTGACGATGCGCAGCGCGTCCTCGGTCCCGACGGCATCAATCGCCGCCGAAGTGGGGTTGGGTTGCTCGGTGAGAAGATGTTCCAACATGCATTTATGAGGCAAGCACGGGCAAGCTAAAGCATGCCCCACCACGCGTGTCCGGTCCGTTGGTGAGATTTGCTTGATCCGGCCCAGGACACCAACACCAGCCTAGCACCCGCGCTATAGTCGAAACAGTGCGCTATCTGTTCAGCGACCGCCTCCCCGAAGCCTCGTCCATCCTGCTGGTGGAGAGCGGCTCTCGCGACATTTTGGAGAAGGTCGTCGCGAGTTTGCGGCGCTCCTGGGGCGCCCAAGTTCCCATCGATCTGGTCTCCTGTTTCGCCAACCTGCCACGCGGACTTGACGCCGCCACCACGCGCGTGTACCGCGTTTCGGATTACCGCGGACGGCAAGGGCGCGCCCGCCTCTACCGGGAATTGCGCGCACGGCGCTATCCGCTGATGGGCATCGTCTGCTCCGAAGAGCCGCTGATGATGAAGTGGAAATGGGCGCTGGCGTTGCGCGTGCCGGCCAAGATCTTCATCGTCAACGAGAACGCGGACTACTTCTGGCTGGACCGCAAGCACCTCAAGACCATCCGCCAGTTCGCGCTTTCCCGCGCCGGCCTGGCCGGCTCCGGCGCCGTGCGCACACTGGCCCGCGTGTTTTCGTTTCCGTTTGCGCTATTCTATTTGCTGCTTTATGCGGCGGTGGTGCACGCCCGTCGGGCGTTGCGCGTGCACTTCCGGCGCGTCAGCCCGGCATCATAGCGGCGCAGCATACTGGGAGGTATTCGAATCATGAAAGCCATTCAAGTGAAGCAACCCGGTGGCCCGGAGAAAATGGAGCTGGTGAACCTTCCCGTTCCGCAGCCCGCCGCCAAGCAGGCGCTGGTGCGGATCGCCGCCAGCGGCGTCAACTTCATCGACGTCTATTTCCGCACCGGACTGTACAAGGCCGATTTCCCGCTGACACTCGGCCAGGAGGCGGCCGGTACCGTCGAAGCCGTCGGCGCCGAAGTGACCGAGGTCGCTCCCGGCGATCGCGTGGCATATTGCATGACTCGTGGCTCTTACGCGGAATACGCCGCGGTGCCCGCGGCGCAACTGGTCAAGCTGCCGGACACGCTGGACTTCCCGGCCGCGGCCGCGGCCATGCTGCAAGGCATGACCGCGCATTACCTCACGCATTCCACGTTTCCATTGAAGCAGGGCGATACCTGTCTGGTGCACGCGGCGGCAGGCGGCGCAGGCGGGCTGATCGCGCAAATGGCGAAGATGCTCGGCGCGCGCGTGTTCGGCACCGTTTCCACGGAGGACAAGGCGCGAGTCGCCCGCGAGAACGGCTGCGACGAAGCCATCATCTATACGCAACAGGATTTCGCAGCCGAGGTCAAGCGCCTCACCGCCGGCCGTGGCGTTGATGTGGTCTACGATTCCGTCGCCAAGACCACCTTCGAACAAAGCCTCAATTCGCTGCGTCCGCGCGGCATGCTGGCCCTGTTCGGCCAATCGAGCGGTCCGATTCCACCGTTCGATCCCATCCTCCTCAGCGCCAAGGGCTCGCTCTTCCTCACCCGGCCGGGCCTGCCGTACTACCTGGCTACCCGCGACGAACTGCTCTGGCGCGCCGGCGACGTGCTCGGCTGGATTGCAGCCGGCAAGCTGCGCCTGCGCATCGGTGCAACTTACCCGCTCGCCAACGCCGCGCAGGCACACCGCGACCTGGAAGGACGCCGGACCACCGGCAAGCTGGTTCTCACCGTGCCGTGACACGCCCATGAACCTGAAGGCGCGGCTGACCCTTTCTTTCGTTCTGCTGGCCGTTCTGTTGGCCGGCACCATCTCCTGCGTGGACCTCGCCGGCGAGATCAACCAGCAATTCGCCGCTACGCTTGAGCGCGCCGAAAACCTGCGCACACTGGCCTCCGATCTGGTTGGCCTTTCCTTGAATCGCCAGCTCACCAAACCGCTGGGCGAGGCCGTGCGCGATCCGGAGGTTTCGACGCTGTTGCGTGACACCATGCTGGCGTCGCACGCTATCGTCGAAATCGTCGTGCTCAGCCCGGACAATGAAATCCTCGCCGATTCCATTCCCGATGAGGTCGGCAAAGTGCTGCTCCCCTACGACGATTTCCGTCCAGTGGTCACCGAGAATAGCTGGTACGGCAAATGGCGCGTGTTGCGGGAAAAAAAGTATTACCAGTTGCAGCAGCCATTGGGGCCGCAAAACGGACCGCCGACGCTGTTTGTGCGCGTGGTGGTGGCCCCTGCGCTGATCCGCGACTCGATCCTGCCGCGGATCGAGGAAAACGCCATCGTCGCCTTGTTTTCGGTGCTCGGCGCCGCGCTGGTCACCATGCTGGTTTCCGCGGTTGCCTTCCGCCCCCTGAGCCGCTTGCGCCGCCAGGTGGAAATGATGACCAGCGGCGAGGACCAGGCGAGGCAAACCGCAACCGATCCGAAGATTGGGACCGACGACCTCTCCGTCATCTCTTCCCATGTCGCCCGGCTCGGACTCCAGTTGCGCGACGCACAATTCGACGTTTCCGACCTGCGCGGCAATCTCGACCGCCTGCTGCGCGACCTGGAAGACGCCGTATTCCTGTTCAATCGCGAAGGCAAGCTGGTCTTCGCTTCCGGCACGGTGGAGAAGTTCACCGGCCTCGATGCCGCCGCGCTCACCGGCAAGACCATCCCCGCCACCTTCCCGCCCGAGACCGCATTGGGACAAGCCATCGCGCAGGCCGTGGC
>JBAVIH010000110.1:0-1635 GCA_049686695.1 Bryobacteraceae bacterium | reverse complement strand
TTACGCCACAGGCGGCCGACGTTGCCCCGAAGGGCAAGAGGTCGAGGAAGGCTGCCACCTCCAAGGACGCCGCGCCCACGGCGCGCGAGGGCAGCAAGAAGGCCATCGTGCTGGAACTGATCCGCCGCAAGGACGGCGCGACGCTGGCCGAAATCGCCAAAGCTACCCACTGGCAATTCCACAGCATTCGGGGCCTCATCAGCGGCAGCCTGACCAAGAAGATGGGGCTCAAGATCGAGAGCGCCAAACGCCAGGATGGCCAGCGCGCCTACACGCTGGCGCGGTAGATCGCCACGATCCAACCCATCTCCCGCCGCTGGCATCAGTTGCTGGCGGCGGTTCTCGTTCGGACCTCCTCCGCAACCGCGTCGAGCCGCACGCGCATGTTTTCCTCTCGCAGGTGGCATTCCGCCGCGCGGACGTATGTTCCGTTAATCCGGGTGAAGATGCGGTTTTCTAACTCCGCCAGTTCCTTCCGGACCTCTGCCAGCAGGGCTCGGTTCTGCAATCCGACAAATGCCCCGATCAAGCCCGACACCAACCCGACGGCCGGCACCAAGAATTCCAACAAGTGTTCGTTCACGTCTGCCCCTCCAGGATGCGCACCTCTGCGGACCAGTCCGCCAGCGCCAAGCACAGGCCCTCCACGTCCGGGTGGCCGGCGCGCAACAAGGCTTCCAACTCCGAGATCTCCGCGTAGCAGCGGCCTATCTCACGCTGTCGCTGGCTGGCGATCTCCGGCGATCTCGCGAAAGCTTCTTCCGTCGCCTTCGAGAGTGGCCTCATTGCCGGTGAAACCCTGCCAGCGCCGGATGATGACATCGATGTACTTCGGCTCCAACTCGATCAGCCGCGCTTGGCGCCCTGACCGTTCGCATGCGATCAGCGTCGTGCCGGAGCCGCCGAACGGATCGAGCACGGTGTCGCGGCTCTTGCTGGAGTTGCGGATGGCGCGCTCCACCAACTCCACCGGCTTCATCATTGGGTGCAGATCGTTCACGTGCGGCTTCTTGATGAACCACACGTCGCCCTGATCGCGGGCGCCGCACCAGAAATGATCCGTGCCTTCCTTCCATCCATAGAGGATCGGTTCGTACTGACGCTGGTAGTCGGAACGCCCCATCGTGAACGTGTTCTTCGCCCACACAATGAACGTGGACCAGTGCCCGCCCGCCTCGCGGAACACCCGCTGCAGCGTGTGGATCTCCGAGGACGACATGCAGATGTAGATGGCGCCCTTGGTTACCGCTAACAAGTTCGTGCAGGAGTCCCGCAGGAACTGTTCGAAGCCATCGCCCAGATTGTCGTTGGCGATCTTGCGCTTCTTGCCACGCAACTTGTCCTTCATCGTCGCGCCGTAGTTCACGTTGTACGGCGGATCCAGAAAGGCCATATCGGCTAAGCCGCCCGCGAGGACCTTGGCCACATCAGCCATCTGCGTGGCGTCGCCGCACAGCAACCGATGCTCGCCCAGCAGCCAGATGTCGCCGGGCACCGTGACCGCGGAGTCCGGGGCCTCCGGTACCGCATCCTCGTCCGTGCTGCCTTCGACCACCTGCTTGGGGTCGCGAAGCAGGCTCTCGATCTCCTCATCGGTGAAACCGACAAGGTCGAGTTTGAAGCCGTCCTCGCCGA
>JBAVIH010000109.1:0-12851 GCA_049686695.1 Bryobacteraceae bacterium | reverse complement strand
ACACTGGATCGAGCCGGATAAGGCTAATGCCAGTTCCCGTCACGGCAACGGTCATCGGCGGCGCTGCTGACACGAGTTCATCACCTAGGATGGCGCCCGCGCCACACGACTGCAACATATCACATGTGAGCCCATCGAGCTACATAGTTGCGGAATGGGGGGAGACCTACTGATTGTTGTTCATTGCCTCGAGTCTTCCGTGGTTTGAGCTGCTTTGAAGGCTGGCTTCATTGCGGCACGAAGACATATGCGCAAAGAAGACCGGCGGGTTCGTGAGAGCGCGATCGAGCCAGGGGGTCTTTATGAAATGGGGGGAGGCGCCGACGTCCATCCGCGCATTCCTGTGTGCCGACTTGCGTGCCAACTCGAGGCAAATCAGCCGCACAGTTAATCGGAAGTCTACGCGTAATTGAATGATTAGAAACAAGATAGATGGAGCCACCCGCCGGGGTTGAACCGGCGACCTGCTGATTGCGAATCCCTCACTCTACCTGCGTGCTATTGATTTCCATTCGGGCCACACCGCGTCAGTCGGCATATTCGGCGTGGCGGGCGCTTTTTGAACCCGGTTTTAAACCCAACTCTTGTCCACTGATCGCCGAAAAGGCATGGTCCCCCAGCATCCTTGCTCAGTATTGACTTTCGTCTGCTTTTTGATTTACCATGGCCGTGTTATATACCATGGCCACGTTAGTTACCATGGCCACGTGAAGGAGGTGCGAGATGCCTGTCATCGGTAGCCAGGTCGGAAGCGGGGGCGAATTCGAGAAAATCCTGGCTGAGGTCTTTAGGAAGGCGGGCTGGCGCGTTCGCCGGCATCTTGGAACTGGAGATATGCGGGCGGACCTCGTCGTCGAAGCTGGCGAAAAGAAGTACGTGGTTGAGGTAAAGGGGCTGTCTGAAGGTCGCAGCGACCGGTTGATTCCCCTTCTCTCGCAGGCGATCCTGCAGGCGCAGGTGATTGCACGTCATTTTCCCGAATCCGCCGCGCCTCTCGCGGTTGTGGCGGCGAGACGTGTGCCCGCGTCGGTCGTCGAGCAGGTAAAGCAGTTTGCCGAACGCTACGCACCAGACGTTGGCGTCGGTGTAATCGACCTCGAAGGGCTCCGCGCGTTTGTGGGACACGGCCTCGAAGGGCTCGATGCAAAGGCATCTCGTCCCATCGCTCAACAGATCGTTGCTCCGCAACATCTATCTGACCTGTTTTCCGACCTGAACCAGTGGATGTTGAAGATCCTGCTCGGACAGCGCCTCCCGGAGACGCTCATTTCTGTACCTAGACAACCAATCCGGAACGCATCGCAACTTGCCGCGGCTGCGAACGTCTCCGTTATGAGCGCATCTCGCCTTGTGAACCGGCTCAAGAGCCAGGGATTTCTCAGTGAAGACGATGAACAACTTCAGGTCGTTCGTATCGAAGAACTGCTGGAACGGTGGCTCTCCGCCAGCCGCCACGCGGCGAAGGAATATCCTGCGCGTTGGGTCATCAAGAAGGGGCCCCTTCAGCTGCAATCAGCCCTTCGAGAATACCTCTCTCCGAACGAACAACACCCAAGTAGCAGCCGTAAACGACGCAGTCGAGCAATCATCAAGACTCTGCCGCGATGCTGTGCGGGCCTCTTCTTCGCGGCGGACGCCCTCGGATTGGCGTTTGTTCACGGCGCGCCACCGCATATCTACCTGGAGCGCCTCACCCTCGATTCGATAGGCCGACTCGGCCTTTTGCTCGAGGATTCCAATCGTCCTGCCGACATATATATCCGGATACCCGTCAACCGCGAGGCGATTTTTCGCGCCTGCGTGATGTGCGATGGCATCAAAGTAACGGACGTGCTGCAGGTGTGGCTTGACGTCTCCACGCATCCGGCAAGAGGTCGAGAGCAAGCCGGAGAGATTCAGCGGCGCGTTCTTAAGCAGCTGATCGGAAAACAACGGTGAATGGCGATCAAGGTCTCGATGCGTTCGCACGTTTGGTGGCAGCGCTCGAACCGTGGCTAGGCCAAGTCGTAATCATCGGCGGTTGGGCGAACCGGCTCTACCGCATGCATCCCCACGCCCAGGCGCTGGACTACCCACCACTGATGACGCTGGACACGGACATCGCGGTGCCTCCGAAGCTGCCGGCCGGAGAGCAGGATATTCGGGAACGACTGGTGGCTCAGGGCTTTAGTGAGCAACTTCTGGGTGATGATCGCCCGCCGGCCACTCACTATCATTTGAGTGGCGAGGAAACCGGCTTTTACGCTGAATTCCTGACTCCACTGACAGGTAGTGGCTACGACCGCAGCCACAAGCGGAAGGCAACGGTAGGTATCGGCGGCATAGTTTCACAGCAATTGCGACACATCGAGATCCTTCTTTACAACCCGTGGTCAGTTGACCTCCAGACCGCTGAGCGTGCCGTTAGGATTCAGATCGCAAATCCCGTCAGCTTCCTGGCCCAGAAGGTGCTCATTCACAAAACGCGCGACCGCGAGGATCGTGCGAAGGACATCCTCTATATCCATGACACGCTCGAAGTCTTCGGTGCGCACCTCCGAGACTTAGGGCAGTTGTGGAGCGATATAGTGGCTCCGCAGCTTCACCCTCGCAGTGCCAGGATAGTCTTGAAGGCGCCCGAGTCTCTCTTTGGTGAGCTGAGTGACGACATTCGCCGAGCCGGGGAGATTTCTACTGAACGGTCACTGTCTCCAGAGGCGATTCGGGCCGCTTGCCGTTACGGACTTGGCCGGTTATTTCAGTACTCGAAGCCAATAACGCGCTGATATCATACCGTAATGTTCCGAGCACTGTCGAACCCGGCTCAACGTCATTTGGCGGGACAACCTGCTTGAGATCACAAGGTCGTCGAAGGGAGATCTGTGAAACCCAGCGTGCCCGGAACCGAACGCGTAACTGCGCCGCCCGCGCGCCACGGCGGCGCGACAGGGGCGGTCCTTTCTCAGTGGATGCCAAATCGAAAGAGTTTGGCCAGGTCGAGGACGTGATCCAGCGAGTGGACAGCGGACTATTCGCATTTGAGATACCCGGCCTGAACTCCGGCGTTTATTATGTCCACGCCCGGGCACGCAAGGCCGGGTTTGTCTACGAAGCGTGGATGAACGTGGACGTTGATTCAGCCGGACGCTCCGGAATCGAGTCGCGCCCGGTGCTTCCGGTCGATATCCACGGCCACGTCGAACTGGAAGGTGTAGCCGGCGCGAAGCTTTCGCGATTGAGACTCGACCTCGACAACTCCTCGTTACAGGGTGCCCACGTGACCTTTTTCGGCCCTGTGTCTACCGCTTGTGCACCTCGACTTGGATCGGACGCGCGACTGAACTAACTTCCGGATCGTAGTACTCGTAGATCCGCGACGCGAAGGTTCGTGCATGGATCGGATACTTCGCCCGCAATCGATAGGACAGCGCAAACCCGTCGTGTGGCGCGATGGAATCGAAGTAGAGGATAGCCTGTGTCGCTGTCAGGCTGAACTTCTCGAGGCGCCCACTCTTCTGACCCGCGCTCTTCTCGCGGTAGCTCTGCAGGTCTTCACTAAGCAATTCGAACCCTGGAGGGATTCCGAGGTCCACCATCACCATGTTGGCCGCTTGGGCGAGATTGTTGCGGACGCTCGCGGTAGCGGTGGCGATTTCGTCCTGCGCCATGTGCGTGCGATCGTAACTCACGTCGATGGACAGGGCCTCGCGCGCAGGCTTCTTGTCCCACGGCAGGAAGTATCGCCCGGCGACCTGATAGGCGAGAGTGCCCTCCCCACTAAAGCGGATTTCGACGAGGTTCGCTGATTGCGAGTTGATTTCCTTGAACCCGAACTGGTGGAGCAGGTCGTTGTTCTCCGAGGTGAGAGCGAGCTTGCCTGCGGTCTTGCCATTCAACACCACCTCGACGACGCCTTTAGCGGTCGCGCCCTTTTCCGTGGAGAGCAGCAACGCTCGCAGTGCCATGATTGTCGCTTGGGTGGTACCCCATGTGCCCGCGGCGTCCTTCTTGGCGACGATGTAGTTGATCGCTTTCGCAGTGACAGCCGCATCGCCGCCCCACTTGAGCAGCGCCTGCACCGCAAGCCCGGTTGTTTCCACCACGGCGCTGGGGCCGGTTGCGTACAAATTAGTCTCTTCCGCCTTCCACCAGACTTGGCCGTCCTGTTCCGTCCGCGCGTCGAGCAGGAGTTGCATCGTCTGACCCATAAACGCGCGGTCTTTGGCGTAGTTCGCCGCGAAGTTGGCCAAGACCGCCAAGGTGTAGCCATCTGGCCTTGCGCCGCCGTCCGTGCTGAGATGCGCCTCGATGAACTGCTTGGCATTCTCGACGGCTGGGCCCTGGTAGCCGGTATTCTCGAGCGACCAGGCAATGTACGCCGTAATGCGCAGAAGGCCCGAGTTGTACCGATTCGTAGCGCCTTCGTTGATGAATGCCGTGTCCGGCTTCCAACTGCCGTCGGCCTGCTGCTGATTGGCGAGCCATTGCTGAGTCCGCTCGATGACCTTCTGATCCATGTCGTAGACTTTCGACATGTCGCTGAACTCCATCAGGCCGTAGGCGGTCAGGATCTTGTTCGCCGGTGCGTTGCCAAACCAGGAAAATCCGCCGCCGGGCACTTCAAAGGTAAGCAGGCGCTGATATCCGTTGGCGATATAGCCTTCGGCCTTGGCATGCACTTCGGGCGTGAGTTTCCTGGTCCGTTTCATGTAATCGAGCGCCAGCACGTTCGGATAAGTGCTGGATGATGTCTGTTCAAAACACCCATATGGCATGCGTAACAAGCTGTCCATGCCTTCGATCACCTGGCTTAGTGGACCCGGATAGAGGCGAACGAAGATCGTGCTGGCATCGGGTATGGCAGCGGAGGGAAACTCCAGTTGGTGTTGGACAGCCGAATCCAGGCGCCCATTGAATACCATGGCCTGTTCGCGGCCGTTGGGAACGACCTCGATCTCGCGGACGACAATGTCAGCGCGGCTGGCTGGCCCGCCCATCCGAGCGTTGAGCGTCAGCTTGAACTTGCCGATCCGTTTTGCCTCAATCGTGAACTGCGACCCGCCGACACGGCCGGAGTCGACAGTCAGGTTCTTGCCGAACGTGTCTGCAACGAGTGAGAACCAGTTGTCCGGTTGGAGCCGTAGGCTGACATCCCCGCGCGAGCCGGAGTAGTTGTAGACGGCCACGGGAATGGAAACCTGGTCGCCCTGCGTCAGGGTGACAGGCAAATCCAGGTCTACGAAGAAGTCCTGGAAGACCTTGAGACTCGAGGTCCCGCTACCTAGGGCGCCGCGCGTCGTGGATGCGAGCATGGCAATGCGCCATGTGGTGATGTTATCCGCAATCGGAACCGTAATGCTGGCTCGGCCAGTGCGGTCCGTAATAATCTCCGGAGCAATGTAAAGAGCTTCCGGAAACCACGAGCGCACATGCGTCTCCGGCGATGGAGGCGGCGCCGATGGAGCTGCTTTGCCAGCCTTGGCCTTTGCCGGCATTGCCATGCCCGGCATGATCTTCATAAGCTCAGCCGCATCGCGGCCGACGATCGCAAGGTCTCTGATCATGTTCTGGTTCAGCGTCTGGCCGGCTTGCGGCGAGTCGATGGGCACAGCCAGGTCGCCCGACGCGACGATTTCGATCGACTCCGCGGTTGTGGCAACCTGCAGCGTGACGGTCGGAATGCCGACCGCGGCGCCCTGGGTCACCACGATGTGCTGGATCTCATAGGTTTGAAGACCCGGAGCTGAGATCGTCACCGTGTAGCTGCCGGGCAGAATCGTCGGGAAGCTGAAGATACCGGAGCCACTGGTTACGCCATCGAAGATGTTATTGTTGGCTTCGTTCTTCACCGTCACTTTTGCGCCGGGAATAACGGCGCCTGACTTGTCGGCGACGGTGCCGGCGATTGAACCGGCCGCGCGCTGGGCGAGGTCGCTGACCGTCCCCTGATCGTGCTCGATCTCGAGGTCAACGGTGCCGGAGCCATGGAACCCGGGCGCCAAGCAACCGGTAAGCAGAAGAGGCGCGACCAGGTCATCCGCGGTGTTGAATTGCCCATCCGGTCCTGCGCTTCGCAGAAAGAAATACGTGGAGTATCGAATCGGGCCAGTACCTTGGATGCGAAGCTTGTTGCCCCACGCATCGAACAACAACGCCGCCTTCGCTTTCGGCAACCCCGCGATCAGTTGAGTCAAGTCGCAAGTCCCCAAGCTCTCGCCGTAGGCGTGCTTCAGCGCATCCGCAAGTTGGTTAACTTGGCCATAGAACTTCGTCGCGTAACGTGCGGCGTATTCGGCGTACTTCGTCCGCGGCACGGTGCGGCCGAACTCCAACTCCGCCTTATTCGTGTTCACAAGCTCCGTGGCGGAGAACAGCGCTCGCGCCGCGCGGTCCCGCTGGCGCGATTGCGCCGGTTCGTTCGATGAAATCGCATCGGGCAAGCCGATCGAGTGGATTTCGTACCGCGGTTTCATGGCTTCCTGTTCCAGGTAGAAGAACACCTTCGCGAATCCCGGCTGCTTCTCCGCCAATGCAAAGACGGCTTCGTCGACAATCTGCAAGCCCAGCGCCGCCTGCACGCCCTCGCCTCGCGTATTGGTAACGCGAAAGCCGATGCGCGCCTCGCCTCCAGGCTTGTAGGCCGCCGAGTCCAGCGCCGTTTCGATCCGGAGTTCGTCCGCAGGCTGCACAAACACCAACCGGTGATCGCCTATGGGGCGGGCGTCGCGGCCAAACAGGTACGCGTTGAACTCAACGGTGCCCGCCAGTTCCGGTGTGGCCTCGAGAGCTAATTCCGCCCGGCCATTCACGATGTCCACGTCGCGCGTGGCGACCGTTTGCCCGTCCTTGATGACGTCGATGTAGGCGCTGCCGCTTTGCTTCGTTGAGAAGACTTGTAGCTGCATGCGCTCTCCGGCACGATAAACCGCGCGTTCAGTGCGCAGCAAGAGCTGGTCCATTCCCGAACGGGGTTGCAGCGAAACGGAACTCTCCGCGCGGTTCCCCTCGCCATCGACGGCCTCGACATCTAACGTCATATCTCCGCTGTTGCCACGCACTGGAACTACGGCAACTCCGCCCGTGTCGGTGTGCGCAGTCCGGTCGCTGTCTCCTGGAGCATGGACGCGAATGTCGGCCTGCGCCGGCGTCCCGTCCGGATACGAAGTCAGAATGAAGACCTGGTTTTCGAGGCCCGGAATCAACGTGCCGCCTTCCGGCACCGCCATGATGAGCAGCGGATAGTCGCTGACGATAATCGGTTCGCCTCGCGTCTCGCTATGTCCGGCGTTGTCTTTCACCGTCGCCTCAATCAGCACGCTAGCCGCGCCTTGGCTCAGCGGGCGACCGGCGAAGAAACTGGGCAGGAGGATGTCGAATCGAAAGGCACCGTCGGTGTCGGTAGCTCCTCGCGAAGTCCCTGCCTCAAATAGCGCGACGTCCATGGCCGATGCCTTGACCGTAATTTCAGCGTGGTCCACCGGTTTGCCGAAGAAGTAGTTGGCGCGCACGCTTCCCGTCACATGGTCGCCGGGCCGGTACCCGCGCTTCGCTTTCGCGTCTTTCCCGGCAATGTCTACAGCCACCTTGAACTTCGGCAGCACGTAGCGCTCGACTTGCAGTGCTATCTCCGCCGTGTTTCGCGGGCTGCCTTCAGTCTCGTCCATCAGCGCACGCAGACGATACGTGCCCAGATTGACTTCATCGGCCAAACTGAATTCCGCAGATGCAATCCCGTACTGATCTGTCTCGGTGAATTTCCTGAACACTTTGTTGCCGCGCGAATCCTCCAGCTCGAACGTCAGCTTGCGGCCGGCGCTCGCCTGATGAGTCGATCGATCGAGCGCCAGTGCGCGCACGTGAATGGTCTGGCTGGGTTGATAGATGGGCTTCTCGGTGGTGAGGAGAATGGAGACCTTGTCATCCACGCGAATGGCTTGTGTATGCTCCGCTGGTCCGATCCCAGTGTCGACGGTGTAGCGCAAAGAGTAGTTCCCTTCGAGGCCGTTGGGGAAGCGGAACTGCGCCTCCGTCGTGCCTCGCTGGTTCAGCCGCCCCGTGTAGAGAAGATGAGTCGCTTGTCCTGACGCGAGTAACTCAATTCGCACCGTTCCGGGGTTCGCGATGAGTTCATCGTTTGCATCGGTGACGATCAGCCGCACAGCCGCGGCCGCTCCACTCAGGTACGATTGCTGGCCCAGCACGTGAACCACCGGTATGTGAAGAATCTTCGAAATCGACGCGATTCCCTGCATCGCGGGGGCGTCTTCGCCTTTGTAAGTGAATCGGTAGTGCAGACGGTGCCACACCAGGTCCTCGATGGCGAGTGTCCTCGGAAGCTGGAGATCGTGCTTCCACAATCCCCGCCCCGCGCCGACATGTACTTGCCAATCGGAGCGCCCGACGGCCGCGTCCTCAGGGTCGAGAACTTCAACGACCAGCTCGCCTGCCCCGCGGCGAGCCGCATCGTACGGAATGGAGACGTATAGCGTGCCATGCGCGTAAGTGGCAGCCATCGAATCGCCGCTCGCCGCCTCGGTTGGCGAGAAAGACGCCAACCCAGCGACAGAGCCAATTACCAACACCCCGGTCAGGAAGAACGACAGTCCACGATAGATATTCATAGCGAGCCTCCAGCACCTGGCGCCATTAGCGATATGAACCTGGCGCTCTATGACTGTGAATGAGGGACTGTGCGAATCTTGCAGGAAGAATTTAAGAGTTCTTTCGAGTGCGGGGTCAGTGCTGCGCGGGAACCGAGTACCAGTGAGTGCCGTCCCGGCTGAGCCAGACGGACCCGGACTCCGTGGTGAGTTGAAACAACCCAAAACCGGCCGCGGCAGCCTGTTCGTTCGCGATGGCTAGCCTTGCCGCCTTACCCTGCCAGAGAGGCTTGACGGCTTTCCAATGCCTTCCGGCGTCCCGACTTAAGAGGAGCGCACCGGAAGGATCCACGGTGAGCTTGCACTTGCCTATCGTGACGGTGGTGAGGGTCGGCGGGGGCGGTCCGGTCGTGACGGCCGTCCGAGGCGGCGGGGGTGGAACGCCTGCCATGGCCGTGCCCGGCATAATCTTCATCAGCTCAGCCGCATCGCGGCCGACGACCGCAAGATCTCTGATCATGTTCTGGTTCAGCGTCTGGCTGGCTTGCGGCGAGTCGATCGGAACAGCGACGTCGCCTGAGGCTGTTATTTCGATCGCCTCGGCGGTTGTGGCAACCTGCAAGGGGATGGTCGGAATGCCGACCGCGGCGCCCTGCGTTACGACGATGTGTTGGAGCTCATAGGTCTGGAGACCCGGAGCGGCAATCGTCGCCGTGTAACTGCCGGGCAGAATCGCCGGGAAGCTGAAGACACCGGAGCCGTTGGTAACTCCGTCGAAGAAGCTATCGTTGGCTTCGTTCTTCAACGTCACTTTTGCGCCCGGAATAACAGCGCCCGACTTGTCGACTACGGTGCCGGCGATTGAACCGGCCGCGCGCTGGGCGAGATCGTTGACCGTCCCCTGATCATGCTCGATGCTCAACCGGGACGTCCCTTCGTTTAGGTCGGTGGACAGTTCCGCGGGACGCTTCGGGGACGGCGGAGGAGGTGGCGTGGGAAGTGACTGGTCCAGCATGCCAGGCATCCGGGATGTGACGCCGGCGGTCGATAAGTCGGCAGCCGTTTCCCGTTGGGCTGGAGGCCGAACCTCGGATTTCGCCCTCGCAACAGCGAGGGACTGCTTGGGTTCTGGCTGCCGGATGGTCGGCGGAAGCGCGGCCAAGGTCGGCTGCGCCGGATTGCGCACCATCGCATACTGGGTTGGCGCCGCAGGCGAGCGGTGCACGTATAACCATACGCCCAGGACAAGCGCACTCGCAACCAGCACACCACTGAGGACGGGAATCGGCGCAAACCAGCGCCCCCACACGCGAATCGGATTCGCCGCAACCGGAGCGGGCGGAGGCAGCTGGGCCAAAAAAACTGCTTCCCGGCACTCGGGGCACTCGGCAAAATGCGCCAGACACTCGGCACGTTCATGCTCGGATAACACGCCTTCAAGGAAAACGCCGAGCGAATCGGCGTTAGGGTGAGGTCCGGGATGAATGTGTCCGGTCATACTTGTTTCACCTCCCGTGCTTCTCCCTGTTGAAGGAATGCATCAGGTGCGGAACCTTGCAACAACTTTCGAATATCAATGTCGAGATCGCGCGGGTCGGTGCCGAGAGCCTCCTCCGCAGCTGGCCTGCTCATCCCGGACTCCCGCAAGCTCCTGAGGAGGCTTTTGCGGAGGCTGGAAGTCAGGCGCTTGATTCTGCGGCTCATTGTCGATTCATGCACCCGCATGAGCTGGGCAATCTCAGCCAAAGTACGCCGATCGAGAAACCACGCCGAAAGCAGGAAACGCTCCTCCGCCGTCAGCGAGCGCAGCGCGGTTGTCACCGAGTCGCCGAGACGCGAGAGTACATCGAGCGAGGCAATGGGAACCGGAGGTGCGGCGACGAGCGCTTCAACTTCCAGGGGAGTCTCGCGATTGGCATGCCGGTGCTGGCCGGCATTCCGCTGAGCGAGTGTCGCACGCAGGAACCCCATCAGCGACCCGCGCCCGGAGTATGAGGCGAGCGGGCACCGGCGTTGTCCATCGCGCTCGCTGAGGCCGAACATCTCGGAATAGATCGAATCGGCTAGTTCCAGCCCAACAGCCGCCGATCTCGTGATCGCGATCGCGGCTTGCGTTAGCGGCTCCCGATAGCGCGCCAGGAACTGCCGCCAGGCAACGTCGCAACCGAGGGCGCAGGACTGCGCCAGAGCCAGGTCTCGCAGTTGAAGTTCGCGCCAGAACTTGCCAACTTGTGACCGCGTGGCCCCAACTCCAGGAGCCAGTCCATAGTTGCACTTTACGCCGATCGCGAGCAGCGTACTCGCCAGTTCGCCCTTGCCAAGACCAACGGACTCGGCATCCGCTTCCCGCCACAACTCGTCGATCGTCAGGCCAGATAGCTCCCTCAGGCGCAACTCCGGTTCCTGAACCGTGTCCAGTTCCGGCGTCTGATCGCTAGTAGAAGAAATTGCCAGAACATCGCGGGACGCGGATTGTGGCGGCACAGGTTCCACACTCTCACGATACATCCAACCGAACGGGGCTGCCGTGCTGCGTCTACTCGGTCTTACGCTTTCGAGCCCTGATCTGTGAAACCCAGCGTGCACGGAATCGAACGCGTAACTGCGCCGCCCGCGCGGCACGACGGGGCGGGTTCGGCGCGCCGATCTGGTTCGCGATCGGCAGCGTGGACACACAAAGAAGGGCCATTGCGGCCTCGATTGCCTGCGCAGATGCCGCCGGTTTGCTCAGTTTGTTCCGAGCTTATGCCAAGGCTCCTCGCCGATCGGGCGGGCGATCGCAGTAGCTCAGCGCGAGGGGCAGGGGTGCATTGCATGTCCCGCACACCTATCGGCCCGCAGTGGCCGTTTTCGGCCGATGTTCGCCCCGACTGGGCAAACTAGAAGGAACGCCATGCAGATCCGTTCCCCGCGCCTTGTCGCCGAGCGTTTACGAACGTCTTCCGCTCGCGATTGATGTTTCCGGGCGAGTCACGCACGACTCGGAAACAGCTCGCGGGAGTATAAAATCGCGTTGTGGGCAAGATACGGCGTTTCGCCGAGATCCAGGCCGACCGCAGCGATCGCATCTGCCCAAGGGAACAGAAGCCGACTTCCGGGGCCTTTCGGTGGACCAGCCCAGCGAGATGGGAGTTCATCGAGCATGTGGACTAGCGCTTACGCGCATCTCCCGTAGAATTATAAGATGGTGTCCTGACCAAATTAATGCGTCTAGAATAGTCAAGCTCGGCGAACGGGATGCGTGTCCGAACATTTCCTTTGGCAGCCGGAGCAGCGGTTCTCATAGCGCTGGCCCTGTTGCTGCGCACGTTTTCGGCTTCGCCTCTACCGAAGCCAGAGCCCTACATGGGTCCCCTACCCTCAGGCACACCGCCGAAGGAGCTGGCCGTCTTCTCTGTGGTGACTGGTGTGAACCATCGCGTTGCAGGCTTTGGCTACCGCGGTGGCTCGCTGTTCGAGCGGCGCGAATTTTCGATGGCAGCGACTCTGGTGAGGCACCCACTGGGCAACCTGCTCATCGATACCGGGTTTGGCCGTAACATCGACCAGCAGTTCCGCAGCTTGCCTGTGATCTTCCGTTCCATCACCGTTTACAGTTTGTGGCAGCCTGCCGCCGACCAGTTCATGGCCGCGGGCTACGACCCGAAATCACTGCATGCCATCCTTCTGACCCATTCGCATTGGGACCATGTCAGCGGCCTGCCCGACTTTCCGGGCGTGCCGGTGTGGGTGACGCCACAGGAGCACGAGTTCATCAGAAAAAGCGGGGAAATGGACTTTTGCAGGCTCTTCATCGGCATACGCTATGAGGAGTACGGCTTCGAAGGCGGAGCGTACCTTGGATTTCCTGCCAGCCACGACGTCTACGGCGATGGCTCAATCGTCGTTGTGCCCGCGCCTGGCCACACCCCCGGCAGCGTGATCATCTTCGTGACCCTGCCCAGCGGAACGCGCTTCGCGTTTGTGGGCGATCTGGTATACCAACTCGAAGGAATCACGCTACGCGAGGAGCGCCCGTGGCTCATCCGCAGAAAAGCCGATACGGATGCGGCGGGCAATCGCGAAAACCTCCTGCGCATGGTCGCGCTCAAAGAACGTTTGCCGGAGCTGATCATCGTTCCTGCGCACGACATGCGAGCTTTCTCCCGCATCTGCGTTTGTCAACTTGATTTGGCCCCTTTTGATGCTCTGATCTGGCCCCACCTGGTATTTGCTTAATTTTTCCCGTTTTGGCCCTGACGGAAGGAGCCCGTAGGGCGACTGGAGTTAGGG
>JBAVIH010000108.1:0-1984 GCA_049686695.1 Bryobacteraceae bacterium | reverse complement strand
TCCAGGTGCGCGAAGTGCGACACGTTGCTCGGCTTGCAGAAGATGGCGAGGACGCCGCGTTCCTGGCCGTCAAATACGCTGCGCAGGAAACCGCTGGCGGTGCGAAAATCCGGCTGGGCAGCGATGTCGATGGAAATCGCGTCGGGCACGGAGCCAACGATGATGTCGCTGGTAGCGTTACTCATTCACGCCGCCGCGGATAGTCACAGGCGCCAGCAAATCCGAAACCGAGATGAGATAACAGCGGCGCGTGCCCCAGGCGCGTAGCTTGCCGCTGCGAATGTCACGCCAGATGGTGCGCTCCGTCTTCCTGGCGATCTTGGATCCCTCTTTCACGCTCACCAGGTCGCTGGGGACGGTCGGTATCACTTCCACGAGGAATTTCGGATTCATGCGGCAGCCTCCCTGTCTGCTTCGGGCTCAGATGGGCGGGTTTCTGCCGCTGCGGACCAGTCTTGCAATATCGTGAAGAATCCGGTGACGTTCTCCACCATCTGGCGCGCGTCCTCGGGTGTCAACGGCCGCGAAGTGCGGGGCTGCCAAAACCGGATCGTCTCTTCGAGCAGCGGCAACCGCTCCATACTGACCTTCAGTGTGGCCTATTGACTATAAATTCAAAACAGGTAGACTATAGATTGAGATGTCAACAAGAGATTGGGACCTTGGTGGATTGACCGATATCAACGGCAACCTGGGCAAGCCCGTGCCGTCCGGTCAGGTTCTCGTGCCGGGCAAGATCGAATTGGACGGCGAGGCCATACGGTGGGAATTGGCCGGGCCAGCCCGATGGCAGGAAATTTCTCGGTCTACCTTGAACGAGTTCGTGAAACTGTGGGAATCGGATTCGGCCTCCATCATGAGGTTCGCGAAGAAGTGGGGCGTGCTGGCGATGCAGTCGACCAAGGCGAAGGACACGGTAATCTACCGGCCGTGCGGCGAATCCCAGACCGAAGGATCAGATCCCATCCCAGCGTGGAAGTACTTCTCCCGCCGGGCGTGCGCCGTCCTCAACATCGCGGCCGCCCTGAGGCAGGACAAGCTTGGAGATCTGGCTGACTGGGGAGTCATCGCTTCCATCGATG
Organism: Bryobacteraceae bacterium; assembly: GCA_049686695.1. GTDB lineage: Bacteria > Acidobacteriota > Terriglobia > Bryobacterales > Bryobacteraceae > Bog-375. Next base: position 902 of record JBAVIH010000108.1, on the reverse strand, counting down.
ACACGCCGGAATCGTACAAGGCTGCATTCGAAGAGCACAAGTACGGCATGGGTTGGTATCTGTTTCCGAAGCCTGCCCCAAATCGCAACCCAGTCGAGCAGGGCAGGCGGGTGATCGCAACCGAGGTTGCCTCGTGGTTGAGTTGCTGGAGAGCGGGGCGCATGCAGGGCCTCTCGGATTTCGCGGTGCAGTGGAATCAGGACAACGCACGATGGGAATTGCAGGTCGATTACCACGGCTTCCTATTCGCCGCGCTGGGCCTGCAACTCGCCCTAAGCCTCGCCGGGGCCGAAAGCCTCTACACGTGTTCCGGATGCGGCTTCCCATATGTTCGGGAACTGAAGCGGCCGAAACCTGGGACGGCGAACTACTGCCCGAAGTGCAGTGCCAGAGGCGTGGCCAAGCGACGGGCTGTTGACACCTACCGCGAAAAGAAGGCTGAGGCGTTGCGGCTCGAGGCGGCGGGCACACCCGCCAATGAGATCGCTGAAAAGCTGAGCACGCCCCTCACCCGGATCAGGAAGTGGTTGGGCAAGGAAAGCCCGGCGGGAAAGAAGCAACGGAAGCGTAGGAGGTGAAATGAAGAAAAGAGCAGACGTTCAAAGCGATGCCGGGTTGGCCGCCAGTGGTCGCCATCCTGCCGTGATCTACGCCCGTGTCAGCAGCAAGGACCAGGAGAAGGAAGGCTACTCGATTCCGGCCCAACTGGAACTGCTCCGCGGGTATGCCGGCGCCCACGGGTTCGACGTGCTCAAGGAGTTCACGGACGTTGAGACGGCGAAGGCGGCGGGCCGCACCAGCTTCGGTGAAATGATTGCGCTGCTGCAGAAGACCAAGACCTGCCGCACCATTCTGGTGGAAAAGACCGACCGCCTATACCGCAACTTGAAGGACTGGGTGAC
>JBAVIH010000107.1:0-4177 GCA_049686695.1 Bryobacteraceae bacterium | reverse complement strand
GTGGACAATCACACCGTGATCGACCACGCCAAGCCGCACGGGACGAGTCACGAACTCTACAAGGGCATACTGGACGGCCGCTCGAGCGCGGTGTTCAACGGGCGCATCATCGTCCGCAAGGATGCGCAGAAGACCGATTCCAAGCAGACCAATAAGAACCTGGTGTTGTCCGACGATGCGGCGATCGACACCAAGCCCGAGTTGCAGATTTATGCCGACGACGTGCGCTGCACCCACGGCGCGACGATCGGCCAGCTGGACGCGGAATCGCTGTTCTACCTGCAATCGCGAGGCATCGGCAAGGCGCAGGCGCGCAGCCTGCTGACCCAGGCGTTCGCGCAGGATATCATCGACCGCATCAAGATCCCCGAGTTGCGGAACCAACTGGAGAAGGTTCTGTCGGACAAATTCCATGAGCGCTCTAACTACTGAAATTGCGGCTGGCTTCGACGTCGAGCGGATTCGGGAGGATTTCCCGGTTCTCAAGCAGACCATACACGGCAAGCCGCTGGTGTATCTCGATAACGCGGCGACGGCGCAGAAGCCATACGCGGTGATCGAAGCGATTCGCGGGTTCTACGAAGTGGATTGCGCCAACATTCATCGCGGCGTGCATGAGTTGAGCCAGCGCTCCACGGCGGCCTACGAAGCGACGCGCGCCAAGATGAAGCGATTCCTCAACGCGCGCAGCAAGAGCGAGCTGATCTTCGTGCGCGGCGCCACCGATGGCATCAACCTGGTGGCCTCGAGCTGGGGGCACAGGAATGTACGGGAAGGCGACGAGATCGTCATCTCCGCGATGGAGCACCATTCCAACATTGTGCCGTGGCAGATGCTGTGCGATTCGGCCGGCGCGACGCTGCGAGTGATTCCCATCGACGATCGCGGCGAGCTCATCCTGGAGGACTACGCCCGGCTTCTCAATCCGCGGACCAGGATGGTCGCCGTGACGCACGTTTCCAACGCGCTCGGCACCATCAACCCGGTAAAGGAAATCATCGCCATGGCGCACCGCGCCGGGGCGCTGGCGCTGATCGATGGCGCGCAGGCTGCGCCGCACGTGAAAGTGGATGTGCAGGCGCTCGACGCGGATTTCTATGCGCTCTCGGGCCATAAGATGGTCGGGCCGACCGGCATCGGCATCTTATACGGCAAGAGTAAGTTGCTGAATGCCATGCCTCCTTACCAGGGCGGCGGCGACATGATCAAGACAGTCACCTTCGAGAAGACCACGTACGCCGACCTACCGTATAAGTTCGAGGCCGGCACGCCGCACATCGCCGGCGGCATCGGCTTGGGCGCGGCGGTGGATTACTTGAACCACATCGGTTTGGAACGGATCGCCGCTTACGAACACGAGCTGCTGGTATACGGCACGCAGGCGCTCGAGGAGATTCCCGGGCTGCGGATGATCGGCACCGCACGCGAGAAAGCGGCGGTGCTTTCGTTCGTGATCGAGGGCATTCACCCGCACGATATCGGCACCGTGCTGGACCGGCTGGGAATCGCCGTGCGCACCGGACACCACTGCGCGCAGCCGGTGATGGACCGGTTTGGCGTGCCCGCCACCACGCGCGCCTCATTGGCGTTTTACAATACCACGCGCGAAATCGACGCCCTCGCCGCCGGCCTGCGCAAAGTAAAGGAGGTCTTCTCCTAATGGTTGACGATCTTTATCAGGAAACCATACTCGACCACAGCAAGCATCCGCGCAACTGTCATGTGCTGGGCGGCGCCAACCACCAGGCCGAGGGCTACAATCCGCTCTGCGGCGACAAGCTGAAGCTGTATCTCAAGCTGAAGGACGATGTCGTCGAAGACGCCAGCTTCGTGGGCAGCGGCTGCGCTATCTCCACCGCCTCGGCATCGCTGATGACCGAGAGCCTGAAAGGCCTGAAGCGCGAGGAAGCGCTCAAGCTGCTCGAGCGATTCCACGATCTGCTCACCACGGATTCGCCGGTGACCCAGGAACTGGGCAAGCTGGTGGTATTTTGCGGCGTGCGCGATTACCCGGCGCGTGTCAAGTGCGCCACGCTGGCGTGGCACACCCTGAAATCGGCGCTCGAAAACAAGGAAGAACCGGTCACCACGGAATGAGTCTGAAAGATCAGATTGTCGCCGCGCTGCGCACGGTCTATGACCCGGAGATGCCGGTCAACATCTACGAGCTCGGGCTCATCTATTCGCTGGACGTGGATGACGCCGGCAACGCGCGCATTCTCATGACTCTCACCGCGCCCAATTGCCCGGTGGCGGGCTCGCTGCCGGCCGAAGTGGAGCGCCGCGCGCGCGCCGTGCCGGGTGTCGCCAGCGTCAAAATCGAGCTGACCTTCGATCCGCCGTGGTCGAAAGACCGCATGTCGGACGCGGCCAAGCTGGCGCTGGGCTTCGACGATCTCATCCCGATTGCGAGGCTGCGCGGATGAAGCTGAGCGCCAACGAAGAGTACGGCGTGCGCTGCCTGGTGCGCCTGGCATATGCGACCGAAGCCGGCACCGGCCTGACGATTCCCGAGATCAGCCAGGCCGAGGGCGTCTCACCGGCTTACGCGGCCAAGATTCTGCGCGTGCTGCGCAAGGGCGGCTTCGTCAAAGCCACACGCGGCAAGGAAGGCTGCTACAAGCTGGCGCGGCCGGCCGGGACCATCGTCATCGGCCACGTCCTGGAGGCGCTGGGCGGGCGCTTGTTCGAAAGCGATTTCTGCGACAGCCACGCCGGGCAGGCCTCCATCTGCACGCGCTCGGTCGATTGCTCGGTGCGGTCGCTGTGGCGCGCCGTGCAGGTAGCGGTGGACCAGGTAGTCGGCAAAGCCACCCTGCGCGACTTACTGCAAAACGAGCACGAGATGAACTCCTGGGTGCGCACCATCCCGGGGCCAAGCGCGCTAAGGGTGATGTAGGGGGCGGGGGCGGTCCTCAATAAGCGTTGACCTAACTTCGCGAGAAGCCGAAAACTCCCAGAGACGAACGCCACCTCTCATTTTGCGTACAATGGGGGGAGCGGTCGGCGATCCAGGAGTGGCCATGATCGAGCGGGATATGGAAGATCTCATCGCGAACCACCCCGACGACTTCTTTCCTGACAGGGGTTTCGAGCTGCGAGGGCGGCAGCAGTCGCTTGCTGGTGTTGGGCGGCGCTTCGATCTTCTGTTTGAGGATCGATTCAGGACAAAGATCCTAATGGAGTTGAAGGCCGTACCTGCCAAGTATGAGGTTGCTACTCAGCTTGCTGCGTACAAAGACGAGCTGCAGAATCGAGGCGAAACGCACATTCTGATGTGGCTCGTTGCGCCACACATACCACAATCCGTTCGGGAATTCCTTGACCGGATCGGGATCGAATACAGCGAAATTCACGTGCCGGAGTTTCGGCGCGTCGCTGAGCGGCACGGCGAACCGATTCATAGCGAAGCACCGCGGCAAGATCTCGCTGCGCCGCGATTTGAGGAAAGCGCCCCAGCGGCCTTCGGGTCCAATCGACGGAGGATAGGAACGAGACCGCAAGTTGACATCGGGCCTAGAGTGACTTCCCATTCTGCATTGAACTGGACGGCGCAGGGTTACGACTTAGTGCTGTCGAATCCCCAACAGTTTGACGGCGCGACTTTTGCCGCGCTCGTGGATGCCTTTGCAAAAGCTGTTCCAAGCGGCCGAAATGCAAGTCTAGTTCGCGAACTTCAGAGATGGGCACCGAATGTGAGCTGTTCGCGCTGGCTTCACCAGAGTAACGCCCCTTTGCTTCGTTGGGTGACCACAAGTAGCTACAAGTCCAGTGTTCCGCACGCACACGCGATTTGGAAGTACCTGTTTGGTGAACCAGTGCCGACGTGGTACGTCTGGAACCAGAGTAGACGATGTTATGAATTCGATCATGACGCTTGGACAGTATGGTTTGAGAGCCTGAACGAGAGGCGATGACGGCTATCGTCGAGTTATTAGGTAGCTGCGCGGATGCAGTCCACGTCCGCGGAGCGGGAACGCCCGGAGTTCCGTTGAAAGTAACGACTCCCGCGTAACCCCACTTTACGATGCCTTTTTCCGTTTGACAACAGTCGATTTGGACGGAGTCAACGTCTTTAGCTCCTGCATGAGAATCGGAATCAGCTTATAGCCCGTGATGCGGCGGAACTGATTTTGAGGGTGTAAATTAAACTGTGTAAACGGCCATCGGATAGAGC
>JBAVIH010000106.1:0-5624 GCA_049686695.1 Bryobacteraceae bacterium | reverse complement strand
GGCGCGCACCGGCCTGGACCGCGTGGCCGGCGGCCTGGTGCGCGAATTCTCCCGCGGCATGCGCCAGCGCCTGGCCGTGGCGCGCGCCTTCCTCCACGATCCTTCCGTGCTGCTGCTCGACGAGCCTTTTACCGCGCTCGATGACCGCGCCATCGCCGTGCTGCAACGGCTGCTCCGCGAAGCCTTGACCGAAGGCAAGACCATCGTCATGTCCACCCACCAGTTGCGGGAAGCGCTCGAGCTGGCCACTCACGTGGCGCTGCTCAATCGCGGGCGAGTGGCTTTTTCCGGCCCGCGCACGCCGGAAATGGTCGCCGATCCCGGCTTCCTCTATGCGCGGTATGGCGAGGGATGATGGAATTCTTCCGCCAGGTGATGGTGATCGCGGCCAAGGATCTGCGCGCCGAGCTGCGCACCAAGGAGGCCATCAACGGCTCCCTGGCGTTCTCGCTGGTCATCCTGCTGCTGTTCAGCTTCGCCTTCGATCCCACCGGCGATACCACCCGCGAGATCTCCGGCGGTCTGCTGTGGATCGTCTTCGCCTTCGCGGGGACGCTGATCCTCAATCGCAGCTTCGCCCGCGAGCTGCCTAACGATTGCCTGGATGCGCTGATCGCCGCGCCCATTTCCGGCGCCGCGCTGTTCCTCGGCAAAGCCATCGCCAACTATTGTCTGCTGCTCGCCATGGAGCTGGTTTCGCTGCCGATTTTCGGCGTCTTTTATAACGTGCGCTGGACGCAGCGGTTTCCCGAGCTGCTGCTGGTGCTGCTGCTCGGCACCTGGGCGCTCACCGTGCTCGGCACCATGACCAGCGCCCTCACGGTCAACATCCGTTTGCGCGAAGTCATGCTGCCGCTGCTGACCTATCCGGTGCTGGTCCCGGCGCTGATGGGCGCCATGCAGTTGACCATGGCTCTCATTGCCGGTACGCCCATCAACTCGGAGAACGCGATGTGGCTCAAAATGCTGGTTGGCTTCGACGTGATCTATACCGCAGTATCGTTGGTGCTGGTGGAAACGGTTCTGGTAGGCTGAAACATTGTGGGGCAGGTTGGTAACCTGCGCGCCGATTGTCAATCGGCGCACCGGGCGAAGCCCGGCGGTGGCCACTAAGAATCGGAGCTGCCTGGGGAGCTTATGAAAGAGAAGATCCTTTACCTGATCGGCGTCATCGCCATCCTGATCCTGGCTCGCGACATCAACGTCATCGCCCGCCTGCCGAACGAAGCGCAGCAGGGGGCGATCTTCAAGATCATCTTCTTCCACGTTCCCGTGGCTGTCACCGCCATGACCGCAGCCGCGGTGGCGCTGGTAGCCAGCGTGCTTTTCCTCATTACCAGGGATTTTCGCTATGACGCGCTGGCGGTTGCGGTCACCGAAGTGGGCCTCGCCTTTCTGGCCGCCAACCTGGTCACCGGATCCATCTGGGGCCGCATTATCTGGGGCCAATGGTGGGCCTGGGACGCGCGGTTGACCTCGGCGCTGGTGTGCTGGATTCTCTACGCCGCTTACCTGATGCTGCGCCGAGCCGTGGAAGAGCCCACCCAGCGCGCCACCTTCGCCGCGGTCTGGTCCATTTTCTCTTTCATCGATGTCCCGATCGTGATCTTCTCCATCAAATGGTGGCGCACCCAGCACCCGCAGCCGGTTTTCTGGGGCGGTGGCAGCTTTCCGCCAGACTGGCTGGCGGTTTTTCTGTGGAACATGCTGGCGATGGTGCTGCTCGCCATCGTAATGACCGTGGTCCGCGTGGGGCAGGAGGATGCCCAACGCGAGCTCGATTCGCTGCGCCGCACCGCGCACGCTCTGTGAGGAACCCATGCACTTGACGCAAATCCCCATGCTGTTCGCGCAGATGACCACGCCGGACGATATCGTCCGCGAGGCCGCGCGCCTCCAGCGCAATTACGAATTCCTGAGCTACGGCCTCACCGTCGCCTGGGCCATCCTGGCGGTTTACGTGTTGTCGATGGTGAGCCGCGGCCGCAAGCTGAAGCGCGAGATCGCCAGCCTGAAGGCCATGCTCGAAGACCGCCAGAAGTCATGAGGTGGGGCATGCTTTAGCTTGCCCGCCTGGTGCTTGACCGCGAAGGAGCGACAGATGAATCCCGTGGAAACGGTGCGCGATTTCATGGACCGCATCAACCAGCGCGATGCGGACAGGCTGGCCGAATCGATGACGGAAGATCACGTGTTTATCGACTCGCTCGGCCAGGCCGTGCGCGGTCGCGAAAAGATGCGCGCCGGTTGGCGAGGATATTTCGCTTTTTGTCCGGACTACCGCGTGTCTTGCGACAAGATCCTTGCCGACGGGGACGTGGTGGCTGTTTTCGGCTCGGCCGGGGGCACAATCGCCGCTGGCGGCCAGCTTCCGCCGGAGAACGGATGGTACATTCCAGCAGCGTGGCAGGCTATCGTCGAAAACGGCCTGGTGAAGGAGTGGCGCGTTTACGCAGACAACAAACCCGTTTATGACATAATGGCAAAACCTGGGAATGCGCCGCCGCGGTGACAGTGCCGCAGCGCGAAGGGGCCAGAAGTCATGACCAAACGCCAGCCTGCGGACAGCCCGGTAACGTTCGACACCGTTCGCAAAATCGCGCTGGCCCTGGCAAACGCCGAGGAAAGCACTTCCTACGGCACGCCGGCGTTCAAGGTGGGCGGCGCGCTCTTCACGCGGCTCCATCAGGACGGGTGCTCCCTGGTCGTTCGAATAGGAATGCAAGAACGCGAGGAGCTGATGGCGGAAGATCCCGGCACCTATTACATCACCGATCACTACCGGAACTATCCGTGGGTACTGGTCCGCCTGTCGCGCGTCCACCCCGATGCGCTGCGGGATCTCCTTGGCGGGGCTCGGCGGTCGGCTGCGGCGGAGAAGCGGCGCAAGTCCGGCTCGCGGAAGGCGTCGCAAACGGCACGTGACGCGTAGCGGAGACCATTCCGTGCCAGATTGACGGCAGACATGAAGAAATGGACGAGTGCGATTGCAGATAGCCGTCAATCGCCTGATCCGCAGGCCGAGTATTTCACTTTGGTTAACAAAAATCTGCTGACTATTAACCAAATTCAGCTTGATATCCCTACCGTATTCCACCATCCTAAGAAAAGTTCAGGTAGATGCGGCGTTTGGGCTTCCCGTGTGGGGATCATTGGCTCGTCCCGATGTTCGGGTTGTTGCGCCCCGTGTCGACTTGGGCTCATTCGGTCACGCTGAGAGTTCGCTCCAATGGCGGACGCGCCTAACTTAGGCTTGCGTCCGCCATTCCTATTATTGCCTCCAGAATTAGCCTTCCATCATTGCTAACCTTCGGCCATGTCGTTTCACTCTTTTGCGCCCGTACCGGCTTTCACCAGGTGGCTGTGGTAGCGGCTATAGCCGAAATAGATCGATAGTCCGATCGCCAGCCAGACCACCAGCCGGTACCAGGTGAGCGAATCCAGCGAGACCATCATCGCCAGGCACACCAGGATGGCCAGAATCGGCACCACCGGCACCAGCGGCGTCCGGTAAGGCCGCGGCAAATCCGGATGGGTGCGCCGCATCACCATCACGGCGACCGATACGATCACGAACGCGAGCAGGGTGCCGATGCTGGTCATGTTGCCCAGGCTCGAAATCGGCAGTAAGCCCGAGAAGAGGCTCACGAACACCATGAAGATCAGGTTGCAGCGCCACGGCGTCCGCCACTTGGGGTGAACGTCGGAGAAAACGGCCGGCAGCAGGCCGTCGCGCGACATCGAGTAGAAGACGCGCGACTGCCCCAGCAGCATCACCAGAATCACCGAGCTGAATCCGGCGATGATGCCGACGTTGATGGCGATTTGCAGCCAGGCATACGGGAACAGCTTGATCACCGTCTCCACCGGCGCCGCGTCGCCACGGAACGTGCGGTAGCTCACCATGCCGGTGAGCACGTGGGCGAACAACACATAGAGGATCGTGCAGACGATCAGCGACCCGATGATGCCGATGGGCATGTCGCGCTTGGGTTTCTTGGCCTCCTGCGCCGCCGTCGAGACCGCGTCGAAGCCGATATAAGCGAAGAAAATCACCGCTGCCGCACGCATGACCCCGCTCCATCCGAACTCGCCGAACTTGCCCGTGTTGGGCGGAATGAAAGGTGTATAATTCTCCGGCTTGATATACGAAAAGCCGATCGCGATCACGATGACCACGATGGTCACCTTGATGATCACGATCACCGCGTTGGCACGCGCCGATTCGGAAATGCCGATCATCAGCAAAACGGAAATCGCGACGATGACGAGAATCGCGGGGAGGTTGATCCACCCGGCCGGCGTGTCCCACGGGCAGTGAATCAGCTTCGAGGGCAGATCGATGCTAAAGCGGTGCAGCAACCGGACCACGTAACTCGACCAGCTCACCGAAACGGTGGCGGCGCCCACCGCGTATTCGAGCACCAGGTCCCAGCCGATGATCCACGCCAGCAACTCGCCCATGGTGGCGTAAGCGTAGGTGTAGGCGCTGCCGGCGATGGGGATCATGGTGGCGAATTCGCTGTAGCACATGCCGGCGAAAGCGCAGCCGATGGCCGCCACCACGAAGGAGAGCACCACCGCGGGACCGGCGTTATCCGCCGCCACGATGCCGGTCAGCGAAAACAGCCCCGCGCCGATGATGGCGCCGATTCCCAGCGCAACCAGGTTGACCGGGCCCAGCGTGCGCTTCAGATGGTGGGTGGTATCCTCCGATTCGGCCAGAATCACGGCCACCGACTTCGTTCGAAACAAGCTCATAGGTTGGTTTCCTTTGCCAAAAAGGCTGAGTATACAGTGCCGCGCGGCTCCGGCGCTACCGGACCGCGTTCGGGCCGGTGATGGCGCACCATTCCTCGATTCTATGCCGCACGCCGGCGGCTGTGGCGTTGAGCGGCAGCAAATCGGCGATCACGGCTACCGCATCGGCGCCGGCATCGAAGACGGCGCGGGCGTTCTCGCGCGTGATGCCGCCGATCGCGACCAGCGGTTTTTCGGCCAGCTTGCGGCAGCGCCGCAACTGCTCGACGCCGACAACCGGGTCGGGATTCTGCTTGGAGGAGGTGCCAAAAATGGGGCCAAGCGCCAGGTAATCCACCGGCTCCGCCGCGGCGTCGCGCAACTGCGCCGCATTGTGGGTGGAATAGCCGATTACGGGTCCATCACCGAGCAGCGCGCGGGCGTCGTCGGGGGACAGATCGTCCTGCCCCACGTGCAACCCCACGCCGAGCAGCCTCGCCATATCGGCTCGGTCGTTCACGATCGGAATAACGCCTGCCTGCCGGCATAGCAACGCTACTTCCCGCGCGGCCTGGTAGATGGCCGGGTTCCAGAGCCCCTTGTGCCGGATCTGCAGCACGCGCGCGCCGCCCTCGATCATGGCCGCCGCAGTCTCCACCAGCGCCAGGCCGCGCCTTTCGAGAGCGCCGGTATCGAAAATCGGATAAAACCGCGGCAGTGTTTTCAAAATGAAAACCGTCTACCAGCCAGTGTAGGACGCAGCAGTCTCGTAACGCCATTTCCACAGAAGACGTCAGGGCGCTGAGAAAGCAAGGCGGAGTCTCTCAGCCAGATAGGCTCCTGAATCCCGCCTATTTTCGCGTTCGCAAAAAGTCTTGACTTGT
>JBAVIH010000105.1:0-7849 GCA_049686695.1 Bryobacteraceae bacterium | reverse complement strand
CCAGGCGGCGGGCGGCGGCCAGCGGCAGGCGGGCGAGCGCATCGGCCCGCGCCAGCACGGCGTCGTCACCGTCATCCCGCAGGCAGCCGAGGGCCAGGCTCGCAACTTCCTCTTTCCAATACGCTTCCTCGGCCAGCGCCCAGTCGGCGGTCTTGGCCAGGGTTTCCTCCAGGGCGGGATTCCACTCCAGGGTGAGCTGCGGCAAAAGGGCGTGGCGGATGCGGTTGCGCGCGAAGCGGGCGCTCGCGTTGGTCGCATCCTCCCGCCAGGCGATGCCGCGGGCGCGGAGGAACGCCTCGGTTTCGGCGCGTGTGATGTCGATCAGCGGGCGCACGATGCCATCGCCGGTCACCGGACGGATTCCCGCCAGGCCGGCCGTGCCCGCGCCGCGCAGAAAACGGAAAAGCACGGTTTCCGCCTGATCGCTTCGGGTGTGGCCCAGCGCTACCGAATCCACCGCGCCAGCTGCGATTTGCTCGCGAAAGAACCGCAAACGCGCCTCCCGCGCCAGCTCCTCCAGGTTGCCGGGCGCCGAGGCCAGCTCGGCCCGCGCCAGGATGAACGGCAGTTCCATGCGGCCGGCAAGCGCGCGCACGAACTCGGCATCCTGCCGCGACTCTTCGCCGCGCAACCCGTGGTCGAGATGCAGCACGGCCAGGCGTAATTGCCAGCGGGCGACGAGCTCCCGCAGCACCTCGAGCAGGCAGACCGAATCCGCGCCGCCCGAGACGGCCACGCCGGCCCGCTCGTGCGGGCGGAACATGCCATATCGTTCAATAATTTGAGCCACGCGCTGGAGCACGATCGGGTACCCGCACTTCATTGTAGGGCTCGCGTGACGCGGCGCACAAAGGAAGACCGGTTTTGGTGCGAGGCGCGGGCAGGGCATGCCCCGGCCTTACAGCCGGGTGTTTCCCGGGGATTTGGGCAGAACCTGCCCAACTGCTTACCGGAAACAAAGCGCTTAAGCTCTGTTTCTGGGCAGATTCTGCCCAACTTGCACTTTCAGGATCGCGCGCCCCGCCGGGTCTAGTAGCGGATTTTGTCCGGCCGGGCCGCCCATTCTTCGAACGGGCGCTGGGCGGATGGGTCGGCCACCTGAATCATGGGTATGGCGCGCCCGGCTTGGGGCAAAGCGAACTGGCGGTAAATCGACGAATCGTCGAAACCGGCCGCGGCTGCATCGGCGGCGGTGGAGGCGAAGAAGATTCGCGCGGGCCGCGCCCAGAACAGCGCACCCAGACACATCGGGCAGGGTTCGCAGGAACAGTAGACGTCGCAGCCGGTGAGTTGAAAGCCGCCCAGCGCGCGGCAGGCTTCGCGGATGGCCACAATCTCGGCGTGCGCGGTGGGATCGTTGGAGGCGGTGACGCAGTTGGCCCCGGCCGCGATCACCGCGCCATCCTTCACCACCAGCGCCGCGAACGGGCCGCCGCCGCGGCGCACGTTCTCCGCCGCTTGTTCGATCGCCTGCCGCAAGAATTCAGGGTGCATAAAGCGTGGAAGTGGACGCCCTTTTCCAGATTACCGGATTGCGGCCGAGGGAGAGGCGCGTGGGTATGTTCCAATATTGAGATGACCGAGGTGGTAGCGGCGATTCTGGAGCGGGAGGGGCGCGTGCTGATTGGCCGCCGGCAGCCGGCGCAGTCGCATCCGCTGAAATGGGAGTTTCCGGGCGGCAAAGTGGAGCCCGGCGAATCGCCGGCGCAGGCGCTGGCACGCGAACTCGAAGAGGAGTTGGGGATTCGCGAGGCCGCGGGCGACGAGATCGCGCGCTACCAGTACACCTATCCCGGGAGAAACGCGATTACCCTGATCTTCTTCCGCGTAAGCGGGTTTCAAGGCGAGCCGCGAAATCTGATTTTCCACGAACTGCGCTGGGAGCCCCGCGAGAGCCTCGGGCACTTCGATTTCGTGGAAGGCGATCTGCCGTTCCTTCGCGGCTTCGCCCCGCCGTTGTAGCGCCCGGCGGTCTGTGCCGCCGGTGTTTTTCTTTCCTGCGACACAAGGAACCGGCGGCAAGACCGCCGGCGTTACAATGGCACACCACCGTGCTCCAGGGCTGCTATGCTGGCGGGAGCGGAGCCTCCCATGAGCAAAAAGGTTCTGATCGTCACCGGCGATGGCGGAGACGGCTACGAAGCCCTCTATGCCTACCACCGTTTCCAGGAAGCCCGGTGGGAACCCGTGGTGGCGGCGCCCTCGCGGAGACCCCTACACCTGGTCTTCTTCGACGCCGAGCCTGGCTGGGAAACCTACGTGGAACGGCCGGGGCCGCGCCTGGATGCAGACGTCGTGATTGCAGCGGTGGCGGCCCACGAATTCGGCGCGCTGCTGTTCCCGGGCGGCCGCGCGCCGGAGTATCTGCGCAACGATCCCGACGTGCTCGAGCTGGTGCGCGATTTCGCCGAGCAGGGCAAATGCATCTGCGCCATCGGCCACGGCATCCAGGTGCTGGCCGCCGTGGGGCTGACCAAAGGCCGCACCGTCACCTGCCACGCCAATGTGCGGGTGGAAGTGGAACGCACCGGCGGCACCTTCAGCCCGCTGCCGGCGGTTCGCGACGGCAATCTCGTCACCGCTCAATCGTGGCGCGCTCACCCCGAGTTCTATCGCGAGATCTTCACCGCGCTGGGATAGGCGTGGCGCACATATTCGTGGGACGCATTCGCGGGTGCCGAGTCGCGGCCATATTCGGCGGTATCGGCGTACATCGCGGGGAATTCCTCTTTCCACGGCCGATACCGAAAGTTCAGCAAGCTGGTCAATTCGGAGCCATCCGCATAAAGGCCTTCGATCACCAGTGACAGCCGCCATGCCGAAATTCGAAGCGGGTGTGGGATGAAGCGGGTCTGCCAGATGGGCCACGCACTCGATCTCAGGCAGGTCATCAACCAATGCGGCAACCGGATGGGCCGATAGTCGGCGCCGATGGCGCGGGCGATCTGTTCGGAGATCGCTCCCATGGAGGGGTCCTCGTTGGTGGAAACCAGAAAGGTACGATCGGCCATACGGCCGTCGGTGGCGGCTGCGAGAAGGATCTCGGCAAGATCGCTCACCCCCACCAGGGAGATTTTTCCGGGCCAGCAGATCCGCGCCGATAATCCATTGGCGCGGAGCGAGTGGGCCAGAACGTCGAACATCCCTCCCGGGCGAAAGCCCGGACCATACACGGTGGACAGGCGGAGGATCGAATAGCGATAGCCCAAACCGGCCGCGCACCGCTTCACGATTTCCTCGCCCGCGAGCTTGGTGGCTCCGTACTCGGTCTTCGGCGCGCAGGGCGCCGTCATGTCGATCCGGCCGCCGCCCGGAGGCGCATCGACGGCCGCGATGCTGCTCGCGTAGACCACTCGCGCGCCTTCGAGGCGGGGTCCCAACTCGCGAATCAAGCGCTCGGTGCCGAGGTCGTTGATCCGCACGTCGCGGCTGTCTTCTTCGGTTCGAGCGTAGGCGGCGAGATGAAACAGGACGTCGAAATCGGTCAGGGCGGCGCGAAGCACGGGACACTCGCGCAGGTCCGAAGCGATGGTGCGCACGCCGAGTTCCTGGAGGCGCTCCTGCCGCGCCCGCTCCTTCTCGTGCAGCGGGGCCGGCCCGACCACGGCCTGAACGGAATCCACACCAAACCGCTTGACCAACAATTCGGACAGCGAATACCCGACAAATCCGGCGGCCCCGGTCACGACGAATCTCATCGATTTGCCCCAATCGTTTTGTGGCTCGTAAATCAGTACGCGCCGCCGGTTGGAATTCTCAAGAATCGAGATGGAAGCAGACTCAGGGGTACGACGCGATGAGAGAGGAGCGGCTGGCTGCTACAGGGGCGATGCGCAGCCCTTGCGTTCGTAAATCAGGACGCCCCACTCTTTGGGATACGCGACGGCTTGATAGTCTCCGATCTGCCGCACGATACGGTAGTTCTTTGCGAGCCACGCGGAAATCGGCAGGCCGTAATCGACGCCAAACAACGGAATCCCGTACTCGGGGGTCGCCCGATCGGAGACAATCACGTAGCGGATGTTCGCCCTGTCCAGCTCTTCCACGTACCGAGCCGTGGCCTCACCGGGAGGAAGCACCTGGCCGGTAACGATGTACCACCGGCTGGGTGCGACGGTTTCGCCGAGGTAGTACAACGCTGTGTCTTCCGGCATGACGACAACCCCCTGTGACGATCGCCTGGCGTGCTCCATAAATGCGAGGACCTGGGAGTAGGCTTTGCCGGCGGACGGCGAAACGAACAGCGTTCCTCGCGGGGACGAGACCCGGTAGGATTGCCGGCCCACCGGGTAGTAGTTAACCATCAGGGCCATCATGGAAACGCACAAAACTCCCGCCACTATTTTGCCGGCACGCCCGTCCAGATTCGCGGAGAACCGCTTGGATACCCTAAATAGACCCAGGAGCCAAACCAAATAGACAAGCGTACCGAGAAACGTGGAATATCCCGACGGCATGATCCTGGTCAGCACTCGCACACCGCATGCAATCGCCATGGCGCAGAGCACGATCACCGACTGTTGCCGCGCCGGGCGATCGCCCCGCCACCAGTCTGCCACCGCCATGGCCAGCACAGCCAGACAAACCCAGATCATCCCGGGATTGAAAAACAGGAACGGAACAAGATGGAAAACCAGCGAGGGAATGTCCCCATGGAAGACGCTCGGCGCGGACGTAGCGACCACATGCACGCCGCAGATGGCTACGGCCATGGCGGGGAACACCCATCGCAGCTTTCTCGATCTGACTGCGAGCACAACGGAGGCCGCCAGCGTGGCAAATCCGGCCAAGCCGATGGCCGCCGATCTCGCCAGCGCCCAAGGCGTCAGGACGAGCCCGATCCGTTCATTCCACAGCTTGCCGAAGTGCTTGACGAAGTGCGAATCGGGCAGGATCGAGAGGTTCTCACCGAGGAAAAAGCTCGCACCGCCGGCGTGCACATACCATCCGTAGATGCCCAACCACAGCGCCGCGCCTGGGATGCAAGCGCACACACCCACGCCGAGCCCGCGGAGCGACCGTTCTCGAATGCTCCGGACGACCAGCGCGCACGCGATGCCAGCGTATCCCGCCACGCCGAATTCCAACTTAGTCAGAGTCATCAGGCTGGCGACAAAACCAAGAAGAACCACGTAACGCCAGCCGAATTCGGATCCACGCCGCAGCAAGAGCCAAAGCAACAGCACGATAAACATCGATCCATACGCGGCGGGGTAAGAGTAAGGAAGAACGTAGTTATAAATGTTCAACTGGAAGGCTTGCAGCAGGAATACAAATACACACGCAAAGCTGAGCGAAACCGGAAGGAAAACCCGGCTGACGGAGTACAACAACATGGCGACGATCGCGACGAGAGACACGCCGGCGGCGATCAGCACGCCGAGATGAATGCCGAGCAGGCGGAACAAAGCCGCGTGCCAGTACGGAATCAACGGTCCATACATGTACCACGCATCGAAGTAGAGGCGCTTACCCTGGCTGAGGATGGCGGGAATGTACATCTCCCGCCCGCAATCCACGGTGAGACTTCCCCATTTTCGCCACGTGATGGCGCAGATTACGGCGGCGACGAGCAGCAGCAGGCCCCTGGCGAACAGGTCGGGTGACAGGGCGGGGGTCCTTGTTGCTGCGGGCGCGGCGGGGTTCCGATTCCGTGGAGAGAGTCGGATCATAAGCGCGGCTTTCGCGCGTCCCTCCCGCAGACCACTTTGGAGGCAACGTGCAGACATATCGGTAATTGGAGGCGCCGGGCACAGATCGCAGCACACGGCTGGATTCCCGATGCGCCCATCCTATACACTGGTGCCCAGGTGACTTGGGCGACGCAACCGGCGGCGGTGTTTCGCACGTGAAAGAGGGCATGCCGAACAGGCGCAATCTGGTGATCGTTCGGGCTGGGGATGGTTCGCTGCATCCCGATTGGCTCAACCGTCCGGGTGAGGAGCGGAACTGGGATCTGATCGTGAGCTACTGGGGAGACTCGCCGGAGATGTATCGCGGAGGAGACTGGCTGCGCATCGACGGCAAGGGCCTCAAATTCCAGGCGCTGAACGAACTGGTTCACACGCATGGGGAGTTGGTGCGGAAATACGATTACGTCTGGGTGACCGAAGACGATCTGGCTTGCACCTGCCGGGATATCGACCGGTTCTTCGACATCTGCCGCGAGGAGCGGCTCGACCTGGCGCAACCCGCGCTGACGCAGGACAGCTATTTCAGTCACACCATTACGCTCGAGAGCCCTTGTTTCCGGCTGCGATACACGTCGTTTGTCGAAAATATGGCTCCCTGTTTCAGCGCCGGCGCGTTCGTGAAGGTAACGCCGACGCTGAAAGACAGCCTGTGCGGCTATGGCTTGGAGGAAGTCTGGGTCATGCTGCTGGGCGAGGAGGGCAAGGTCGCCATTGTCGACGAGATCCAAATGCGTCACACCCGGCCGATCGGCGGAGGGCAACTCTACAAGGCGCTCGGAGCGCTGGGAAAGACCGGCTGGGACGAAATGGATTCTGTGTTTGCGAAGTACGGTATCACCCGGCGGCGTTTTTGGACGCGTTCCGCGATCGCCAAATCCGGGAAAAGAGTCCCGGACGGGTTTCGCTTTCTGGGTCTGTACATGTGGGGACTGCTGCTGGCGACCCCGCGGCTGAAAGTGAAGCGACGCGAGCTGCCGCACCTTTGGCTGAGCGCCGTGTATCAGCAAATCAAAGGGCGCAAGCGGTGATTCGAGCACGCGTTTCGAACCCCCTTGGAGGCGTGTCCAATCAGACGGCGGCCCGAAGCCGATCGACGACATTCGAGACGAGCCGGCCGAAGCGCTCGAGGCTCAGGAACTCTTCCGCGAACGATCGAGCGCGGCCGGACATCCGGCGCAGCGCTTCCGGTTCCGCGAGGAGGCCGAGGATGCGGCCGGCCCACTGATCGAGCGAAGCTTCGCGCGGCAGAATGAATCCGGTCTCGCCGTTTCGAATCAGATCCGGCACCCCTCCGACGTCCGTGGCAAGCGATGGCAGGCCGGCCGCGGAGGCCTCGGCGACCACCTGCGGCGCGTAGTCCTGGCGTGTGGGCAACAGGAGTAGGTGGCTGTTCCAATAAGCGTCCCGCACCTGATCTTTGGCCGCTCCGCGAATCCATTGGACTCCCGGGGGCAGTTTGCGCCCGGCCAGAACCGGATCGTTGGACACGATCGTCAGCGTGCAAGCGTTCGCCAGGTGGCTGGCGTACAGCCGGAGCAGGAACTCGCCTCCCTTTCGTTCAAAGTCGTTGCCGACGAACAACGCCCGCCAGGGGGGCGCGAAACTCCTCGGTGGAGGAGCCCACCAGTTCGTGTCTTGAGGCAACAACGTCACCAAGCAACGCTCCGGATCGACACCGTAGTCATGCTGGAGAGAACGAGCGCAGTCCGGGGCCATCGGAAGCCAGCAGTCGAAATCGGCGGTAGCGGCGCGAAACGCCCGGTGATGGATCTGGTGCGCGACCGCGCGTTTCCAGGGGCTGGCTCCTGCGAGCCGAAGCTGCCTGTCCATCGTCGCCGGGACCGAATCCAACGTGACAACCGCCGGCATTCGCCTGGCGAGGTCCCGAAAGGCCACGGCGTTTTCCCAGCCGTGCACCCACAGGATGTCGAATTGCCGCTGTCTTGCGACCCGGGTTTTTTGGCGTGCGATGAACTCCGAATGCCAGGGATCCGTCGCTCGGGCCCACCAGGGGGCCGGGTAGTTCACATAATCGTCATTTTCGAGAATCACATACGTCGGAGCAAGCCTGGGCAGCCGGTCGAGAGCCCTGACGAGCGTTCGGGTCATGGATGCATTTCCGAGCAGGTTCGTGAAGATGCAGAGGGCCCTGGTAT
>JBAVIH010000104.1:0-7115 GCA_049686695.1 Bryobacteraceae bacterium | reverse complement strand
GTGCGGGCGGTGGCGGAGGTGGCGGCACGACCACCGGGGCGGGCGGCGGCGGTGGCGGCGGCGCCGGGGCCTTCTTCTTGCACCCGCTGGCGAACAGCGCCAGGGAAAGTGCCAGAGTGATGAGAGTGATTTGTCGTTTGCTGAACATGAACGCGTCTCCTGATTTCGTCATTTCATCTACATTCCCCACGCGGGGCTGTAATTCAGCCCATCGCGGGTGAGTTGCTGCTGGGCGGTCCCATCCGCCAGCATGCTCCAAATCTGCGACCGCCCGGTGCGGTTCGACATGAACGCCAGGTGCGCGCCATCCGGCGCCCAACTGGGATTTTCGTTCCGGCCCTGATCGTGTGTCAACTGCAAGTACTGGCGCGACGCCACGTCCATGGTAAAGATGTTGAAAGCGCCCTGAGCGTAACCGCGGGTCCAGGCGTAGGCGATGAGTTGCCCATTCGGATGCCAGGATGGATTGGACGCCTCGCCGGTACCGTCGGTAAGCCGCTCGATGTCCGCGCCATCCATATCCATCATGTAGATCTGCTCCGGACCCGACCGGCCGGAGGAAAACACGATCGTCCCGCCCGTTTTCGGATTCACCTTGGGCTCCGCATCCAAAGAGCCGCCCGACGTGATCGGCCGAAAGCCTCTGCCATCCACCCCTGCAATGAAGATCCGGCAACAGCGTCCGGCCGAGGAAGAATAGACAACCTGCTTCCCATCGGGCGTGAACGACGGCTGCCCATTCATCGAAGCAACCTGATTGTAAAATCGCAAATCCCGCACCGGGTCCACTGAAAACACAAATATAGCAGGTGAACCCTTGGCGTAGCTAGTGAAAGCAATCCTGGTACCGTCGGGCGAAACCGAAGGCTCGATGGAAAGCGAGCTGAAACGGGTGACGTAATGCTGGTTCTCACCGTCGGGATCCATCACCCAAATCTCCTTGGGAGCCTTGAAGGCGGCCTGATGGACGTAATAAATGTGGGTGCCGACCAGACTCTTGCCGCCGAACATGGCCAGGATGTCAGCGGCGAACTGGTGCGCCAACTGGCGGGCGCCCTTCTCATCGTCGGTGGAGGCCAGATAGCGTTTGCCGATCATCTGGGCGTTGGCGGCGGTGTCGCGGCTCAAATCGAACAGGTTGCCGAACAGGATGAGCACGCCGTTCTGCTCGGCCACGTAACCGTAGGCCAGGTAACCGGCGCTGGCCGGAGGTTTGGACCAGTCGCTCATCCAGAAGCCGCCGCCATTGGGCGCCGCCGTCATTTCGCCCGGCCGCGGGTGGGGCGACACAGGCGCGGGGGGAGGCTGGCGAAAGTCCGCCGGCTGCTGCGGAATGCCGGTCGGATACATGGTCTTGGGCACCATCTTGAGCACGCCGGAACCGGCCAGGTCATCCCACAAAACCTGGTTGAAAGCCGGCATGAAACTTTGCGCCGCGCCCGGAGCGCGCAGATCCGGGACGGCGATCACCGGGAGTTCGCCGGCTTTGCTGACGGTCCCGGTGAGGACCGGCCCCTGCTGGGCTTGGACCATCACCAGTGCCGCAGCCGATGCCAATGCGATCCATACGAGCCTGTTCATGGTTTCCTCACTTTAAGCTGAACCGCAGTTCCACTTCCGCGTCGTTTCGCGGGTACTGGGACGGCAAGGCTGGGAAGGGCGAGGCGTCGAAAATCGCGCGCTGCGCCGAGAAATCCAGCGTGGCGTTGCCGCTGGGCTGTGTGATATGGACGTGGCTGACCGAACCGTCGCGCCGCAGGGTGAAAGTCACCGCCGCCACCTGGGTGACATTCCGCAAGTCGCTGGTGCGCCAGGAGCGGCCCACCTTGTCCACAATCAGCTTGGCATACCAGCCGAACTGGTCGCCGAAGGGCGACGACTCTCCCACCCCGACGCCGCCTCCGCCCTGGAGACCAAACATGGGCGAGCTCATGCGCTGGCCGGCCTCGCTATAGAGTTGGTTGGGGCGGTCCTGCTGCTGCTCGCGAAACTTGTTGGGGGCGGATTCGCTCGAGCGCTTCTGCGCGTTGCGTCCCTGGATGGGGATGGCGTCGGGCTCCTCCTCGATGACATGCGCTTTGGATCTGAGCTTGGGCGGAGGGGTGGGCACCTGCGATTCGGTCTGGTTGGCGACGGGATTCTCGGCCGCCTGGCGGGCGGGCAGAGGAATTCGGGCCACCGGGTTGACGGCCACGGCGCCGGCGCCGCCGCCGTTGGGGCTGCCCCACTGGGCGACTTTGCGGCTGAATAGAACGCCGTAAAACAGCAGCGTCAAAATCAACAGAACGTGAAACCCGAGCGAGCCGAGAAACGCGCGGGAGAGGCGATCCTGTTGAGCGAGGATGTCGACGTGCTGGGTCATCACCTTCTACCCGCGGCGGAGCTATCCTCCGGTTGCGTCACCATGTTGACCTGGAAGCCGCCGGCGCCCAGTTCCGCGGTCACCTGGGCGATCACGTCCCAGATGGCTTCCTTGTCGGCGCTCACGTAGACGCCCTTGACTTTGCCAAAGCGCTGGTGAATGGTCTTGGCCAGGTCGTTGATATTGGTCGGCTTGCCGTTCAGATAGGAGGTGCCATCCTTGGTGATGCTCACCACGGGCATTTCCTGCGCGGTATCCTTCACGTACCTGGTGTGCGGGACATCCACTTCCAGGCCAAACTGCATGACGTGAGCGGTGAGCATGAAGATGATCAGCAGCACCAGGAGGATGTCGACAAACGGGGTGATGTTGATCTCGGCCAAGCTGGTGCCGCCGCGCCGCCGGGAAGCGCGACCGTTGCCGCCGTTCGAAGAGAATGCCATGGCTACTCGCCGAAACTGCGCTCCGCGAGGTTGAGGAACTCGAGCGCGAAATCGTCCAGGCGCGCGCCGATCTCGCGGATGCGATTGCCGAACAGATTATAGAACAGGGCCGCGGGGATGGCGGCAAACAGGCCCAATGCGGTGGCGATCAAGGCTTCGGAAATGCCGGGGCCGACCGCGGCCAGGCTGGTGGCGCCCTGCTGGCCCAGCGCGTTGAAGGTACGAATGATGCCGAGCACGGTGCCGAGCAGGCCGACGAAGGGCGAGACCGAAGCCGTGATGGCGAGCCAGTGCATGTTGCGCTCCAGCTTGGCCACTTCCTCGCTGACGCCCAACTGGAGGGAACGTTCGAGCGCGGTGCGGTTGGTGATCCGGCCGTGCGCCTTCACCTGGCGCTCGACTTCCTCGTAGCCGAAATCGAACACTGAGACCAGCGGGGATGGCCGGTACTGCTCGCTGGCCACCATCACCGCATCGAGCGCGGCGGCTTTGCGGAACGCCCGCAGAAAGCGCCAGTTGGTTTTGCGCGCGCCGGCGAGGCCGCTCAGCTTGGAAAAAATCACGGTCCAGGAAAAGATCGAAAACAGGATCAGAACGGCGTAGGCAGCCCAACCGGCGGGGCCGGTTTCCTGAACCATCTGGACAAGATCAGTCTGAAGAAGGAAGGCAGCGGGAACTTCGAAACTCAATGCGTCTCCTCTCTAAAATCTATCACATAGACGCTTGGCGCCGCAGAAAAGGCCGAACTTTTTCGGTAACGGAAAATACATGAAGACCAAAACAAAAGGCTGGAGCGGTGTTTTGGGGGCGTTCAGAGCCGGAAAAAATGTCGAGATGAATCGATACGGCAGCCTTGACAGGCTGCGCCACGACTACGCCAGGGCCTGGCCGAGGTCGGCGAGGATATCTTCGGCGGCCTCGATGCCTACCGAAAGGCGGACGAGGTTATCGCGGATGCCGACGCGTTCGCGGTGCTTGGGGGAGAGTTCGCGATGGGAGCTCATGGCCGGATACAGCATCATGCTGTGCACGTCGCCGAGCGAAGTGGCGCGCACCACCAGTTGCAGCTTATCGAGGAAGCGGAAGATTTCCGGCCGGCCGGCATCGCGGATTTCGAAGCTGACCATGGCTCCATAAAGGCCAGGGGCAAACAAGCGGCGGATGGCGGCAGCGTCGGGATGGGCCGGGTGGCCGGGGAAATGGAGCCGCTCGACCCTGGGGTGGCTGCCGAGCCAGGCGGCCACGCGGGAGGCGTTGGCGCACTGGCGCTCCATGCGCAACGGGAAGGTTTTGATGCCGCGCATGGCGAGGTAGCTTTCAAACGGTCCGAGCACGGGGCCGACGATGCGCGCCAGTGAGCGCAGCGAATCGAAGTGAGCCGCATCCGTGACCACCACCCCGCCCAGCACGTCGCCGTGGCCGGCCAGATACTTGGTGAGGCTGTGGACGGAGAAGTTCGCGCCCAGGTCGAGCGGCCGCACCATCAGCGGGGTGGCGAATGTGTTATCGACCACCAGGGCGGCGCCGGCGGAGCGCGCGATTTCGGCGATCCTGTCGATCTCCCCGACGCGCAGCAGCGGATTCGAGATGGTCTCCATCAGGATGCATCCCGGCCTGGCCTGGGCGACCGCCGCGGCCAGCGCGTCCAGGTTGCAGACATCGGCGAAACGCACTTCCACGCCTCGCGGCTCGAGCACATGGAGCAAGAGCTTGGTGGATGCGCCGTAGAGCGCGTCGGCAGCCACGATGGACGGACGCCGGTCGGTGAGCGCGGCCTCGACCGCCATTTGCACCGCCGCCATTCCGGAAGCGCAGGCCAGCGCGCCGTGGCCGCCTTCGAGCGCGGTTACCAGATCCTCGAGCGCCGCCGCGGTGGGATTGTCGTAGCGGGCGTATGAGTAGCCGGGCTGCTCCATGCCGATGACGCGGTCCAGTTCTTCGGTGGTGTCGTAGAAGAAGCTCGAGGCCGTATAGATTGGCGTCGTCACGGGAACCGCGCCGGAAGGCTTGCGCCGGTCGCCGGCATGAACGGCTTGCGTGTGGATCTTCAATGCTATTTCCTTTTCCAGCGCACGCCGGACTTGGTGTCTTCGAGAACGATGCCCATTTCGATCAACTGGTCGCGGATCTGGTCGGCCCGCGCGAAGTCGCGCGCCTTCTTGGCGGCGGAGCGTTCGGCCACCAGCGCTTCGATTTTGGAATCCTCAGCGCCGGCGGTTGCACCGCCCGGCTGGAGCACGTCGAAAACGGCGTCGAATCGATCGAAGAAGCTGACCGCGGCGGCGCGGTTACCGGCGCCGAACTGGCCCGCATCCATGGCGCTGTTGGCGTCGCGCGTGTATTCGAACGCAGCCGCCAGCGCCTCGGCGGTGTTCAGGTCGTCATCCAGACTGTCGACAAAGGCCTTCGCGGCGGCCTCCGTGCGCGCCGCCATATGTTCGTTGGCGCCATCCGGGAATTTCTCGGTGTCCAGGCGCAGCTTGAAGTTGCGCAGCCGCTCGATGGCCATCTGCGCCGCCTGCAGGCCGTCGAAAGTGAAGTTCAACGATTTGCGATAGGGCACCGAGGCCAGCAGGTAGCGAATGGCCTCGGGCCGGTAGCCGCGCGCGATGAGATCGCGGAGGGTGAAGTAATTGCCGAGCGACTTGGCCATCTTCTGCCCTTCCACCATCAGAAACTCGGCGTGCAGCCAGAAGCGCGAGAATTGCTTGCCGGTCAGCGACTCGGACTGGGCAATCTCGTTTTCATGATGGGGAAAAATCAGGTCGACTCCGCCGGCGTGGATGTCCAGCGTCTCGCCCAGGTACTTGATGGCCATCACGGAGCACTCGATGTGCCAGCCCGGCCGCCCCTTGCCGATCACGGTGTCCCAACTGGTTTCGCCTTCCTTGGGCGCCTTCCACAGGGCGAAGTCGCGCGCGTCGGTCTTCTCGTATTCGTCCACATCGACGCGCGCGCCGGCGAGGTTGCCGCTGAAGTCGTTGTGCGAGAGCTTGCCGTAGCCGGGGAACGTGGCGATGCGGAAGTAAACGGAGCCGTCGCTCGAGTAGGTGTGCTGGCCGGCGGTGAGGCGGGCAATCGCATCCGCCATGTCGCCGATGTGGTCGGTGGCTCGAACCAGGTGCTCGGCCACCTCCAGGCGCAGCGCGGCGCAGTCCTCGAGAAACGCCTGCGTGTAGACGGCGGTGTACTCGCTCAGGCTCTTTTTTTCGGCCGCCGCGTTGCGGATGATTTTGTCGTCCACGTCGGTGATGTTCATCACGTGATCGAGCGAGTAACCGCTGGCCCGCAACCACCGCCGCAGGATGTCGACGAAGGTGAAGGTGCGGAAGTTGCCGATGTGGGCGTAACTGTAAACGGTGGGACCGCAGGTGTACAAACGCACCGTGTTGTCGCGCGCCGGGTGGAACTCCTCGACGCGTTGCGAGAGTGTGTTATAAAAACGCAGCGCCATAATTGCAGGGAAATTTCATCGTAGCAGAGGCCGCCGAAGCGGGTGGGGCGAGCCGTCGTTTGGCGTGGTCTGTGGCACTTCGCCAGGGCGGAAGGTCGACAGACGACCAAAACCGATCGTCTGTCCCCCTCCGCGCGGTTCGCTTGGTTCGCCATAGTACAATTGAAAGCAACTGGAGTCCTCGATTTACATGAGATTACCCACCGCCGCGATTATGATGGGGCTCGCGGTCGCTGCGCTCCCACTCCCCGCCGCCGATGCGCCCCTGGCGCCGCCCAAAGCCGGCAAGGTGGAGATTCTGCCGCTGGACCAGGTGAAGCCGGGCATGAAAGGCGTGGCGTGGACCGTGTTCCAGGGAACCGAACCGGAAGCGATCCCGATCGAAATCGTCGGCCGCTGGAAGGACATGTGGGGGCCGAAGCAGGATGTGATCATCGCCAAGATGGGCGGCAAGGCATTGCGCACGAACGTCGCGGCGGGGATGAGCGGCAGCCCGGTCTACATCGATGGCAAGCTGGTGGGCGCGGTGGCGCTGCGGTTCAGCATTTTCTCTCCGGATGCGATTTGCGGCATCACGCCGATTCAGTCGATGCTGGAAATCGAGGACCTGGACCAATCGCGGCCCGAGGACATGCGCACGCCGGCCAAGCCCGCGCCGCGCAGCAGTCAGGCCGCGGCGCCGGGCGAGCTGTTGGGCCAATTGGTGGCGGCGGGCGCGGTGAGCGGCGGGTTGCCCGCCGAGATGCCCATCATGGAGCCGATCGAGGCGCCGCTCGCGTTTTCCGGTTTCACCGAAGACACCTTGCGCGAGTTCGGCCCGCTATTCCGCCAGATGGGTGTCCACATGGTGCGGGGA
>JBAVIH010000103.1:0-5466 GCA_049686695.1 Bryobacteraceae bacterium | reverse complement strand
CACCAGAAAACTTCCGGTGATCACCTTGTTGGGCTCGAGCTCGTTTACGTAAGGCGATTTCATTGGTTGACCGGCGGGGTGGCGGGAGCGTCCGGCGTGGCGGCGGGAGCGGGCGTTGCCGCCGGAGCCGGCGTTGCGGGCGCGTCGGGTGTTTCGGAAGCCGGCGCTCGGCGCTCGCCCAGCTTCGATGTGTCGATATTCGGTGTGGTGCCCTTGGTGTAGGTGGTGCCCGGAATGGGCACGAACAGGAAGTGCTTGTGCCTTTTGTGCGTGGCGGCAACTTCTTCCTTGGTGGTGGTCTGCGGTTTCAGTTGCGCGATATCGTGCCAGTGGGTGTCCTTGCCGGGAGCGGCGCCGGTATCCACGTAGCCATCCTTGACCTCGAGGAAAGCCTCCTGCCGCAGCCTGGTGAGGTAGCCGCGGACCTTGCTCTCGACTTGCGGCCCGGAGAGCGTCTCCTGAACCTGTTCCCTGACCTCGTCGAACGAGGCTTGCCCCGCCTCATAGCGGTCGTCGATGCGCAGGATCACAAAGCCGCTCGCGATCTTGATCGGGTCGGAAACGGAACCCTTCTTTTCCTTGAACAGGAAATCCTCGATCTGCGGCAAGGACATGCCTTTTTCGCGCGGCGGCAACTGGCCCCCACTCTTGGCCGTTTCCGGATCGTCGGAATAAGCCGTCACCAGGTCGGTGAACTTCTCCCCCTTGCGCGCCCGCGCCGCGATTTCCTTGGCCTTGGTTTCGGCGGCGACCGACTGCTCCGGCGTCTTTCCTTCGGTGGAAATCAGGATCTGGCTCAGGAAGACCTGCGCCTTGCGCACATACTCGGTCTTGTGGGCTTCGTAGTATTTGCGCAGTTCGGGCTCGGGAATGGCGATGCGCGAGCCGATCTCCTGACCGATCAGATGACGTACCAGCAAGTCGTTCGTCATCCTCTGCTTGACCTCTTCAAATGGCAGGCCCGAGTTGTCGCGGACATAGTCGTGGAACTTGTCGGGGTCGGCGATCTTGGCCGCCACCTGCATTTCGGCCAACCGTTTGGCGACCTCGCCATCCACGCTGATGTTCAGGTCCTTGGCCTTTTGCACCATCAGCAACTGGTCGATCTTCTCGCGCAGGAAGTTCTTGGATTCCTCCTGCACGGCGGCGGTGAGATCGACTCCCTGCAAGTGCTGCTGCTGGCGCAGGTACATCTCCAGGTCTCTCCGCTGTTCGTCCAGTTCGCCGCGGGTAACGATGTCCCCATTCACCTTGGCGGCAATTTCCTCCACCACGCGGATATCGGCGGCAACCGCCATCGGCAAGGCTGCCATCATGACTACTACAAACCTGCGAATCATAGCTGTTAACGCTCCATTCTACCATCGCGGAAAGGCCGGGTAGACCGCAAAAAAACCGCGCCCACCATCGGCACGCAGGGTTGGCAGGCGAAAGCGCCTGCCCCACTCCCGTCCTACCTCAACCCGGCGGCCGCATCCGCTCCAGCCTGGCATCCAGGAAGGCGAGAATCTCCCGTGCCGATGCCTGCCCGTTCAAAGGGAGTAGCAATACGCCTGCCGGAGTGAACTGCGCGCCCGGAGTTTCGCCGACCAGGTGCATGAGCCGCGCCGGATCCACGCGCGTTTCGCGGTGGAACTTGATACTCAAGACGTTATGACGCCGGTCGATGGTCTCGATGCCCAGCCTTTCGGCGGCCGTTTTGATGGCGGAGTACGCCAGCAGGCTGCGGACTGCCTCCGGCACTGTGCCGAAGCGGTCCTCCAGTTCCTTTTCGGCACGCTCGCGTGCGGCCGGGTCGCTTGCATTGGCGATCTGGCGGTACGCCCGCAATCGCTGGTTCTCGTCGGGGATGTAGTCGGGCGGAATCCGGATGTCCAGCCCGAGATTCACCGACGAGTGGATTTCCGGCACCACTTCCTCGCCCTTCAACTCGCGCACGGTTTCGTCGAGCAGCCGCACATAGGTGTCGTAGCCGACCGAGTTGATGTGGCCGTGCTGCTCGCCGCCCAGCAGATTCCCCGCCCCGCGCAGTTCCAGATCCAGCGCCGCGATCTTGAATCCGGCTCCTAAGTCGCTGAATTCCTTGAGGGCCGCCAGCCGCTTGCGGGCTATTTCGGTGAGCTCGGTATCGGGTGGTACGAGCAGGTAGGCATAGGCGCGCCGGTTCCACCGTCCGACCCGACCCCGCAATTGGTAGAGCTCGCTCAGGCCGTAGCGCTCGGCATTTTCTATAATCATAGTGTTTGCGCGTGGAATGTCGAGTCCATTTTCGATTATTGTAGTACAAACTAGAATATCGAACTCGTGCCGCATGAACGCGAGCATGGTTCGCTCCAACTCGGCTTCCGCCATTTGCCCATGTCCGACGCCGATGCGCGCATTGGGAGCCAGATCCTGGATGCTCGCGGCTCGCTCCCAGATGGAATCCACGCGATTGTGCAGGAAATAGACCTGACCGCCGCGACCCAATTCAAGTTCCACCGCCGTGCGGATCAATTCAGGTTGAAACGGAGCGACGACGGTGTGAATGGCGAGCCGGTCTTTGGGTGGCGTCTCGATCACCGACATGTCGCGCAAGCCTAACAGCGACATATGTAGTGTTCGGGGGATGGGAGTGGCGCTCATGGCGATTACATCCACCTGCTTTCTCAATTGCTTGAGCCGCTCCTTGTGTTTGACGCCAAAGCGTTGCTCCTCATCCACGATGACCAGGCCCAAATCGCGAAACTGCACGTCCTGCGACAGCAGCCGGTGGGTGCCGATCGCAATATCGATCTTGCCTTCCGCCAGATCCACCAGGCCGGCCTTGAGTTCCTTAGGCGATCGGAAGCGGCTGAACATCTCGACGCGGACCGGAAACGGCTGAAAGCGGCGCTTGAAGGTTTCCAGATGCTGAAATGCTAAAACTGTAGTAGGAGCCAGCATGGCAACCTGCCGCCCGTCGCCGAGAGCTTTGAAAGCGGCTCGCATCACAACCTCGGTCTTGCCGTAGCCGACATCGCCGCAGAGCAGGCGATCCATCGGGTGGGGGCCTTCCATGTCGCGCTTGATTTCGCGGATGGCGGTCAACTGGTCGCGGGTTTCGGTGAAATCGAAGGCATCCTCGAATTCGCGCTGCCAGTTGCTATCGGCGGAAAACGAGAAACCGTCGGCCATCTTGCGCGCGGCGTAAAGCTTCAACAGTTCGTCGGCCATATCGCGCATCTTGGCCTTGATGCGGGACTTGGTTTTGGTCCAGGTGGCGCCGCCCATGCGGTCCAGGGCGGGTTTGGCTTCGCCGGCGCCGCGGAAGCGCTGAACCAGGTCCATGCGCGCCAGGGGAACGTAGAGTTTCGCTCCGGCGGCGTATTCGAGCAGCATGTAATCGCCCTTGGCGTCACCCTGGGCGATCTCCCGCAGACCCAGGAACTGGGCCACGCCGTGATCGGCGTGAACCACGAAGTCGCCGGGCTTGAGATCGATCAGATCGGCGGAGAACGCGCCCAGCACCGGTTTGCCGGTGGGGGCCTGGGCGACCAACTCGGAGGCTTCAAAGAGATCCTCCGAACCGATAATGACCAGCTTCGAATCCTGGAACGCGGTGCCGCGCCGGATCAGCCCCTTGACGAGATGAATGCTGGCCACCGAGCCGGACATGTAGACGCGCTCGGCGAGATAGGCGGGCGTGGAATCGAACTGCTCCATGCCAAGCTGGTAAGCCACGCCATATTCGTTCAGGACGTCGGCCAGCCTTTCTACTTCGCCTGTAGAAGGCGCGAAGAAAGTCACCCGGTTTCCGGACTCGACCAGCGTGCGCGCTTCGGCGATCGCCACCTGGACGTTGCCGTGAAAGCGCAACGAAGGCCGGGTTGCGATGTGGCTCGACCCGCCGACGCCAATCTCGAGTTCCTCCATCACCAGTTGCGGCAGCGCCTGGGCGGAACGCTGGAACTCCTCCCACCGGTAGAAGATGCTGCCGGGAGCATAGGCGGGCGATGGCTCGACCTGCTCCAGGCGCTTCCAGAGCCGCTCGGCGGCGCTGCGCACCTGACCCGGCTCATCCCAGATGACGATCGGCTTGTCGGCCAGCGCGAGGACCGCTCCGGTCTTCGCGCGCACCATTGCCGACAGCGGCTCCCAGCCGGGAAACGGCTCTCCGGCGGCTGGCAGTTCGCGCTCGGGCGTATCGGCCTGCCGCATCAGGTCGCGCAATTCGGCGAGAAGCTGGCGCGATTTCTGGAATTCGGTGAGCGGCAGCAAAGTGCAGTCGTCGATCTTCAGGACGGACCGCTGCGATTCCACGTCGAACCGGCGAATGGACTCCACCTGGTCGCCAAACAGGTCAATGCGCACGGGCTTGGCGGCTTCCGGAGAGAAAGCGTCCAGAATGCCTCCCCGCACCGAGTATTCACCGACCATTTCCACCGGCTCGCGCCGCTCATAGCCGACACTTTCCAGATGGGCGACCACTTCTTCCAAGGGCAGCTCATCGCCCACCTTGAGCCGCAACGCAAGCTGCCTGTAGTAGTCGGCTGGTTCGATGCGCAGCAGAGCCGAGGCCACCGGCAGCACCGTAATGGGCGCGCGCGCTGTAGCCAGCCGCCACAAGCCCACCGCGCGCGCCTCCAGAATCTCGGCATGCGGCGAGAGCTTTTGCAGCGGCAGAACATCGAGCGCCGGAAGCAACTGCGGGCCGTCCCGATCGTCGGTTGCCAGCAGGCGGAAGAACGTCTGGACGGCTTCAGAGAGCGCCTCAGCTTCCTGGTTGCCATCTACTACGATTATCAGAGGACGGCTAGTGGCCTGCCACAACAGCACCGAGTACACGGCCTTGGCGGTGCTGGTTAGGCCCGACAGGCTGGCTGCGCCATCGCCGGCAAGTTTTCTTAAGGCCTCCGCGAAACTGGGATGGCGGCCCAGTTCCAGAAACAAATCTCGAATCGCGGGGTGGGTCAAGAGTGGCGTCCGGCGGCGATCAGTTTAACTATGTTAGTAGTAGAGTAATCCAATTCGAGCGGCAAGGTGACGACTTTGCCTCCGGCGGCCTCGACTTCCTCGCGGCCGGCAACGAAATGGGACCAGTCTGCGCCTTTCACCAGCACGTCGGGCAGGACGGCGGCAATCAGCGCGCGGGGCGTCTCATCCTCGAAAAGAGTAACCGCATCGACGGCTTCGAGAGCCAGCGCCAGCTCGACGCGCTCGTTTTCGGCGACGATGGGTCGCGAAGGCCCCTTGATGCGACGCGTGCCTGCGTCGGAGTTGAGGGCCAGAACCAGCACATCGCCCATCGAGCGGGCCGCCTCCAGGGTCCGTATGTGCCCGGGGTGCAGCAGATCATAGCATCCATTGGTGAAGACGACGGTCTTACCCTCCCGCCGCCAGCGCTGGCGCTGCTCGACAAGCTCGGCGTGATTGTAGAACCGGCCCAAGGTCTTAAACATAGTGTAACAACCGGCTCGCGGAGCTAGAATTCAGGTGGGGCAGGCG
>JBAVIH010000102.1:0-9860 GCA_049686695.1 Bryobacteraceae bacterium | reverse complement strand
ACAAGTCAAGACTTTTTGCGAACGCGAAAATAGGCGGGATTCAGGAGCCTATCTGGCTGAGAGACTCCGCCTTGCTTTCTCAGCGCCCTGACGTCTTCTGTGGAAATGGCGTTACGAGACTGCTGTCCGCGAGCCGCCGCCATGCCGCCGTTGCACGGGCCTGCGCGGATCAAACCGCGAAACTCGGCCATTTAGTACGATATACTCATAGCATGAGTAAACGCCTTCAGGTGTTGCTGGCCGATCAGGAAATGGCGGACATCCGGATCTTGGCGGGGCGGGAACGCCTGACCGTCTGCGAGTGGGTCCGCCGAACGCTGCGAGAAGCCCGCACGCGCCAGTCCGTCAACGACCCTGAAGTGAAGTTGAAGGCGGTTCGACGCGGCGCGAAGCACTCTTTTCCAACGGCCGACATCGATCAAATGCTGGGCGAAATCGAGCGGGGCTATCACGGTTGATTTTCGTCGATTCCAATATTCCGATGTACCTGGTCGGTGCGGCCCATCCGCACAAGACGGAAGCACAGTTACTACTCGAGCGTCTGATCGCCGGCGGACGGCGGTTGGTGACCGACGTGGAAGTGCTTCAGGAAATCCTCCATCGCTACACCGCGATCGGACGACGGGAGGCCATTGCACCCGCAATTGCAGGCGACCTTGGACATCGTCGACGACGTATTCGCGATTGAAAAGGCGGACGTCCTGCGCGCCAGCGAGATCGTCCAAAATCGCGCCGCGCTGTCCGCCCGGGACGCCGTCCACATCGCGGTCATGGAGCGCCGGAAGATTCGGTCGATCCTGAGTTTCGACGCCGATTTCGACCGCTGGCCGGCCTTGCAGAGGCTCCATAGGATCTGAGCGCGAGGGAGCGCGGACGAGGGCCTCGAGATCGTGCGGCATCCCGCGCGAGCGAGAGCTTGACACCCGACGCGGATCCCACGTATACTGGTCTTCGCTATCGAATGACGATAACGAAAATCGCTTCAGATGATCGCTTCGAGTACCGCGATCTGTACACGGGCCTGATCCGTCTCCACATTCTTCATCACGCCGTCGAAGGGCCGATCTTCGGGCTCGAGATGGCCGACGAACTGGCGCGCCACGGCTATCGGATCAGCCTGGGAACCCTCTACCCCCTTCTGCACGCCCTCGAGAAGAGGGGATACGTGCGCTCGGTGGAGAAGCGCAAGGGGCAATCGATTCGTAAAGTATATCGGGCCACGCCGCTCGGCAGAAAAGCCCTTACGGCAGTGAAGGCAAGGGTGGGTGAACTATTCGGAGAGCTGAATGAGACGAAGTAGCCGGATGCAGCAACTCTCCGCGGCAGGAGTACCCCGGGCGCTTGCGGCGCTGGTTTGCGTTTCGGCGGTCGCCCTGGCCGGCCCTCCATTTCAGACCGACGATCCGGAGCCGGTTGACTTCAAGAACTACGAGTTCTACACCTTCGCGGCTTCGGATGGCACGCCGGTGGAAACCGACACGGTTGGCCCTGCTTTCGAGTTCAACTGGGGAGCCCTGCCGAACGTTCATCTCCACATCATCGTCCCCGCCGCGGCGGTTCTGCCCGCGAACAATCCCGGCTTCGCCCCCGCCGGCACGGGTCCGCGAGCGTTCGGTTTGGGCGACATCGAAACGGGCATCAAGTACCGGTTTGTGCAGGAAGCCAAGCATCGTCCCATGATCGGAACATTCGTGATGTTCGAGATACCGACTGGCAGCGCCGCCCGAGGTCTGGGGGTAGGTAAGACATGGTACAAGGCGCCACTCTGGGCGCAGAAGAGCTTTGGCCCGTGGACCACTTACGGAGGCGGCGGGGTGACGCTGGCGAACGCACCTGGCTATCGTGATTACCCGTTCGCGGGCTGGCTGGTGCAGCGGGATCTCGGCAAGAAGGTGACCTTGGGAACCGAGGTCTCTTATCACGGGCCGGAAGGGCCGGCGACCGCGCAGACAAGACCGGCAACGCTGATCGATTTCGGCGGTTACTATAAATTTCGCGACCCAGGCTTTCAGTTACTGTTCTGTTACGGCCACACTGCCATCGGGCAAACGGAGAACTACGCTTACCTCGGTCTCTATTGGACTTGGGGTAAGGGCGGCAAACCCGGCGATACCGCGGGCACTGCCTTCAACGGCATGTCTCCTCCGGGTCTTACGGGGCACTTATAACGCGAACATTGCGGGGAATGCATTGAATATCTCGACCAGCGACATCATCCTCTTGGCGCATGCCGGGTTCGGCGCAACGGGCTGTCTGGCGGCTTTGTGGGTGTTCGTCGAGGCGCTCGACGCACGAGCCGGGAACGCCGCTCGCATACGGGCAGCCGCTCTGTTGACGGCAGTCTCGATGGCCGCCGCGTGGATCTGCGGCGGATATTGGTACGTTCATTTCTATCCGGTGGAAAAGGCTTTGATTCTCGAGGGACCCTGGCCCTTCGCCCACAATCTCTTTATGGAGACGAAAGAGCACCTGTTTTTCATCACTGCCATTCTGGCGTTTCTCCTTCCCGTTGTAACTCGGGACAAGCTGTATTCAAATGCCGCCGCCCGCAAACTGGTTCTGTCCGTGGCGGCGATGGTTGTGATTACGGGTCTGGCGGTGGAGGGCGCTGGTGCGGTGATCGAACACGGGGCCAAACTCGCTCTGCTCCGCGGCGGAGCGAAAGGAGATCGACAGTGAGTTCCGCAACGGCTCCGGATTCCGCGAAGCTGACAGCCGCAACCTCGGGATTCGTCCTGGCTGCCACGATCACCGTGTTGTTCAACACCGCCCTTGCCTGAACGAGGGACGCGTACGCCTCATTAAACGGCTTCCTGAAGTCGCTCACCGGTAGCAATCCTTGGATAGGGCATGGATTGGCCGATCTGGTTCTGTTCGCAGTGCTGGGATTCATCTTCACGAAAACCAGGATTGCGGAAAGGACGGATGCAAATCGCCTGACCGGAGCCCTCATTGGAGCCGTGGTGATCTCGGGGCTCGGGCTGGCTGCCTGGT
The DNA here is from genome assembly GCA_049686695.1 of Bryobacteraceae bacterium. GTDB lineage: Bacteria > Acidobacteriota > Terriglobia > Bryobacterales > Bryobacteraceae > Bog-375. The sequence continues at coordinate 6,866 of JBAVIH010000102.1, read as the reverse complement.
TTGCGTTTGTGTGAGCGGCGAGTTGGGGGCGGACGCCACGACAAAGTCGTTCCGATTATTTGTAGACCTTGCGCCGGTGTGCAATCCGCGTCACAGCGACGGTTTTGGCGGAGTCGTCAATTTCGTAGACGATGCGGTAGTCTCCTACGCGAATACGCCATTCGCAGTCGCCACCCTTCAGTTTCTTGCAGCCCGGAGGCCGGGAGTCGTCGCCAGATGTTCAAGGCGCGGCATAATCCGGGCAACGAGCGTCGAGGGAAGCCGATGCAGTTCTCCTGCCGCGCTGGCGGTCAAGGATATGCGATAGCTAATCACTTGAAAGCTTGCCGGCCTTGATGAGGGCGGCCTTCACCTTTTCCAATGGAATCCGCTTCTCATGCCGCCGCGACCGGGAGACGAGTACGTCCTCGATGTCGTCCCATAGTTCCCGATGCGTTTTCAGGTCGATTTGAACGGCCACCCTGCGGCCTCTTTCATCGGTAACATACTGGATTCCGCCCATGGCTTCATTGTCCTTTAATTGGGGGCTTCCGCGCATCTCCCGCGGTTGCGCCCGCCCCACTGAAGCTTCAGAAACGATAGTGGAGCTCGAAGCGCGCGAACCTGGGGGGCTCGATGGCGATGGGCAAGCGCAGATTGAACGTGGGTCCGGTCAGGTCGGTTTGCTGGATGGCGAGGTCCTCGTTGGCCACATTGAGCAGATCGGCGACGGCTGAGATTCGACCGTAGGGGAGCAGCCACTCGCGGCTGAGGCGCAGGTTCCAGTTCTGCACATGCTGCGCGCGATTGCCGCCGCCGGGGCTGCCGCGCGGGGTTGTGGCGACCAGGAACGGCCCTTGCGTCAATCCGGTAACCAGCAACATGCGGGCGAATGCCAGGCCATCGGTGTAATCGGCGACGGTGGAGATTTGGACGCCGCCCCAGCGCGCGGGCAGGCGATAGAGCGCCTCGATCTTCCCGGTGAAAGCGCGGTCGGTGAAGGCGCGGCCGGTCGCGTCGATGCCGGCATTGGGATCGGAGAAGAGGGCGCCCACGACGCCGGGATCGTTCTCGAAGATGGCGTTGCCGGGATTGGTCGGGCCGTAGGATTTCTCCGCCACGAAGGAAGCCAGCACGGTGACGCCTCGCCACGCGGTCCGCAGTTGGGAACTGACGCCGGAATTGAGCGTGCGTAAGCCGGGCGGGTTAGTGAGCAGATATTGGTCATGGCCGAGCGTGGCGGTATTTTGCGCATACACGGTGAGCTGCTGGTCGTCGAAGGTGCCGGGGATGCCATCGGGGCCGGGATCGAGAATTGTTACCGGGGTAAAATCCTGCGGCGGTACCCCGGTATTGATGGCGGCAATGCGGTCTTTCTCGTCGCGGCGGAAAAGTTGGATGGATGCCAGCGTGGAAAACGGCAGCGGCATCTCCGCGCCCAGGTTCCATTCGTCCGCGTAGGGGCGGTGCAAGGAAGGGGAAATGGACGAGTACGGGCCGCCGAAACGGGCCAGCAGCGCTCCCCGTTCTCCCGGCTCAAACCAGCCGTCGCCATTCAAGTCATTCCATTGATAGACGTTACCGCCCAAGCTGTTGGGGTTGCCGTAGTCGAGATAGCGGCCGGCCAGCGGCGCGTAGGAGCGGAAGAACGCTCCGCGCGTGACCAGGCCGTGGGCGTGCGGAACCTGCCAGGCAACGCCGGCGCGCGGCGACACGCTGTTCCACCGGATGAGGTCGGGCTGCGCGGCGAACTGCCGTGCTGGCGTGTAGAAGCCCAAGGGGCTGGACTGCTCGGGAAGGCCGCCGCGCGAGAAATCGGCGATCACGCCGAGGTCGAGCGTGAGCCTGTGGGCGGGATTGAACCGATCGGCGACCCAGGCGGATGCGGAGGCGATCCGTTCGCGCGAATCGAGCGGCGTGTTGAATTCGACGACTTCGGCGGGCACGCCGCCGGCGGTGATCAGATTCACGTCGGAGGGCGTGCGATAGCGGTTCTGCGGTGAGGAGATCCGCCAGCCGCCGCCTGCCAGGAACCGATGGCGCGCGCCCGCCAGTTTGACGGCGCCGGGCTCCCACACTCCCGCGATTTGCTGGCGCGCGCGCACCGCGAGATTGGTGAGCGGGGGCTCGCCGGTAACCGCGCCGCTGGCCAGTTCGATGCGGCTCTGATCTTTGGGCGTCGTGAGGACAGGTTCGGCATCGAGATGCGCGAACGAGTCTCCATAGCGGACCTGGAGCGCACCGGCGGCGCTGGCGGCCCAGACGTGAGTCCAGCCGGCTTGGACGAAATCCAGGTGATCGGTTTCATTCAACCCGGCCATGCCGTCAGGCAGCACGAATTCGGGCGAAAGCCGCCGGGCCGCGAGAGCTTCCATGCCGGCGGGCTCGCCGCCGCCGGCAAGATCGATGCGGGAGCCGCTGTAGAGAGCGTCGAAACGGTCGTGAGGGCCGGCATGAATGTGGCCGGCCGCGTTGCCGAACAGCAGGCGGCTTTTTTGATCGGCGCCGGGAGCGGCCAGCGGCGCGGCCTGAGCGGCCCATTGGCCGGAGCCGGAGAGAAAGACATCGGCCCAGCGCGAGAGCGGGCCGCCGAGATCGGCGTGATCGCGAGTAAACCAATCGTACCGTTCGGACTGGGTGATGGCGCCGCGGTTGGCGGGCGGCGGCAAATTGCTCGAAGCCAGCGCGCGCGCGGTTCCGGCGCTCGCGATGGCGGCGTGCCAGGATTCGCCTGCCTGCGCCGGGAACAGGCCGACCTCGGCGCCGTAGGCAGGCGAGGGCGTCAAAGCAAACCCGCTGCGCACCACGGTGGTTTCGACCGCGTCGGTATCGGGAAGAATCTGCGGACGGCCCGGCTGGTAATCGTCGCCGGCATCGAGGCCGTTGAACTGGAGCGCGGTATCGGTCCAGGAAAAGCCGCGCTGGGAGACGATGCCAAGGCGGTTGTCGGCGAGGCCGGAGAAATCGAGCGGCTCGGTGACCGTGCCGGGCTCGAGCGCGAACAACGTTGAGGCGAGCGAAAAGCCAGTCGGATAGAGATGCGCGGCGGAGTCGACGGTCCACTCGCCTGGCTCGGCGGCGACGGTGCTCTCGAGGCGGAAGGGCACGGCTGGCGTCACCACCAGCGCGACGCGAACGGTTTCAACGGGGACGATGTCGAGCGGCCGCGTGGAGTTCCGGTCGTCTTCAAGAGCGATGCGGTAATGGCCATATGGCAACGCGAGCGCGAAGCGGCCGTCGCCATCGGCGCGCACGAGCAGGCGCAGTCCCCCGCCCACGATCACCACGCCGGCCGCGGGCACGGGGCTGCCGGCATCGGTGCGCACTACGCCCTCGACACGGCCAAGTCCCAACTGCGCACCGAGCGTTCCGCAGCCCAGCCACGCGGCCAGCAGCAGAAGGCAGCTATTGGCGCGACACCACGAAGCGGCTGATCGAGTACCCAAATACGCCACCCACGAACACGTCGGAGAGAAAATGAGAGGACCACGTTATCCGCGAGAATCCCACCAACCCCGTCAGGCCGTACGCGACGTAGGGAACCCAGCGATGCTCGCGCCCGTAACGGCGGGCCACCACGGTGGCGATGGAAGCCGCGGCGATGGTGTGGCCGGAGGGGAAACTGCCCTGGCCGCGCAACCAGGGCCCGCCGCTCTTGAACCAGGTATCGGAATAATTGCCGTGGAGGCCGATGACGGCGGGCCTGAGACGCCGGTCGATGTCCTTCATCACGATGGTGACGAGCTCGGCATCGGCCACGGCTTCAGCCGCCAGCAGCGCCGTCTTTCTCGATTTTTCGTCCTTGCGGATCAGCCCCGCCGCGTAGAACGAGACCGGGACCAGAGCCATCCCGATGGATGCGTTATTGCCCGAAACCACGCGATTGAAGCCGAGGTAAGTGGTGCTATCGCGGAAGTAACGCCCTTCGATCGGATCGATCGCCACCACCAGCGCGACCGTCATGCCGACCACGGCGAGCGCGGGAATGAGGGAGGACCGATGGCGCAGGTGCGCCGGAAGCAGCCAGATGTTCCTCTGATCGCCGAGGAAGTTGGCAGGCAACTGTTTCCAAGACACGTCGCGCTCGGGAGCGGCTGGCGGCACGGCCTGGGACGCCGAATCGCCCGCTGGCGCATCCTGCGCGCGGAGTTGCACCGGAAGCGACAGAGCGGCGAGCGCGAGAAATACGAAAGCGGCGCGGTTGAGCAGAAGCCCCCTCCGAAGTGCCAGTGTAGCAGTTGACCGGAAACGCGGAAGCGCGGGGCTGCGTTGCCGTGAAAATCGGGACTCACTGTGCGTGCCATTAACGCTTTGGGCGCATTCGGGGCCGTGCGAAAATGAAGGCGTATGGGTTCCCGTTTGCTCGCGGCCGTCTTCGCGTTTTGTCTGGCGGCATCGGCCCAGACGATGTCCGTGGCGAAGTTACGGCAATTCCTCGAATCGAACGCCGAACTGATCCGCCAGGGCAAGTCGTCCGATAAAGAACTGGCGCTGTTCCTGGACAAAGTGAAGCTCACCGACAAGCTGGACGAGCGCCAGATCGAAGACATGCAGGGCGACATGCGGATTGGCCCGAAGACGCTGCAGGCGCTGCACAAACTGGCGGCGGAAAGTGCGTCGCTGGCGGCCGCCGCGCCAGTCGCGCCGCCGCTCAAGCCGAGGCCGATCGCGCCACCCACCTCCGAAGAGCAGGCAGCCATCATCGACGATGTGCGCGAGTACGCGTTGAATTACAGCGACACGCTGCCCGACTTCATCTGCACCCAGGTGACGCGCCGGTACCAGGCGCCCATGCCCGGCACGAAGTGGGGCGGCCCTGCCGGCGGCGACCCGCGCTGGCAATTGCTCGATACGCTGCAAATCCGGCTCAGCTACTTCGGCAAGAAAGAGCATTACGTGGTGGTGCTGGTGAACAACGCCATCGTGAACCAGGATTACGAGAAACTGGGCGGGTCGAAATCGTTCGGCGAATTCGGCAGCATGATGCGCGAAATCTTCGAGCCCGCGACCGAAGCCCGCTTCGAGTGGGATCACTGGGCCACCCTGCGCGGCAAGCGCGTGATGGCGTTCAACTACCACGTGCGGCTCGACCGTTCCCAGTATCAACTCGGGTGGGACGAGGGCAAACTGCGCATCACCACCGCCTATCATGGGCTGGTGGAGGTGGAACAGGACACGCACGCGGTGGTGCGCATCACGGCCGACGCCGAGAACATTCCGGCGAATTTCCCCCTAAAGGAAACCACCGACGTTCTCGATTACGACTATCAGGACCTGTCCGGCCAGACCTTCCTGCTGCCGCTGAAATCGCAGGTAATTATGAAGTCGATGGAAGGTATTTCGAAGCTGGACCAGGAATTCCGCCTGTACCGCAAGTATTCGGCCGAGTCCACGTTCAAGCCCGACCAGGAGCCCGTGGCTCCGCTCCCCGACGACAAGACCAAAGAGACGAAGGAACCCGCCGCGCAGCCCAAGAAATAAGTGGCGCACGCCGGCTATTTCTTCAGCTCGGCCTGCAGTTGGCGATAGGCCTCTTCGTCGTAGTTGGTCTTCACACGCACCCGGTCTTCCAACCTCGGCTCGCCGGGGCGCGCGCCTTCGCTCTTGAGCGAACGGCCGAGCATCAGCGTCGCTTCCTCATCGTCGGGAGCCCGCTCCAGAACCGCGCGGAAGCTTTCCGTGGCGGCCTCGTATTGCCCGGCCCGCCACTCGGCGTAGGCGAGGTTGAAGTGATAGTCGGGATCGGCGCTGTCACCCTCCAGCGCCTTTTGGAAGCTCGCAATGGCGTCCTGGTATTGGTTGAGCCTCACCTCGGTGGCGCCCAGATTATTGAATACCTCATTGAGCGGCATCGTCCCCGCCACCACCTGGAAGGCCTGTTTGGCGCCGGCGTAATCGTCGAAATGAAAGCGGCACAGCCCCAGGAAGAACTGCGCTTCCAGATAGCGCCGGTCGAAGGGGCCGACCCGCGCCAGCCAACCGGCCGCCACCTTGTACTCCCGCTTTTCCCAGTAGCTCTTGCCCAACTGGAAGCATGGCGGGGAATAATGTTCGTCCAGCCGGGCCGCCTGCATGAACAGGTGCTGGCGCTGCTCGGGGTCGGAGGCCAGCAGGCCGCGGATGTAGTTCTCCACCGCGTCCAGGCGTACCGGCGGCCGCACCCTGAGAAAATCCTCCTCGGTGGATGTAGTGCGCGGATCCAGTTGCCGCAGCGTCTGCCATCCCAGGCGCGCTTCCATCTCCGCCAGTTCCTCCAAGGGTCCCAGTTCGCTGAACGGCGAGCCCTGCCGCGTCTCTTTCAGATAAAGCACGCGTGCGGTGATCCGCAGCGATCCTTTGGATGCCTCCGCGGAGCCAGCCTCGGCCGGCAGCAGCTCGTAATATCCGTAAACCACGCGGGCCGCGTCCAGCGCTTCGCCCACTTTGATGACCGAGGCATGCGTCAATTCGGCGCCCGGCCGCAGCGAAAGCCGGCGATAGGCTTCCTCCCTGGCTTCCCGCCCCAGCATCAGGAGCCCCTCGGAGGCCAGTGCATCCTGCACGGTTTCGGCGATACTCTCGCCTACCCAATCCAAACCGGCCGCATTGGCGTGATTGGCGAACCGCAGCACCACCACCGTTTCGGCACGCAGCGAGACGCACACCACGATCGCCATGCACAGCAAACGAAGCATCGGTTTCAGTGTAGCAGCGAAGCCCCTTCCACTCCAGAGAGCGGCACTCAACCCAGCGGTTTCGGAAATGGCGCGAAACAGGACTGTGCGCATTGGAGTGGATTTGAGCCGTGGGAGAGGCGGCGATCCTGCAGGCCGTTGAGCGACGGGGAGCCTCGATGGGGTATCACTCCATGGAAAGCGGTCGGGTTGTCAAAGAGCAACGGAGCGCTG
>JBAVIH010000101.1:0-14877 GCA_049686695.1 Bryobacteraceae bacterium | reverse complement strand
TCCATGGAGTGATACCCCATCGAGGCTCCCCGTCGCTCAACGGCCTGCAGGATCGCCGCCTCTCCCACGGCTCAAATCCACTCCAATGCGCAAAGTCCTGTTTCGCGCCATTTCCGAAACCGCTGGCTGCGGCTGGCGGGTCTTGACGCGGGACTGCAATGTGAGTACATTGAAACCGGGAACGGGTGCAGGCTTCAGGTTGGCGAGTGCTGAAGCGGACCAGCGAATCTCCAGGCGACCGCGCGCATATTTCCGCATCGTCTCCGATGCGGGCTGGCCGCCGCTTCGGTCTCCGTGGCAGGTTGGTCGCTGGGCTCGGCCCCCGGAACGAGGACCGGGAGCGAGCAGAGGCTCAGAAATTGAGAGGGGCGCTAGACATCAAGGAACCCGAGGCGAGAGCAGGGTGGGATCGCCAATGAAGCCGAGCCCGGTCTCTCTGGCCATGCTGGCGCCGGTAATTCTGCTGGCGCAGACTTCGCACCAGCGCTTGCCGGCGGCTGCCGGCACGATTGCCGTCGACTACCCCGCGGCGGGTTCCGTCTTTCCGCCCGACTTTGTCCCGCCGACGATGGAGTGGCGCGATGCCGACCCGCGCGCCAAGCTGTGGGTCGTCGAATTCGCATTCGGCGACGGCGCCGCACCGGTGCGGGTGAAGTCGCAGGGCGAGCGGCTGCAGCTGGGCCCGATTGACGAGCGCTGCGCCAAGGCCGGCGCCGTGACGCCGCAACTCACTCCCAACCAGCAGGCCGGACACGCCTGGAAGCCGGACGCGGCGACATGGGACATGGTCAAGAAACACGGCGTCCAGCAGCCAGTCACCGTGCGGTTCCACGGCTACGAGAACGAAAAGACGAAAAAGCCGGTCTCCAGCGGGCAAGCCACGCTGCGCATCTCCAGCGACCCGGTGGGCGCGCCGGTCTTTTACCGCGACGTGCCGCTGATTTCGGTGCCCGTGGGCGAGCACGGCGTCATCCAGCCGCTACCTCCGGAGGCAGTGCCCCTGATCGCGTGGCGGCTGATGGACCTGTCGGCGGGTCGCAGCCGCGTGATGATGGAGGGCCTGCCGACCTGCGCCAACTGCCACTCGTTCTCGCGTGACGGTAAATGGATGGGCATCGACGTGGACGGCCCGCAGAACGACAAGGGGTTGTATGCGCTGGTGCCGGTGCGCAAAGAGACCTCGATCCGGAACGACTATGTGATTCGCTGGAACTCGTTCTCCGACGATCCGGCCAAGAAACGCTTCGGGTTCATGAGCCAGATCTCGCCCGACGGGCAGTACCTGATCACTTCCACCGAGCCCCCCAGCGCGCAAATGAAGAGCGTGGACGATCGGCTGTTCAACGGGTTCTACAAGGACTACGGCTTCGGACAGGTGTTCTACCCCACGCGCGGCATTCTCTCGTGGTACAGTCGCGCGACCGGCAAGTTGCAGCCGCTGCCCGGCGCCGACGACCCCGACATGGTGCAGACCAGCGCCTTCTGGAGTCCGGACGGCAAGTACCTGGTGTTCTCCCGCGCCAAAGCGCGCGATCCCTTTCCGCCGGGCGCGAAGGATCCCCTGTACGCCAACTCGCCCGACGAGACGCAGATCCAATACGACCTGTACCGGATCCCGTTCAACGGCGGCAAAGGCGGCACGCCCGAACCGGTGCAGGGCGCTGTCGACAATGGGATGAGTAACAATTTCCCCAAGGTATCGCCGGACGGCAAGTGGATCGTGTTCGTCAAGAACAAGAATGGCCTGCTCATGCGGCCCGACAGTGAGTTGTTCATCGTGCCGTTTGAAGGCGGCACGGCGCGCCGGATGAACTGCAACCTGTCGCCCATGAACTCCTGGCACACGTTTTCGCCGAATGGGCGTTGGCTCGCGTTTTCCTCGAAAGGACGATCGCTGTTCACGCAGTTGTTCCTGACCCACATCGACGAAAACGGCAACGACAGCCCGGCGATCCTGGTGGAAAACGCGACGGCGGCGAATCGCGGCGTCAATATCCCCGAGTTCGTAAACATCGCGCCGGACTTTATTGAAGCGATGAATGCGCCGGCCACCGAATTCTACCGGTTGTTCAACGTGGCCGTTGGGCATCAAGGCAAGGGTGAGTTGGAGACGGCGATCGCCGAGTGGAAGAATGCGCTGGCGATGAGCCCGGACGAACCCATGGCGCTCTACAACCTGGGCTTGGCGCTGTCCGCCGAGAAACGCGACGAAGAGGCCCTTGTGCCGCTTCGTAAGGCGGTGGAACTCAAACCTGCCGACGCGCGGACGCGCACCGGTCTGGGCATGGCGCTGCTGCGCACCAAACACCCCGATGAGGCGTTAGAGCAGCTGCAAAAGGCGATCGAGCTCAATCCGAGGGACGCCAAGGCTCAGGGCGCGCTGGGGAGTCTGCTTGCCGAGCGGGGCCAGATTCAGGAGGCGATTCCGCATTTTGATCAGGCGCTGGAGCTGGATCCCAAAGATGCCGACACGCAGAACAACATCGCCGTCGCGCTGGTGCGCGCGGGTCGGGCCGAAGCGGCTGTCCCATATCTCGAAAAAGCTCTAGCCGCCGATCCGGATGCGCCGGAACTACACGGGAACCTGGGCCTGATTCTATCCCGGCAAGGCCGTTTCGATGAGGCGATTTCCCATCTCGAGAAGGCGCTCGCGGGCGGGTTCGACGTGGCCGATGTGCACCGCGCTCTGGGTCGCGCCCTGGCTGGCAAAGGGCGATTCGACGAGGCAATTCCCCATTTCGAGGCAGTTGCCAAATCCGACGATCCCCTCGCCCTCGGGGCGCTCTCATCGGTCTATGCGCGGGTTGGCCGGTTGGAGGATGCGCTGCGAGCCGCCAGGCAGGGCCTCGCACTGGCCACCCAGCGCAACGACCGCGATTTGATCCAGGCTTTCAATAACAGCATCTCGCTTTATGAAAAGGCCGCTGCCGAAGCCTCCCGCGGTCACGGTGAGGCGCCGCCGCAACGCTAGCCGGGCCGGTCACGGCCGATTGGGGTCGGTGACTTTCCGTAGCCGTCTGAATTCCTCGCGCTCGCGCGCGGCGTCGGCTATGCGGCCGAGCTTGGCGTAGGTGGTGGCCAGGTCGTAGTGCGACTCGGGGCTGGCTGGCGCCAGACGCACCGCGGTTTCGAACTCCCGGAGGGCGCCCGCGTCATCGTCGGCCTCCCGCAACACCCTGCCCAGGGTCACGTGAGTGGCGAAATCGCCCGGCGCCAACTTCACCGCTTTTTCGGCGTATTGCCGCGCGGCCGGCGCCTGATCGCGTTTCAGGTAAATATTGGCCAGGCTGACTAACGCCGGAACGTGGTCCGGCTGCAACTCGAGCGTCTTGCCGATTTCCTGAATCCCGCGCTCCGGATCCTCCTGCATGAGGAACGCGCCGTACCGGAAGCGGACATTGGCATCTTTGGGGTAGTCCCGTACCACGACGGCGAATTTCTCCAGGGCTTCCTTCGAATCCTGCTCCATCACCGCGGCCATTGCATCGCCCAACTTGAAGACCTTGTCGCGTTCCGATTCGGGCACCTCGGGTGGTGTCCAAGGCTCCCGCAATCCGGCGATCCCAGAGGCCACGATGATCTCAGGCGTCTTCTTGTCGTCTCGCGTCAGCTGGACCAGGGTGATGATGGCTTCCTCAAACCTGCTCAGCTTGATGAGGACCAGGGCCAGGTGGAGCCGCCCGGCGCGGGCCAGGTCGGCGCCTTGCCGGAATCCCAACTGCTGCGCCTGGAGCAGGCTCTTCAATGCCGCATTGTAATCGCGCAGGTGGTATTCACAGAGTCCGGCCATGGTCCAGGCAGGGGCTTGGTCCGGTCCCAGGGCTGCCAGCCTCCGGAAGTCGGCGGAGCACTCCTTGTATTGGTCCAGGTCGTATTCGATGGAACCTGCCTCCCACAGGCCTTCGTCCCAGTCCGGTTTGAGTTGGAGCGCCTTCCTGAAGAGGCTCAGGGCCTCCGCCAGCCGTTTGGCGTCGCGCGCCTCGATGGCCTGCCGCGACAGGACTTCGAAGGATGCCCCAGCATGCGGATGGGCCGGCTCGGGGCTCGCGGTCGTGGCCTGCATCAGCAAAAGTGCGGCGAGAGCGATCATGCGCTTCTACTGATGTTATAGCAGGCTCTTGCGCCCGCGGTTCGCGAAACCGCCGCGACCGTTATCGCGCGAAGCATCCACCCGCTCTTTTCACTTGCTGTCGTCCACAACCTCGATGGCATTGACGCAGGCGTAGTTCACCACTGGCACAAACGACAACTCGATCTTGCCCTGGGCGTTGGGAGTGATGCCGTGAAAGCTCTTTTCTACGGCGCGGTGCTCCCCGCCGGCGGCACGGAATACGTCGAAATTGCGCAGCAACGCGATTCCGTTGCAATACACATCGAAGATGCGGGTGCCCGCTCCGCCGCCGCTGGGTTGACTGGGGCCGAACCAGGTCTCCGCAAATCGCAGAGTTACGGTATAGCGGCCTTCGGCCACGGGGATCGTGTACCTGAAGTTGCCGAAGCGTTCGTCCTGAAACATCTCCGGGTCCGGAGTATTGGAAACCGGCTCGGATCGCGGCACGGCAAAACCATTACTGAAGTAACGGTCGGCGCCCCATACCTGGCCTCGCTGATCGGTGTAGTTTCTGGGGCGCGCCACGATACGCACCGGTCGCATCTTGCCCGGGATGCCCGGCACGACCTCCAGGGCGTTGAGAAAAGGGGCGTTGTTGACCAACGCGGCGAGTTGCACGTGCAACATGTTGTCTTTCGCCGGCGAAACGTCCTTGAATATCCTCTCGTCGGCAACGTTGCTGCCGCCCGCATCGCAGAGCGGGTCGAAGGTCCCCAGCACGGTCTTTCCGTTGATCAGAATCCGGAAGACCCGGCTGGACTCGCCGCCGCCCGCGCTGTTGTTCTCGCCGAATATCGTCTCGGCAAAGTACAAATGCAGCTCATAAACGCCGGGCTTCAACGGAATGTCGTAACTGAAATCGCCTTCGCGTCTGTGCCCGAACAACTCCGGATCGGGCGTCCGGTGAATTACATGGTTGGGCGCGGCGAAGACGGATCCGCCCCGGAAGAAGCGGTCGCTGGACCAGATGTTGCCGGCCCGGTCCACATGCCTCTCTCCGGATGCGCCGCACAGGATCCGGATTTCCTCGGACTCGGAGCCCAGCGGCACGGACGTTTTCGGTTCGGTGACGGCCATGGCCGGCCAATGCGCCCGGAAATACCAGACGGCGGCAACCAAAGCCGCTACCATCAATATCAGCCCCAAGAAGCCGGCTAACCTGACCCTGGAGAGGAGTCTTGGCTGCACAATGGTGGGCGGCCCTACAATGGGCGGGGCTGGCGCTATCGCCAATTCGCGATTCGAGGCCGCCTGCGCCGCAGCCTCCAAGGCTACTTCCTCGTCGTCGCCAGGGTCGGGGCCGGCATCATGCGCCTCGCCGTTGCTTGCGGACCAGCCATTCTCCAGAAACTGCGGCACGTATTGGCCGGACGGAACAACGATGCGCACATGGCGCCCCGCGCCCTCGTTCTCGTAGTACTGTTTCAGCCGCTTCCGCAGCCGGAAGGCCTCCACCCGGACGATTGAATCCTGTTTGGGGTCGAAGCTTGATGGACGCCCCAAAGCCTCGACCGCGATGCTGTATTCCTTGATCTGGTTGGCTTGACCCTCGAAGTACTTGGTGCAAACATAATCCAGCAGCAGCGCCAGGCTGGGTGCCTTCGCGAAAATCCCCGACGCGATCAACGCCTTCAGCTCGGCCTTGCACTCATTCTGGTCCGGAGTACCCGACATGGGGTTTTTCTCTCTGTTTCAACGATTTAGCGAGGCCTTCCGCGAGGCGTTAACCCCATGCAAATCGCTGTAACCTAGACTAGATTATCAGTAACCCACATGAAAGGAAAGCGGTTTTTCCGTGTAACTAATCCCTTCATATGAGTTAACGGCTTTAGCCTTTACGCGCGGGTCTAGTGGATTTATATTACGGGACGTCTCGTATGTGGAGTCGAGTCTCGTTTCTGGAGCAGAGAGGTCCTATGAAAAATCGCACCATAATCCTGATTGGATTGGCGTTGTTGATTTTGTCGGCCATGAACTTGCAGGCGCAATTCACGTCCGCGACGTTGACCGGGGTGGTATCCGACCCGTCCGGCGCGGTTGTGCCGCAGGCCAAGGTCAAACTTGTTAACGAAAGAACTCACGATACGCGCGATACCATCACGAATAATGATGGTTACTACACTTTTGTCGGTGTGGCTGTCGGCGATTTCAGCTACAAATTGACAGTCGAGGCCAAGGGCTTTGTGACCTACGACGCACCCGGCATTTCGATACTGGGCGGCGAAAAGCGCAACGTCAACGTGTCGTTGCAGGTAGGAAGCTCTACCGATAAAGTCGAAGTCGTCGGCATGGCCGATTCCATCGTGCCAGTGGACTCGGGCGAGAAGTCGGAAACGCTGACAACAAAGGAGTTACAGAATTACATCCAGGTGGGCAGCAACGCCGCCGAGTACATCAAGATCATGCCCGGATTTGGCATCAGCAACGGTACCAACAACAAGGCTAATTACTCCGGCGAGGTGATCGGCATCAATGCCAATGGCGACGCTGGTAGCATGAGCCCGTTGAACGGGGCCTATGCGTACAACGGATTGCCTAGCGGCTCGCTGGACATTACCTCGGACGGCGCGCATGTTTCCGATCCTGGTTGCAACTGCGATACGCCCGTCAACCCCAACGCGGACATGATATCCGAGTTCAAGGTTCTGTCCGGGAATTTCAGCGCGGAGAATCAGAAGGGCCCCATCGTGATCAGCTCGATCGCCAAGGCTGGCGGCAGCGAGTTCCACGGTTCCGGGTTCTTTTACGCCCGCGACTACGTGATGAATGCGAACGACGCTATTTTCAACCAGGAGGGCGTTTCGCAACCGCACAACAAGTACTTCTATCCGGGCGGCACCTTCGGCGGCCCGGTGTTGATTCCCGGCACCAGGTTCAACAAGAGCCGCAACAAGCTGTTCTTCTTCACCGGTTTCGAGTACTTCTACCAGGTGCTGGATACCGGCCTGCTGCGCGCCACGGTGCCAACCGCCAGCGAGATGACGGGCAATTTCTCCCCGTCCTCGATTGCCGGGGAAGGCGCCGTCACGGCCTCCGGCGGACCTCCCGGAGCCCTCAATGCCGCCGCGCTCGCGATGTTTCCGGGCGGGCAGATTCCGTCGACCATGATCGATCCCAACATGGTGGCGTTGATGAAGCTGTATCCCGCCGCTAATGCCACCCCCGGCAGCACCGGCGGCTTCAACTACGTGCAGTCGGAAGTGTTTAACGAGAACAATACGCAGTGGATGTCGCGCGTGGATTATAGCATCAGCGACAGCACCAAGCTGTTCGTACGCTATAACATGCAGCGCGAGACGCAGCAGTTCCCGGTGGGCCTGTGGTGGCGCCAGACCGATCAGGTTCCCTACCCGACCGCGGTGTTGGGCAAGAACAAGTCGGACTCGGTTAGCAGTTCGTTGACCCACGTGTTCAGCCCCACCATGACCAACGAGTTCGTGTTCAGCTACACCTATATCGGTTTCCCGAACGTGTTCTCCGATCCTGCGAAAGTGAATCGAGCGGACGTGGGCTATGCCTATACCGGGTTGTACCACAACGGAGTGGCGCAGATCCCGTCCTTCGGGGGCACAGGGTGGGCCAACCAGGAAGCCGCCCTGGTGTTCAATCCGGGTGGTTTCGAAGTGGGCGGCCCATCGGCGGGTCTTTATGCGGACAAGTGGATGCCCAACCTGAGCGACACGGTCAGCAAGGTGGTGGGAACCCACACGGTCAAGGGCGGTTTTTTCTGGGAGTGGATCCGCAACGCGCAGCCGGCCAATAACAATACCAACGGTCAATTTCAAGTGTGGAATGGCGGCGGCAACGCTTATACTTTCGGCAACGAATACGCGGACATGATCACCGGCAACGCGTCGCAGGGTTACAACGAAACAAACTTCGGCAACCTTCACGACATCGCGTACAACACCTATGAAGGGTTTGTGCAGGACGATTGGAAAGTGAACAAGCGGCTGACGCTGAACTTTGGCATACGCCTGACGCACTTCCAGCCGTGGGAAGACCGGACCGGGAATGGCTTCTCCATCTTCAACTACGCGGATTACAGCGCCAGTTGCACGCCCCTCCAGGTCTGCGGGTTCGAATGGCACAAGAAGGACGCGAGCGTGCCGTTGGGCGGTTTCCCCACGCGGGCGCTCTTCTACCAGCCGCGCATCGGGGGCGCGTACGATCTGTTGGGCGACGGCAAGACCGTGGTGCGCGGCGGATGGGGCCGCTATTACTACCATTCCGCGCAGTTCACCAGCGGCCTGGATGTGTCGGCGGGCGTGGTCAGCTCTTCGCTTAGCGCCAGCAGCCTGGGTATTCCCTATCTGTACGCGAAGTTATTGGATACGATCAATTTCGCCAGCCAACCCTCCTCTCCGCAGGCGGTCGACAGCAAGGACAACAACCAACCCTACACCGACACCTGGAACGTAACGATATCGCGGCGCACGCCGTGGTCCAGCTTGCTGGAGCTGTCTTACGTCGGCAACCGCAGCCATGATTTGGCAAACACGAGTAACGGCTACGGCAGCGACATCAACCTGGTGCCGTATGGGGCGATGTTGTCCTCGAAGAACGGCGGGGTGGACCCGAACACCCTGAACGCGAATAATTTCCGTCCTCTGTCCGGCTTCGGGGACGTCGATTTGGCAACCAATAACCTGTATTCCAACTACAATGCGTTGCAGGCGACCTGGGTGCGTTCCAAGGGCCGCTACAACATTAACCTGAACTATACCTTTGGCAAGGCTCTGGGGATTATCAATCCCGCGGAGGATCCATTCAACCTGAAGAACGATTATGGAGTGCAACCGAGCAACCGCACGCAAATCTTCAACGCCGCCTACTCGATCGAGTTGGGGAGCCCGGCTCATAACAAGATTGCGGGTGGATTTGTCAACGGCTGGCAGCTCTCCGGCATCACCCAGGTGCAAAGCGGGGCTGACCTGACCGGTTTGAGCAGCGGCGACGACTTCAACTTTAGCGCCGCTGGCACGATTCCGGGTTCGGCTTTCAACATCAGCAACGTGTCGCTGCTGGGAACCAACGCGATGCAACTGACGCCGATCGAAACCTGCAACCCGGCTAAGGGCCTGGGGACGCACCAGTTCGTCAACCCGAGCTGTTTTGCCGAGCCCAATATCATCGGGGAGAACGGGGGGACGGCGCTGCCGGCTGTTTACGGGCCAGCGTTCTTCAACTCGGACCTGGGGTTGTTCAAGAACTTCCAGTTCAGCGAATCCAAGAAGCTGCAGTTCCGTATCGACGGCTTCAACTTCCTGAACCATCCGTTGCGGTCCTTCTACAGCGGGGACAACCTCTCGTTGAGCTTCAATAGCGCCGGCCAGCAGACCAGCCCGCTGTTCGGCACCGCCACCGACAAGCAGGGTCACCGTATCATACAACTCGCGGTCAAGTTCTACTTCTGATCGCGGTCTGAAGAAAGTGGCCGTAGAAAAAGAGCGTCCCCTTCACGGGGGCGCTCTTTTTCGTTTATGGCACCGATCCCCCGTTGTGTGGCTCGGGGGGCTGGCCGCTGTTGCGGGCATCGAACCCGGAACGCCCGGCTTTCGCAAAGTGCGCGTCCGGCCACATCTCAGTCGGCTGCCCCGGGTGCGGGCCTGATGCCGGGCAGAGCCTGCGATGCGCGCCGGTCATGGTCCGGACTGTCGATCAGGTATGTCTTGCCCGGTCCCAGCCGCAGGCCTTGAATCAGACCATGAGATCCGATATGCTGGAACCAACTCGTTATCCGATGAACTAATGGCCGCGGGAGGTCACCGTGTCTCATTCGCGTAGAAGTTTCTTGCAGTCCGGTGCGGGGCTCGCGGCCGGTCTGACGGGCGCAACATCTGCGTTGGAAGCCCAAGCCGGAGGGCAGCAGGGCAACATGCCTCCTGGCGCTCCGCAAGCACCGGTGGGGCAGTCCGGACCGCTCACGCCGGCTTCGCAGATTCAGGTGCCCAGGATGAAATTCGGCGGCGTGGAAATCAGCCGCCTGGTCCTCGGCGTCAACCCCTTCTACGGCTTTGCCCATTACAACAACAACTTCGGCACAGTCATGAAGGAGTGGTACACCCAGGATAGAGTCTGCGACGTGATGCACCAGGCCAACCGCTTCGGCATCAATGCGTTCAACTACGTCCACCTGGATCGCGGGCCGCAGGACTGGGCGCGCTTCGTGGCCGAGGGCGGTAAGATGCACCTCATCCCCCAGGTGACCGCCGGCGTCGATGTGGAAATGCTGGTGCGGACCCTCAAGCCATTGGCGCTGCAAAGGCAGGGCGAAGTGGTCGATACCGCCTACCAGAACGGCGAAATGAACAGCGTCAAGGAGTGGTGCAGGAAAGTGCGCGATTTAGGAGTCATGGTCGGGGTGGGCACGCACATCCCGGAAGTCATTGCGCGGATCGAGGAGGAGAACTGGGACGTCGATTTCTACTCCGGCTGCGTCTATAACCGGCGGCGGACCGCGGACGAATGGAAGAAGGCGCTCAACGGCGAGATGATGGAGATGCCCAACGACATCTACCTGAAGAGCGATCCGCCGCGCATGTATCGGGTAGTCCAGCAGACCAGGAAACCCTGCTTCGCTTTCAAGATTCTGGCCGCTGGACGGATCCCCGATCGCGGCATCGAGCAGGCCTTCCGCACGGCATTCGAGAGCATCAAGCCCATCGACGGGGTCTACGTCGGCATGTTCCCCCGAGTCAAGGACGAGGTCCGCGAAAACGCCGAGATCGTTCACCGCATCCTCATGCGTTCCTGATGGAAGGGTCCTGTTCCTCCAGGCAGTGATGTTAAACTGTGACGTATGCCGCTCCGCCAATTCGCGCTGGCGGTGTGTCTGTGCGCCGTGACGGGCGCACGCGCCCAACAGCAGCCGCCTCCGGCATCCCCGGACGCCGAGATGAACACGGCTATCGAGGAGTTTAAGGTCCAAACCCGCAATTGGGGCCTGCGCGCCGACAGCCCGCCCAAGGCCGGGCGCCACAGCCCCTTGCGCGACTGGCATGGACGCCTGTTCGAAAACTTCCGCAACGACGCGCTGGACGCCGTGCCGCACGAGATCCGCCAAAACGGCGGCGACAAAGGGCTGCTGCGCCGCAACCAGTTCGGGTTCAACGTCGCCGGACCCGTGATTCTGCCGCACCTCGTGGGAACCCGCAACACGTATTTTTCGCTCTCCTACGAGGGCGTGCGCGAGGACATCGCGCGCAGCTATCTGCAGACCATCCCCACCATGGCCCAGCGCACCGGCGATGATTCGGACGTAGTCGATGACGCCGGCAACGTGATCCCCATCTACGATCCGGCCTCCACCGGCGTCAACCCGAATTACGACCCGACGCAGCCGGTTTCCTCGGGTAACCTGCAATACCCGCGCGACCCGTTTCCCGGCAATGTTATCCCGCAGTCCCGGCTCGATCCGGTCGCGTTGAATGCCCTGAAGTTCTACCCCGCGCCCAATACCGACATCGGGCCGTTCTTCCGCAACAACTACTTCATCGATTCGCCGGAGACCAACACGGCCAACGGCATGATCGGCAAGCTCGATCAATCCGTCCGCGAACGGCATCGCATCACCATGGAGCTGGCATTTTCCAACGGCACGCTGGGCGCGGCCCAGTGGTTTCCCACCGCCGCCAATCCGGGTCCCTCCAACCGCGATTTCCAAACCCGCCGCGGATCGCTCGAGTACGTCTATACCGCCTCCACCCGCACGGTGAACACACTTACCCTCGACGCGAACTCCGACGTCTCCACCAGTGGCGATCCGCAGGATCGAACCAACTACGCCGCCCAGATCGGCCTCGCTGGAATTGCAGGCAGTGGTTTCCCGCTGATGCAACTGGGCCCCTACCTGAGCATGGGGCAAGCCTATCCATTCGCGCGGAACGCGCGGAACGTCTACACATGGACCGACGGCCTCTCCACCAAGCGCGGCAAGCACACGCTTCGCGTTGTGGGGCAGTACGCACGCCAGCAGGTGAACAGCTTCTGGCCGCAGTATCCGGCGGGCCTGTTGTCATTCAACGAAGGGCTGACGAGCCTGCCGGGAATCGTCGATACGGGCGATGCACTCGCCAGCTTCCTGCTGGGCATGCCGTATTTCGCCGAAGAGACTATCGACACGCAGCCTTCGTATTTCCGGCGGTCGGAAACTTCGCTGGCTTTCCGCGATCGCTACGAGGCCATGAAGGGCCTCACCATCAATCTCGGTCTTACCGCGGAGTTGTTCACGCCGCGCACCGAGAAATATGACCGCCAATCTACCGTCGACCTGAATGCCATCAATCCGGCCAACGGGTTGCCCGGCGCGCTGGTGGTCGCTGGCCAGGACGGCTTCGGCAGCGCCTTTCAGCCCACGCTGGTGCGCTTCGCGCCCAGCCTGAGCCTTGCCTGGAATCCGCGCGAAGATGCCAAGACCGTGGTGAGGACCTCCTTCTCGCGCAGTTATTCGGGCATTCCGATCTATTCGGGGCAGTGGGGCACGCAGGGTTTCGACTCCTATCCGACATATCTTTCGCCGGACGCACAGTTGCAGCCGGCCTTCGTATTAAGCGCCGGCGTGCCGCCGGCCGCCGTTCCCACGCCCGATCTGCAACCGGACGCAGCGAACAACACCATCGCGGACCTGATCGACATGTCGAACCGGCTGCCCACTTATCAGTCGGCTGCCCTTTCCATCGAACGGGAATTGCCGTCGTCCACAATCGTGACCGCAGGCTTCTACTATCAGGGCGGTAAGAATCTGCTGGTCGGCAACGGCGCCGCCAATCCCAACGCCATTCCGATGGACGACCTGCAGTTTGGCGACGAGTTGAACAACCTGGCATTTAACCAGTCGCTGCGGCCCTACCCGCAGTATCAGGGTTTCAATGTGTACGGCCAGTATCCGGTGGGGCGCTACCAGCGGGACGCGGGCTATGTACGCGTGGAGAAGCGCTCGTCCAGCGGACTGTCGCTGAATGCCTATTTCGAATTCAACAAGCAGATGGACGACTACTCGGGACCGTACGGGACGCAGGATTTCTTCAACCGCAACGACGAATGGTCGGTGACGGCGGGCAATCGCCCGCAGCGGTTCGAACTGAGCTATACCTACGAACTGCCGATCGGGACGAACAAGCCGTTCCTGCGTTTTCCGGACTGGCGGCGTTACCTGATCGATGGCTGGTCGGTAAGCGGCATGGGCGTAATGGCCAGCGGCGATCCGATCTATCCGACGCCGCTATTCAATAACACGGGCGGCGTGGTGCAGGCTCTGCACGTGGACGCGGTGCCTGGCGTAGACCCGCGGGTCGCCAATCCGGGGCCGTCGCTCTGGTTCAACCCGGCGGCGTTCGTGCAGCCTCCCGATTTCACCATTGGCGATGTGTCGCGGACGTTGGCGGGCGTCCTCAATCCGGACTGGCAGAACTGGGATATGTCCTTGAACAAGCGATTCCCGCTGGCCGCGGACCGCACGCTGGAGTTCAACGCGACGGCCTTCGATTTCATGAATCACGCCAATTGGAACGATCCCGATAACGTGATCGGGTCCGCCGCCACGCCCAATCTCGATGCCGGGAAGATCACCGGCTCGCGCGGCGGGCGCGTGATTCAGTTGGGGCTGAGGTTGAGTTTTTGATTTACGAATGGAACCGGGAGGCCCGCTCTGCAATCTCCGTGCTTCTGCTGCTGGCGCTCGGCTGTTCCCTGTCCGCGGCCCCGCCCAAGCCCGCAGGCCAGATCCTTCGAGTGCCCGTCTGGACGGACGCCAGCGAAGACCCGCCGCTCTCGGCCAAGGACCTGAGCGCCACGGTGGCCGGGACCGCATCGCGCGTTGTGGATGTGAAAGGGCCGGCCGACGATCTGATGCTTATCGCGGTGCTCGACCTGGCGGGCGATCTTTCGCTGGCCGAGACCGCCAAGGAAGCCTTGGCTTCGGAGATCGGCAAGCTGCCGCCGCGGGTGGCTGTCGGTGTGATGCGCGCGCAGGACGGTCCCAAGGTGCTGGCCGATCCGGCCGTGGACCGGGCGCCGTCGGTGGCCGCGGTGCGCGACCTGCCGGTCAGCGGCAAAGCCGGGCTGCTCGATACGGTCGAGACCGTGACCAGGCTGGCCGACTCGATTCTGGCCAAGAGCGGCGTGCGCGTGGCCGTGCTTTACGCGACCGACAGCGAAGTGGAAAACTACCGCGAGGATTTCACCAACCCGGTAATCAATTCGAGCGACTCCCACGACCTGAGCCGCCGCTTTCCGGAGGCCTTGATCCAGGATAAGATCTCCAAAGTGGCGGCCGTGATGGCGGAGCGTCAGGCGCCCCTGTTCGTGGTGCACCTTCGTTACCGTAGCGACCGGTTGGGCGAGTCCTATCAGAACGGGCTGAAGCAGTTGGCGGAAGTCACCGGCGGCAGTGCTATCTTCTGCCGATCGAGCGAAGAGATCGCCGACGCCATCCATCGCGCGGTCGCTTTGATTGCGTCTTCCTACAGCGTGTCGGTGGCTCTGCCCGAGCGCCTGCCGAAGATCGTGCAGGTGCAATTGGATGCCGGCGGTAAGTGCAACCTGACCTATCGCACACGCTTCGTGTTGAAAGAGAGATAATACGGTGTCAGTGAAACGCTGGAGTCTGGCGATCGTCGTGCTGTTGGCTGCAGCAGCGGTGGTGCTGCAAGTGCGCGTCAACCGGCAACAGGCCGCGCGCCTGGCGCAATCGGCGGCAGAGAATGCGCAGTTGCGGCAGCGGTTGGCGGATCTCACCCATGCCGCCTCGGCGCCGGCCTCGGCGC
>JBAVIH010000100.1:0-2549 GCA_049686695.1 Bryobacteraceae bacterium | reverse complement strand
CCGCAGTTCCCAAATCCACCAGCCTCTTGTTATCATCCAGAAGCTGCTGGGCGGTGCTCACTTCCCGCAGGCGCGCGCGTGCGTCTGCGTCGAAGCTGACCAGGTCCCAATAAAGATTCAGCGCGGCTGAAACGGTGGCGATGAGCTGCTGCTTGAACTGCAGCGCACTCACCTTCACGTTGTTCTTCTGGACGCGGATATTCCGCCCGTTGACCGCTCGCCCGAAGCCTTGCAATAAAGGTTGCGTCAACTGCAAATCCAGGAAGCCGGAGGTGTAGGGATTCAGGCTGAAATACTGGCTGTTCACGCCAATCCGAGTGCTCGAGTAAGTCAGTTGCCCGTACAAGCCGAAATCGAAGCTCTGCGCATACTCGGCCTGCACGCTTCGCGTGGTCTCCACCAGCGCGGTGGTTCCCGTCAGCACCGTATTGCTCTGCACGGCGGTGATGTGCGAAAAATTGACGTACCCGAAGAAGGTCGGATCCAGGGAAGGAATGGCCGGTCCCAACTGGGTGACGATACCGCCGCCGGAGCTGACTCCGTTCCCCGCGCTGAGGGTGCCGGACGTGCCTGCGCTGACGCCTTGCAAGCTGACGCTCTGCGGACCGGCGGCCACTCCCAGACCGACGCTGCGCAGCGCACCGCCGGCTTGGGCGCGGCGAAGCACTTGCTGCGCCAGCAGCGGGCCGTATCGCTGGATTTCCACATCGACGTTGTTTTCGATGGCCAACGCGACCACGTCGCGCGCCGACAGATACAGATTGCCGGCCCGTATCAGCGAGGCGAAGCGCGAGGAATTCGCCAGCCGGATGGCCGGCACGCTTCCGGCCCGGTAGGGGGCCGTGACCAGGCTCCATCCGCCGGTGGGTGGCTGGATGCCGATCTCCGGCTGGGCCGCCGCAGAGGCGCACACCACCAGAAGCGTCGTGAAGACTCGAATCGGAGTTTGATGTAGTTTCATTGCAATCAACCGTTTAGGTGAGGGCGGCATCGGGGCGCCCGCGCGCGAGTTTTGGCTCGCACTATCTGTGACGCACGAACCACCAGTTTATGACACTCGCGCCCAACCATAAGAGGGCCGATCCGATAGCCTCGCGGCTCGACCGATACGGCAAACCCCAGGTGCGCGGCATGAAAATGGCGGGGACTGCGATTCTACCGCACCACCACTTTGTCCGTGGCTTGGTTGGCGCAATCGTCTTCCACGCGGATGGCGACGGTGTGCTCACCCGGAGCGGCGTCGAGCGCCAGCGTGTAATCCAGATCCAGCGAATCGGAGAGTTTGGTCACCGGAGCGGCCACCGTCCAATCGCCGCCATCGAGCGAATATTCCGCCTTGGCAACGTTGCTCAGAGCGTCTGCGGCGTGCCAGCGCACCTCGAGTTTGCCGCCATTGCGGGTCGCGCTCAACCCGCTGATCCGCGGCGGCGTGTTATCGATGGTGAAAGATTCGCTCACCAGCTGCCCGGTCAGCGATTCGGCGGGTGGATTCGACGGCGCATCGGAAGCCGTGATCCGGACGCGGTAATCGCCATCCGGGAAGGCCGTGGAATCCCACGAAAAGTACTTTTCGGAAACCTTCTGTTTGAGCGGCTTCCACTCGGTTTCGGCCTCGCCGCGGATCTCCACCGTGTAAGTCATCGAATCGCCATTGGGGTCGGACGCCACCCAGCGCGCGCCCATCCATCCCTTGGCCAACTGCAAGGCGGGCGTGGTGGTGGCTGGCGAATCGAGAATGGGCGCGGGCGCCGGAACAGTGCGCTTGCCAAGCGGCGGCAGCGTCAGCGATGGCGGCTGCGAGCCGGTTGGCGCGGGCGTCACCGGGGCGGGGAATTTGTAGTTGGCGGGCGTGATTTCGATCTGCTCCACCCGCGGCGCCAGGTTCTTCGACAGGTAGGCCACGTCAACCGATTCCAGTTGCGGCGAGCGGCCTTCCGCATTGGCGGTGAGGGTTGCCCTCCATTGCAGGAACCGCGCCGCCGGGGAAGCCACCGGCGCGCCCTTGTGATCGGCAATGGCGGCCGACCACGGGCTCCAGTTCTTCTGCGGCTGATCCAGGTTGCCGCTGCGCGTGGCCAGCGCGACTTGTCCGCCGTCCAGCCGGGCCTCGAAGCTCAGCCTTCCCCATTGCGAAAACAGCGCCGCGTCGAAAACGTCGCTCTCGAGGGTGCCCTCGCGTTCCAGCCCCGGCCCGATTTCATACAGCTTGCCCACGTTGCCGGTCACCGCGTAGAGACGCCCCGCCGGCCCGCTCGCGAAAGCCGTCACCTGCGTCGAAGCAGTCGTCAGCAATGCGGCATAAAGAAACGGCGTTTCGATGCGATACACGCTGCCGTGGTTGCCGGCGCCTAAAATGGCGCGTCCTTCGGCATCGAAACCGATGGCGTAGACCACGTCCGCCGGGTTCGTCCAGACGCGTTCCGGGTTGCCGTCGGGGCGAATCCGATAAACGTCGCTGCCGCCGGTCACTCCCGTGGAGGGCGCCAGCGTCCCTGGCGGAGGCGCCACCACCCGCGGCGCGGGTTGCGGCGCAGCTCCCGGCGCCACTG
>JBAVIH010000099.1:0-1511 GCA_049686695.1 Bryobacteraceae bacterium | reverse complement strand
TCATGGACCTGCCGAAGAACGAGATTGGGGTGGAGCTGGAACGGCGGACGTTCGAGCCGACGCTGGTTGTGTCTCCGGGCAAGGAGAAGGTGGTGGCGCACCTGAAGAAGCAGGCGGCGAAGTCGGATATGGTGTATCTGGCGCCCGACCCGGACCGCGAGGGCGAGGCGATTGCGGCGCACCTGGCGATGCAACTGCTGCCGGTGATGAAGGACCCAAGCAAGCTGCGGCGAGTGACGTTCAACGAGATTACGCAGAAGGCGGTGAAGGCGGCGTTCGCGCACTCGCGCGAGATCGACGAGCGGCTGGTGGACGCGCAGCAGACTCGGCGGGTGCTGGACCGGCTGGTGGGCTACCAGATCTCTCCGCTGCTGTGGCACAAGGTGCGGCGCGGGTTGAGCGCGGGGCGGGTGCAGACGGTGGCGCTGCGTTTGATTGTGGAGCGCGAGAAGGAGATCAACGAGTTCAAGCCGGTGGAGTACTGGGGCATTGATGCGATGTTGAAGACGGCGAAGAGCGAGGAGTTCACGGCGAAGTTTGTCGGTGTGGATGGGGTGGCGGCGCGGGTCTCGAACGGCGTGGACGCGGAGGGCAAGGAGCAGTTTCTGTCGAGCGCGCTGCCGGACAAGGAAGCGGTCGATGAAGTTCTCGCAGAGTTGGAGAGAGCCAAGTGGAGTGTGCGCGGGGTGGAGAAGAAGGAGCGGCGTGCGAACCCGACGGCGCCGTATATCACCAGCAAGCTGCAACAGGACGCATCGAGCCGGCTGGGGTTCAACGTGCGGCGGACGATGGGCGTGGCGCAACGGTTGTATGAGGGCGTGGAGATCGGACGCGAGGGGACGGTCGGGCTGATTACGTATATGAGGACCGACTCGACGCGCGTGAGCCCGGAGGCGATTGCGGAGGCGCGGGAGTACATCGCGCGACTGGGCAAAAAATATCTGCCGGAGAAGGCGAATGAGTTTGCGGGCAAGCGGCAGGCGCAGGCGCAGGACGCGCATGAGGCAATCCGACCGACACGGGTGGACTTTACTCCGGATTCGATTCGCGGGAGTTTGAGCGAGGAGCAGTACAAGCTGTACAAGCTGATCTGGCAGAAGTTTGTTTCGAGCCAGATGACGCCGGCGGTCTTCGACCAGACGACGGTTGACGTTGCGGCGCAGGCAGCGGAGCGGACGCATGACTTCCGCGTGACGGGGAGCGTGCTGAAGTTCGACGGATATTTAAAGGTGTGGGAGGGCGGGTCGGAGGACACGATCCTGCCGGAGATGACGGCGGAGCAGGCGCTACGGAAGATTGCGGTGACGAGCGAGCAGAAGTTTACCCAGCCGCCGCCGCGGTTCAACGAGGCGAGCCTGGTGAAGACGCTGGAGGAGCGGGGGATTGGAAGGCCATCGACCTATGCGTCGATCATCAATACGATCCAGGACCGCGATTACGTGAAGAAGATCGACAGGAAGTTTGTGCCGACGGAGATTGGGACCGTGGTGACGGGACTGCTGGTGAAGAAC
>JBAVIH010000098.1:0-34264 GCA_049686695.1 Bryobacteraceae bacterium | reverse complement strand
GGCGGCCACCGCGCTCAACACCAGTCCGCCCGCCACCGCCAGCGGCACGAACAGCCACGGTACCAGAATCAGGATTGGCAAACCAAGCGCCAGCCACGCGGCCGTGTAATTCGCCAGGTGCGCCAGACCCAGCGGATGCCAGATCTCCTGCGCGAACAGGTCGCCACTAGCGAAGCCGTAAATCTCCAGCCCCACCAGCGCCACCGCCAATGCGGCCAGCAGCCAGCCCAGCCGCGCGCGTTTCGCGGATTGGCCGCCATTTTCCGTTTGGCCGCGCCGGAAGATGAAGCCGCGCAGCACCAAGAAGTTTCCAAAAAACAAAATCGTCTCGACGATCAGCTTGGCGGGCACCGCGCCGATCCCTAAACCTGCCACCAGCGCGCGAATTCCGGCGTAGGATGCCGCGCCACTCACCAGCAGCAGCCCCAGGTATTTCGGCAACACCTGGCGGTGGCTCCGCTCGCTGTGAAACACCGGCCGCCGCACGGCTCCGTACTGAAACGCCGCCGCCAGCGAGCGGCTCAGCGCTTGCGAGCCCAGTATGTGGCCGGTGGCGCGATAGGCAAAAAAGAAAATCAGGTTGTCGAGCGCCGCCGTGACCAGCGATACGGAAGCGAACCGCAGCAGCACGAAGTAGATCTTCATCGAATCCACGATCGGGCTGAAATGCGATTGCGGATTCCCGGCTTCGTAAATGGTGCGGATGGGTTGCTCGACGATGCGCACGCCCGCGCGGTGGGCGGCGATCAGCATTTCCAACTCGAACTCGTAGCCGTTGGCCGCGATGGCGGGCAGATGGGCGGCCAGCGCCGCTGGAACGCCGCGCAGGCCGGTCTGCGTGTCGGCGAGTTTGCTTCCGATGGCGGCGCGCAGCACGCTGCGCGTCAAGAGGTTGCCAAAACGGCTGCGCCAGGGAACCTCGCCCGAAAAAGTGCGCGCGCCCAAAACCAGGGCATCCGGCTCCGCCAGCAGAATTTGGGCGATGCGGAGGATGTCGGCGGCGTCGTGCTGGCCATCGGCATCGGCCGTCACCACGCCGGCCAAACCGGGAAAGGTGGCCAACGCGTACCGTATCCCGCTCTTGAGCGCCGCGCCCTTGCCCTGGTTGGCGGCGTGGCGCACCAGGTGGACACCGGGCAGCGCGGCGGCCTGCGCGAACGAATCTTCGTACGCGGCGCCGCTGCCGTCGTCGACCAGAACGATGGCGGGAACACGCCGCGCGGCCAGCGCCCGCACCAGCTCCGGCAGCTCGGCGCCGGGACGGTAAGCCGGAATGATCACCGCATAGGCAATGCCGTCCGTCATGTCGTGCGCGGGACTGCTGTCATAAGCGCCGGAGTGGCTCTCCCTATTTAAACACCCAAGCGTGCCCGGCCGGCGGAGCTTGCGATCGTGAGGGACTGTGAAAAAACCGTCGGTTGACAGACGAAAGCGTCTGTCCCACACCGCAGCCGAACGACTTGCGAGGCAGTGGGGCAGGCGCTTCCGCCTGCCAACCGATTTTTTCACTGTCCCGTGAGGGAGCGGTCTATGCGATTGTCACCTGACGAGCCGGCAGCTTCACTTGGGGCTGCGATTCAAGCGGAGCGCGATGCCGTCCTGAAGTTCCGGCGTCTGTAATGTCAGCGAGCCGCCGCGATGATGGAAGTTCTCGGCCCTCGCGACGCTTCCCGTCTGCGTGTCGATCCATTCGCCCGAGTACGCGCCGGCCGGCAGATCGAGCGTCACCGCAATCGGGCCGCTGCCGTCGAAATACATCGCGTATTGGCGGCCCGGCGCCGAAAGAACGTGCGCGTAAGCTCCGGCGGCGTGCTTGACGGCGGTCGTATCCGGCGTCAGATCCGCGAGCGGCAGAGAGCGCAGAAATTCGCTCAAGATGCGAAGCTGGCGGCGCAATTGAGGGCTGCCGCCGCCGGGACCGTTCGCCTCGGTGTCGCCGCCATCTTCGTGTCCGGCCGTGAAGGAGTAATCCAGGTTGTCGAACACGCTCCCGCCCGCCAGCATGAAGTTCCACGCTTGCCGCCGGTACACCACGTCCGCACTGCCGCGAAAGCCGGTTTCGTCGCAGGAAAGGGCCACGCCCAGGCCGTAGTTCAGTTCGACTGCGGACGGGTAGGCATAGTGGAAGTTGACGATGCTCACGCCGGGCGCCACCGCGCGCACCGGGAAACCGAAGTTGCAGTAGTTCTGCGCGATCAGGTGCCGGTTGGGCAGGGTCGACTCCTCGCTCGTGATCCATCCCGCCACCCGCGCCTGCCAGGCCATGGATGCCTCGTCGGCCACATCGATCGAGTTCGGATACCGGTCGCGGTCGGGCAGCGGCAGGTACGGGTTTACCACGTCGGCCAACACCGTCCGGTCCGACCACGGCTCGTTCTGGATTTCGAAAATCACGTTGTCGAATTGGTTGGCTTCGCGCACCAGTTTGCGGGTGTAGCGTTCCTGGTGCGATAGAATGTTGCCGTTCTCCAGCGTGTGCAGCTTCTTCCACTCGATGCCGCTGGTCGCGTTGACGTTGTTGGCCGGGCAGAACGGGCTCAGTTTCCAGTGCGCCTCCACATAGTGCGAACTGAACAGCGTCACCTCGACCACGATGCCGAGCCGCGACGCTTCGGCTAGAAACGCGTGGAACCGCTCGAAATATTCCGCATTCCAGCGGTCGAGGTCGAACTTGTTCCCGCCTCCGGCGTATCCGGGCGTCTCGCTCCGCGCCCACGGCGCGAGGAACCGCCCCGGGCCCGGCGCCAGGTTGTTGCGATGAATCCCGAACGACTGCGCCGGCACCTCGACGTAGGTGCCGCCGAAGATGCGCGTGTAGTTCATGCCATCGGCCGCGAGCGCCGCCAGGTACCGTTTGTAGTCGATCGCGCCATTAATCACGCCGCCGTAGTGTTCGCCGCTCGAGACCAGCGCCGTCGCCCCGCCGCGGAAGAGAAAGTAGTGTGGGTTCCTGGGATGGAGGCGGATCGGCTCTGCTGCGGTCAGGCCGAAAACAACCGCGCCCAGCAGGGCTGCCGTTTGAAGGGTAGTGTGCATCATGACCCGAAGATTATATACTGATGCGTGCCATGCCTGTGGTCATCTGCCTGCTCCGCGGCGTCAACGTTGGCGGCCATCACAAAATCAAGATGGACGCGCTGCGCGATCTATATGCCTCTCTCAGTCTGCGCGACCCGCAAACGTACGTGCAGAGCGGCAACGCGGTTTTTCTCGCCCGAGATCGGAATCTCGTTTCGCTGGCCCGGCGGATCGAGCAGGCGATCGAGCGCACGTTCGGATTTCGTTCCGATGCGATCCTTCGCACGGTTTCCGAACTGAAGAGAGTGATTGCGAGAAACCCCTTCGCCTCGCGCGACGGCATCGAGCCCAGCAAGCTCGCGGTGACATTCCTGGCCGGCGAACCCACGGCTGAAGCGCGCGGCAAACTTCTCGCCATCGAGACCGCTCCCGAGGAGCTGCGCATCGACGGCCGCGAGTTGTACACCTGTTTCCCCAATGGGATGGCTCGCCCGAAGCTGTCCTGGCCGCTGGTCGAAAGAACGCTCGCCATACCCGGAACGAGCCGAAACTGGAACACCGTCACCAAACTGCTGGAACTCGCGGAGAGCCACCCGACAACCGCGAAGAAAAAATAAGGGCCACGGATGAACACAAATAAGAGTTCTCGTTTTAAGGGTTCTTGGTTCTATTTATGTTCATCCGTGTTCATTCGTGGCCCGAGGCAGGTTTTTGCGGCTACTCCTCCACCAGAAACTGCTCGTACTTGCCGCCGGGGAGCAGGTAGATGTTCAGCGACACGGTTTTCCTGGCGAATTGAGCGCGATAGCCGCGGTGGATCATGCCGCCGCGCAGTCCCTCGGAAACTGCCGTCACCGATTGCAGCTTTCCCAGTGCGCCGAGCGACGTTTTGCAATCGCGCAGCGCGGCTTCGCTGAAATAGGTGTTGGCGTTTTCGGTAAACAGCGCCCGGTCGATCCTGCCTTTTTGCAACGCCGCCAGAATGGCCCGCACCCCGGCGGTGTCCTTGGCCGAAAACTCCTGGTGCTCGGGCGCGAAAACCATAGTGGCGATCTGCCGCGCGAGCGGTCCCACCAAATTGATGACGTCCTGGTTGGAAAGAACCACAACGGCGCCCTGGCGCGTCGGGAACGCGGTGTTGGAAGAGAGGAACCCGGAAACTTCGCCGCTGTGCTCGAACACCGGCATGCGATCGATCTCGCCCACGCCCAGGCCGAGCGCATAATGCGTGGAGTCGCCGTTGGCCAGCTTCACCTCGCGCGTGAACTCGTCCCACGAGCGCGCCGAGAGAATCTTCCGGCCGAGGAACGCGATGTCCCACTTCGCCAGGTCCGTCGGCGTCATAGCCAGTTCACCGGCGCCGTAGTACCAGCCGGCGGCTTCCCGCTGGGTCGGCCGCGGCGGGCCTACCGCGTAGCGCGTGTATGCGGTGGCATCGGCGGGCTGGCCCGGCGGCCAATCGGAAGCCGATTGCATGTCGAGAGGCGCGAAGATCTTCTCCCGCAGGAATTCCACCAGCGGCCGGCCGGAGACCTTCTCGAAAATCCGCGCGGCCAGCACGAAATTCGTGTTGCTGTACTGCCATTTCGTGCCGGGATCGAAATCGAGCGGCTTCCTGGCCCAGCGCTCCAGCACCGCTTCCGGCGTGGTGGGCCGCGTCCATTCCGGAATGATGTAGTCCTGCGGCGCGTAGTCTTCGTAGCCGGAAGTGTGCGACAGCAGTTCGCGAATGGTGACTTCGCCCGCCCGCGTGAGATCGGGGAAATATTTCGAGACGTGGTCGTCCAGCGAGAGCTTGCCCTGCTCCTCGAGCATCAGCAACGCGGCGGCGGTGAACTGTTTCGAGATCGACCCCACCGCGTAGCGCGTCTGGACGCTCGCCGCACGTCCCGCCGCCAGATCCGCCGTGCCGAACGCCTTGGCGTAAGCCAGCTTGCCGTCCTTGACCACGGCCACCGAAACGCTCGGAGCGCCGGCCTTTTGGAGCGAAGACGAGATCTTCTCGTCGAGTTTCTTTTCCAGATCCTCGGGTAACTGCGCGAACAGCGTGCAGGACGCGAGAGCGGCCAGCACAAGGCATCGGATGCGTTGCATGGGTCTATCATAGCTCCGGGTGGGGCATGCTTTAGCTTGCCCGTCCAATCCAGTCCAAGCCGGGGCAAGCCCTTGTGCCAATGGTATTTACCAATTTCACTATAGGCATACACATATATGCTATTGTTGTCATTACATGGATTTTATTGACAACAGTCCATTCCTCAAAGCATAATGTCTACTTAAACAGTATATTTTCAAAGCATCATTCTTCGAGGAGCGATTGACCATCATGTTTCACCGCCGATTCTCTGAATCTCGCGCGAGAGGCCGCGCAGCGCGAGCGTTCTTTCCCTCCCCTGTGGCGCGCGGCGCAATGTGGTCCAGCCTGGCGCTGACAGTCTTGTTGTTTCCGGCATGGGCGCAGTCCCCAGACCAGCAACCTGCCCCACAACCCGCCGCGCAGACCACCGACCAGAAGCTGGAGCAATTGCAGCAGAAGGTGGACGAACTCGATCAGGCGGTGAAGGTCGCGCAGCGAAAGCAGGAACTGGCCGAGGAGGCCGCCGCCGAAAAGGCGAAGACGGAAGCCACCGTTACCGCCGATACCAGCGGGTTCACCATCCGTTCTCCCGGCGGTAACTATCTGCTGAAGATCGGCGCCGATTTGCAGTTGGATAATCGCACATATCTGGGCACCGGCGCCGGATCGGACATCGACACGCTGGTGGCGCGCCGCGTGCGGCCCACGTTTTCCGGCACCATCTACAAGTACATCGATTTCATGTTCCGCCCCGACTTCGGCCAGGGCACCACGGCCATCTACGACGCCTACGCGCAGCTCAACTATCTTCCGTGGGCCAATCTGCGGGTAGGAAAGTTCAAGCCGCCGGTCGGATTGGAGCGCCTGCAATCCGACGATGACACCACCTTCAACGAGCGCGGCCTGCCGTCGGACCTGGGACCGCAACGCGACATCGGATATCAGCTCTCGGCCAGCCTGCTCGACAAGCGGGTGAACTATGCAGTGGGCGTTTTCAATGGCGTGCCGGACGCGTCGATCGGCACCGATACGGCGGTCAGCGACCACCGCGATTATTCTAGCCGCATCTTCCTGACACCTTTCCTGCCGGACGAAGGCGTGCTCCAGGGGCTGGGCGTCGGAATCGGCGCGTCGGGCGGCAATACCGATGGAGAGGCCCTGCCGGCCTTCAAGACATTCGGGCAGCAGCCTTTTTTCACTTTCGCTTCCGGCGTCACCGCGGCCGGCCACCGAACCCGCCTCGATCCGCAGGCGTATTATTACCTCGGGTCATTCGGCCTGCTGGCCGAATACGCGCTCAACGAGGAAGGCTTTCAGAAGAGCGGCGTGCGCCGCGAAATCGCCTTCCGCGCCTACCAGGTGGAGGTGTCGTACATTCTCACCGGAGAGAAGAAGAGTTTCTTGAGTCCCACGCCCAGAAAATCGTTCGACCCGTTGCATGGCGGCTGGGGAGCTTGGGAAGTGGCCGCGCGCGTGGGCGACTGGGAAGCCGAGAAGGGAATCTACAATTATGGTTTGGCCAGTTCCTCAACCTCGCCGCGGCACCTGCACGAATGGGTGGGCGGGGTGAACTGGTATTGGAATCGCCTGTTTCGGGTCGCCGCCGACTATGGCAAGACCGACTTCGGCGGCGGCGCCGTGAACTCGAACAAGCTGCCGGAAAGGATAATCCTCCTGCGGTTCCAGATCAATTTCATCTGATGAACCGGGAGATCCGATGATGACAATGCCTACTCGTTGGATTCGCGCCGCGGTGGCGCTGCTGGCCGGCTCGGTGTTGTTCGCCGGACCGGTGAAGCTGCTGAACGTCTCGTACGATCCGACGCGCGAGCTTTACCAGGACATCAACGCCGCATTCGCCAAACAGTGGAAGGCGAAGACCGGCGTGGACGTCGAGATCAGCCAGTCCCACGGCGGCTCCGGCAAGCAGGCGCGGTCGGTGATCGACGGCCTGCAAGCCGACGTCGTAACCCTGGCGCTGGCCTACGATATCGATTCGATTGCCGAACACGCGCACCTGCTGCCGGCCAATTGGCAGACGCGCCTGCCCGATAACAGCGCCCCTTATACCTCCACCATCGTGTTTCTGGTGCGCCACGGCAATCCCAAGCACATCAAAGATTGGGACGACCTGGTGCGGCCCGGCGTGTCGGTGATCGCACCGAACCCGAAGAGCTCCGGCGGCGCGCGCTGGGCCTACCTGGCGGCCTGGGGCTATGCGCTCAAGAAGAACAACGGCGACGACAAGAAAGCGCAGGAGTTCGTGACGCGCCTTTACAGGAACGTTCCGGTGCTCGATTCCGGCGCGCGCGGTTCCACCACCACCTTCGCGCAGCGCGGCATCGGCGATGTTTTGCTGGACTGGGAGAATGAGGCGTTTCTGGCCTTGGACGAGCTCGGCAAGGACAAGGTGGAGGTGGTCACGCCTTCGGTGAGCATTCTGGCCGAGCCGCCGGTCGCGGTGGTCGACCGGGTCGCCGCCAAACACGGCACCACGCAGGTGGCCAAGGCGTATCTCGAGTTCCTCTACACCGCCGAGGGACAGGAGATCGGCGCGCGCCATTACTACCGGCCGCGCTCGGCCGAGGTCGCCGCCAAGTACGCCAACCGCTTCGCGCACGTCCAGCTTTTCTCGATCGACGAAGTCTTCGGCGGCTGGCAGAAAGCGCAAAAGCGCCACTTTGCCGATAACGGCGTGTTCGACCGGATATATTCGCCGGGGAATTGAGGGTGGGGGCAAGAGAAAGAATGAGGGCCACGGATAAGCACGGATGAACACAGATGGAAAACAAGAGTCTTATCCGTGTTCATCCGTGTTTATCTGTGGCTTGAAGTGATTGCCGCCGGCCTGAGGGGGCCGCGCACGGAAATGTCGCTATCGTTTAAACGGCCGAGCATCCTGCCGGGCTTCTGGCCCGCGTTCAGCTACACCGTTCTGTACTTGAGCCTGATCGTGCTGATTCCCCTCAGCGCGGTGTTCCTCAAGTCGCTCACCTCGAGCTGGTCTCATCTTTGGAAAGTGGTTACCTCGCCCGAAGTGGTGGCCTCGTACCGGTTGAGCTTCGGCGCGTCCCTGGTGGCCGGCATGATCAGCGTGGTGGTCGGGTTTCTGGTGGCGTGGGTACTGGTGCGCTATCAGTTTCCCGGCAAGGCCCTGGCCGACGCCCTGGTGGACCTTCCCTTCGCGCTGCCCACCGCGGTGGCCGGCATCGCGCTCACCAGCCTCTATACGGAAAACGGCTGGCTGGGCCGCTACCTGGCGCCGCTCGGCATCAAGGTGGCTTTCACCCCGCTGGGCGTGATCGTCGCGCTCACCTTCATCGGGCTGCCGTTCGTGGTGCGCAGCGTGCAGCCGGTGCTGGCGGACGCGGACGCGGAACTGGAAGAGGCGGCTGCCAGCCTGGGCGCTACGCGCTGGCAGGTGTTCCGGCTGGTGATCCTGCCGGTGGTGCGGCCGGCGCTGCTGACCGGTTTCGCGCTGGCCTTCGCCCGCGCCCTGGGCGAGTACGGATCGGTCATCTTTATCGCCGGCAACATGCCGATGAAAACCGAAATCGCGCCGCTGCTGATCGTCACCAAGCTCGAGCAATACGATTACGCCGGGGCGACCGCGATTGCGGCGGTGATGCTGACGGCTTCGTTTCTGATGTTGCTGGCGATCAACGCGCTGGAGCGGCGCACCCGCAAGTTCATGGTGATGGGTTAAAACGATGGCGACGGCTGCGTTGGAACTCCCGCACAAACCAAGCTCCGCGATCCCGCGGAACATCCGGCGCGATCCGCCGCTGGTGCGCTGGGGGCTCACCCTGCTGGCGCTGCTGGCGTTGGGCGTGTTCATCGTGCTGCCGCTGGCGGCCGTCTTCGTGCAAGCGTTCGCGAAAGGCGTGCCCACTTACCTGGCGGCGATTCGCGAGCCGGACACGCTTTCCGCCATCCGCCTATCGCTGCTCGCGGCCGGCATTTCGGTTCCGCTCAACCTGGTCTTCGGCGTGGCCGCGGCATGGGCTGTCGCCAAATTCCAGTTCAAGGGCAAGAGCGTCCTGGTGACGCTGATCGATATTCCGTTCGCGGTTTCGCCGGTGGTCTCCGGATTGGTCTTCGTGCTCGTCTTCGGCGCCCAGGGATGGTTCGGCCAATGGTTGGGCGATCACGATATCCGGATCATCTTCGCCGTGCCGGGCATCATCCTGGCCACCACCTTCGTCACGTTTCCGTTCGTGGCGCGCGAATTGATCCCGCTGATGCAATCGCAGGGCAGCGACGAGGAAGAAGCCGCGCTCACTTTGGGCGCCAGCGGCTGGCAGATGTTCTTCAAGATCACGCTGCCCAATATCAAGTGGGGCCTGCTGTACGGCGTGGTGCTGTGCACGGCGCGCGCGCTGGGCGAGTTCGGCGCGGTCTCGGTGGTATCCGGGCACATTCGCGGCCAGACCAATACGCTGCCGCTGCACGTCGAGATCCTGTATAACGAGTACAATTATTCCGGCGCGTTCGCCGTGGCGTCTCTGCTCAGCGTGATCGCGGTGATCACCCTGACGCTCAAGAAGGTACTCGAATGGAAGACCAGGGAAGGGGCAAAATGAGCATCGAAGTCAGCCACATCCGCAAGTCCTACGGCGCGTTCGAAGCGTTGCAGGATGTCAGCCTGCGCATCGAAAAGGGCGAGCTGGTGGCGCTGCTCGGGCCATCGGGTTCGGGAAAGACAACGCTGCTGCGCATCATCGCCGGCCTCGAGGTTCCCGACAGCGGTTCCATCCGCCTCAACGACGAGGACGCCACCAACTCGACCGCGCGCGAGCGCCAGGTGGGATTCGTCTTCCAGCATTACGCCCTGTTCCGCCATTTGACGGTGGCCGAAAATGTGGCCTTCGGGCTGCGCCTGCGGCCGCGGTCCACCCGCCCCTCGGAGAACGATATCCGCGAGCGGGTGCGCAAGCTGCTCGATCTGATTCAGCTCGACTGGCTGGGAGACCGCTATCCGAACCAGTTGTCCGGCGGGCAGCGGCAGCGCGTCGCGCTGGCCCGCGCACTGGCCGTGGAGCCGCGCGTGCTGCTGCTCGACGAGCCGTTCGGCGCGCTGGATGCCAAGGTGCGCAAGGAACTCCGGCGCTGGCTGCGGCGGCTGCACGACGAACTGCACATCGCCAGCGTCTTCGTCACCCACGACCAGGAGGAGGCGCTCGAAGTCGCCGACCGCGTCGCCATCATGGATCACGGCAGGATCGTGCAGATGGGCACCCCGGCCGAGGTCTACGACAACCCCGCCAGCGCATTCGTCTATCAGTTCCTGGGCGACGTCAACCTGTTTCATGGAAGAGCGGAGAGCGCGGATTCGGTTTCCTTTGTGCGCCCCTATGAGCTGGAAATTACGCCGCAGTCGGAGACCGGCCACGGCGCCGTGATGGCCAAAGTGCGCCACATCGCCGCCGCCGGCCCGGCCGTCCGCCTCGAGCTGTTGCGCGAGGATACGGGCCACGCCCTGGAAGCCGAAATCAGCCGCGACCGTTACCGCCAGTTGCGCCTCAGCATAGGCGACACCGTCGGCGTCACCGCCCGCAACGTGCGCGTGTTCGCCAAATAGGGGGGCTTCTTCGCAGCGCCGGCGCCGGTTCTTTCCGAACGGCCACGGTTTGCATCCCCAGCCGCCGATCTGCGAAACTTGTGGTTTGAGACTTCCCCGGATCTGCCTGCTTCTGCTGGGCGTCGCTTCGTTTGCCCTGGCGCAAAACGCGGCGCTGCCCGCCCACGAGGTGTTCACCTACAGTATCGAGTGGCGTCTCATCACCGCCGGCAAACTGCGCCTGGAGCGGATCCAGGCGCGCACCTCCTCGCAGATCAACCTCCGCATGGACTCGGTCGGACTCGTCTCCAAATTGTTCAAGGTGGCGGACGACTACAGCTCGAATTTCAATCAGGATGGCTGCGTCCTTTCCACGCTCCTGGTTTCCGAAGAAGGCAGCCGGAAGCGCGAGACGCGCGTGATCTTCGATGAAGCCAAGCACAAGGCCAGCTACCTGGAACGCGACCGCATCAAGAACGTGGTGCTGCAGAACAGGGAAATCGAGATCCATCCCTGCGTGCGCGACGTGGCCGGCGCCTTGACCTATCTGCGCACCTTGAACCTGGAACCGGGCCACAGCATCGACCTGGCCGTGAGCGATGGCAAGAAGAGCGTGATGGCGAAAGTGGAAGCGCAGCAGCGCGAAGACGTGAAGACTCCCGAGGGCGTGTTCCACACCATCCGCTATGAAGCCTACCTGTTCGACAACGTTCTCTACAGGCGCTCGGCTCACCTGAACATCTGGTTGACCGACGATCGGCGCAGGCTGCCGGTGCAGATCCGCGTGCGCATGCAGTTCGCCATCGGAACCATCGCCCTGCTGCTCGAAAAGCACGAATAGGGACAGCCCCATCCCATTAGCGGACAGTCGGCCGCGCCGCGTTCACCAATTCTCAGTGAGTTGACTTTGGCGGCACAGTTGCAAGCGAACAAACGACTATGCAGCTCTGGCAGGACATCCGCTACGGCGTGCGCACGCTGCGCAAGTCGCCCGGTTTTTCGCTCACCGCCATCGCCACCCTGGCTTTGGGGATCGGCGCCACCACGGCCAACTTCAGCGTCTGCGACGCTATGCTCTGGAAGCCCCTGCCGCTGCCGAATCTGAGCCGTCTGGCGATGGTGCTGCAACGGGTTCCCGACAATCCGAACGAGTGGTTGTGGATGTCCCCCGCCGACACCGCCGATATCCGCCGGCAGCAGTCCGTCTTCGAAAGCGTCGCCGCCTGGGATGACGCCATGAGCAACCTGGCCGGCAACGGCGCCGCACCGGAACGCGTGGCCAACTACATGGTGACGCCCAATTTCTTCGCGCTGGTGGGCGCCCGGCCGGCACTGGGGCGCACGTTCGCGCCCGAGGAGGACCAGCCCGGGCGCGAGCATGTGGCGGTCTTGAGCGACGCGCTCTGGAGGCGCCGCTTCGCCGCCGATCCCGCAATCGTGGGCCGCGATATCCGCATCGACGACGAAGAGTACCGCGTAATCGGTGTCATGCCGCGCAAGTTCGTCTTCCCCATGACCTCCGAGTTGTGGACGCCGCTCACGTTTCCGGCCGCCGAGCGCAATGCGCGCGCCGACCGCTACCTCGCCGTGATGGGTTTGTTGAAGCCGGGCCGGACGGTGCGCCAGGCCGATGCCGAAATAGCGACCATCTCATCGAGGCTGGCGCTCGAATATCCCGATACCAATAAAGGGCGCCACTTCTTTTCGATGGGCGCCCACGATTACCTGATCGGCAGTTACACGCATCAGTACTCGTTGATGATGTTCGTCTCGGTGCTGTTCGTGCTGCTGATCGCCTGCGCCAACGTTGCGAACCTGCAATTCGCGCGCGCCCTGGGCCGCTCGCGCGAGGTTGCGGTGCGCGCCGCGCTGGGAGCCGGGCGCTGGCGCCTGATCGCCCAGTACCTCACCGAAAGCCTCACGCCCTCGCTCGCCGGCGCGGCCCTCGGCTGGCTGGTCGCCAGTTGGGACGTACAGGCCATCCTCGCCGGAATGCCGGCCGCGATCGCAAAGTATATCCCCGGCTGGTACGACATCCGTTTGGATCGGCGCACCCTGCTGTTTACGCTGCTCGCCGCCGTGGGCAGCGGCCTTCTGGCCGGCCTGGTGCCCGCCTGGCAGGGCACGCGGTCCAATCTCCACGAAGCTTTGAAGGAAGGCGGACGCGGCGCATCGGCCGGCCGCGGTCGCGCCCGCTTGCGCGGCTTCCTGGTGGCGGCCGAAATCGCGCTCTCCGTGGTCCTGCTGGTCGGCGCCAGCCTGATGATCCGCGGCACCGGCGCACTCCTCAACAATAGCCAATGCTTCGAGCCGGCCACCCTGCTCACCATGCGGCTGTCGATTACGGAAAGCCGATACCCCAAGGACAGCCAGCGGCGCGCGTTTTACCGGCAGGCGATCGAGCGTGCCACCATGGTTCCCGGCGTCCGCGCCGCGTTCGCGGTGAAAGGCATGCCCTATAGCGGCCACAGTTCCGGCCGTTTGTTCTCGATCGAGAATCGCGTCCCCGAGCCCGGTAATCACCCGAGCGCTCTGTTCCAGGTGGCGACCCCGAACTATCTTTCGGCCATGCACGTTCCGCTGCGGCAGGGCCGGTTCCTCAGCCCCGCCGACGGGCCCGACAGCCAGCGCGTTGCCGTGATTAGCGAGCACGCCGCCACGCGCTGGTGGCCGGGCGAACCCGCGCCCATCGGCAAGCGCTTCCGGTTCGATTCCGAAGGCGGGGGCGAGTGGGTTACCATCGTCGGCATCGCCGCGGACGTGCCGGACAACCCGTTCCGACGCAACGCGGATTCGGTGATCTATGTCCCACTCGAACAATTCCCGCAGCAGCACACGGATTTCGGCGTGCGCACCACCGGCGATCCCAGGCTGATTGCGTCCGCGGTGATCAAGGCCATCCACTCGGTGGATCCGGAAGAGCCCATCGCCGAAGTGCTTCCCTTCGAGGACCTGACCAGGCAGCAGACCCTCGGGTCGATTTACGTGGCCGTCATCATGGGCGCCTACGGCCTGGTCGCGCTGATTCTCTCCGCCGTCGGCGTCTACGGCGTGATGAGCTATTTGGTATCGCAGCAGACTCGCGACATCGGCGTGCGGGTGGCCCTGGGCGCGTCGCGGCCGAGCGTTCTCGGCATGGTCTTCCGCCGCGGCATGGTCACCGTTATCGGCGGCCTGGCCGTGGGGTTGATCGCGGCCTACGCCATGGCGCGGCTGCTGGCGCTGCTGATTTTCGGCGTACCCGCCAGCGACCTCGCCACCTTCCTGGGCATCCCGCTGGTCCTGCTGGC
Source organism: Bryobacteraceae bacterium (assembly GCA_049686695.1). GTDB lineage: Bacteria > Acidobacteriota > Terriglobia > Bryobacterales > Bryobacteraceae > Bog-375. Next base: position 20,319 of record JBAVIH010000098.1, on the reverse strand, counting down.
TGCCGCCGCGCTCGCCATCTACATCCCCGCCCGCCGCGCCACCGGCATCGACCCGATGACCGCTTTGCGCTACGAGTGAATCGTGGTTCCGTAGCGCCACGGGGCTACTACAATGTTGAGTGATGATCGCCTCCATCAACCCCGCCACCGGCGAAATCGTACGGACGTTCGAAGCCGCCACTGCGGCTGAGATCGAGGCCATTCTGGCCCGCGCCGATGCGGCACGGCGTTCCTACCGCCGCACTTCGTTCGCCGCGCGCGCCGGATGGCTCACCGAAGCCGCCCGAATTCTCGAAAATGAACAGGACCGCCTGGGCCGCCTGATGACGCTCGAAATGGGCAAGCCCATCGCCGCCGCGCGCGCCGAAGCCGCCAAGTGCGCTCTCGCGTGCCGCTATTACGCCGAGCGCGGCGAGCGCCTGCTGGCCGACGAGCCTATCGACGCCGGTCCCGGCCGCGCCTTCATCCGCTATCGGCCGATCGGCGCCGTGCTCGCCGTGATGCCCTGGAATTTTCCCTTCTGGCAGGTGTTCCGCTTCGCCGCGCCTGCCCTCATGGCCGGCAACGTGGGCCTGCTCAAGCACGCCTCCAACGTTCCGCAGTGCGCGCTCGCCATCGAAGAGATCATCCGCCGCGCCGGCTTTCCGGCGGACGTCTTCCAGACCCTGTTGATCGGCGCCGCGGCGGTGGAAGGCATTCTCGACGATCCGCGCGTCGCCGCCGCCACGCTGACCGGCAGCGAACCGGCGGGCATCGCGGTGGCCGCGCAGGCCGGCCGCCGGATCAAGAAGACCGTCCTCGAACTGGGCGGCAGCGACCCCTTCGTGGTGATGCCAAGCGCCGATCTCGACCGTGCCGTGAAGGCCGCGGTTCAGGCGCGCGTCCTCAACAACGGCCAATCCTGCATCGCCGCCAAGCGTTTCATTGTGGATTTGGAGCTAGCCGACGAATTCGAGCGCCGCTTTGTGGCTGGGATGGCGGCGCTGCGCGTCGGCGATCCGATGGACGAAGCGACCGACGTCGGTCCATTGGCCACGCCCGCCATTCTCGAAGAGCTCGAAAGCCAGGTCAGCCGTTCGGTCGCGATGGGCGCCCGGCTGCTCACCGGCGGCCATCGCCTCGGGCGCCGAGGCAATTACTACGCGCCCACCGTGCTGGCCGGCGTGCCCGAACACGCCCCGGCTTATCGCGAAGAGTTGTTCGGACCGGTGGCCGCGATTTTCCGTGCACGTGACATCGACGATGCCATCCGCCTTGCCAACGATACCGCCTTCGGCCTCGGCGCCAGCGCCTGGTCGGTCGATCCAGCCGAGCAGCAGCGCTTCATCGACGAGATCGAATCCGGCATGGTCTTCATCAACGGCATGGTCGCCTCCGACCCGCGCCTCCCCTTCGGCGGCGTCAAACGCTCCGGCTACGGCCGCGAGCTGGCCGCCTGCGGCCTCCGCGAGTTCGTCAACATCAAGACGGTCAAAGTGACGTAGCGTTGTGGGGCAGCTTGCCAAGCTGCGGCCGATTGGGAATCGGCCCTTCGTGGAGCCGGTCCCTCAGTTATTGGGCTTCGCCGGCGGGCATGTTGAGAGATGGAGTAACTGCCGGTCGCGACGAAGTTATGGCGGACCGGTGGCGACATCAAAGAAGCTGGCGGGGTGTTTGGCGTCGACTTCGACGCTTTTGGAGAAGATCAGGCGATCGGGGATTCTGCGGTCGCGGACGAAAGCACTTACTTCCTTTATTCTTGGCGCCTCGGCGCTTACAAAAGCGCCGCCTTGCCGGGACTGGAGGAACCGGTTCCTATCTCCTCTCGAGGAGGAGTACAAGCCACTATGGCCGCCTATTCGAACGTTGCACCACGTGACCCGGTTTCAATGCCTCCTGCAGGCGGCTAGGCACCGGACGTGGCTCCGAAACGGGCTGCCTCTTGGCGAGCGAGCAGCTCTTTTTCGATTTCAGAGTAACAGCGGCGGGTGCGGCGGCGAGCGTGACTGAAGCGGCAAAGGGTTGAAAGCGAAGGGCGAAGTTTTTTTCGGGAGGAGGTGAACGGGGTTGGGGCTGCAGCGAGCCCGACAAGCAGGAGACCGGCGCGAGTTGCGCCGTTCAGGCCGTCCACCTTTACCCGTGAGATAATCCTTAGGTGGAGCGGCAATTCGAACATCAGTTCGAGTAGGACCCTGCAAAGGCGCTTGAAGCCACATTACGACTTTTCAAAGGCGGAGCGAGGCAGGTTTTACCGAAAGGATGCGCGGCTACGTCTGCCCATCTACCTTGACGGCAAGTTGCAGGAACGTTTGGAGCGAATTGCGCAGAGGAACGGCCGGGATGTCGGTGACGTCGTGGGCGATCAGCCGGCAAAGGGGAGTTTCGTAGCCTCAATTACCCCTAGTTTCCGTGCCTCAGCCGAGGGGTGCAGTCCAACCCGTCCTTCAATTACCCCCTCAATCGTAATTAAAATACCTTAAGATCCTATTCTAGCTTTCATTTCAATCACTTAGCGCTGCGAAGACGTCGAGTGCCGCTCGCCGATTGCCGCACAGGCGCTAACCCGAATGCCTATACTGGAGTTTCGTGCCGTACGGCTTTCGCCAAGCCATGTGCAACGAGGCTTTCGGGAAGGCCCCGGCCCAATTCGGGAAAAACCACATCCAAGAGGACAAAATGCGATTTTTTGAGGCATTTTGACGAGCGTTGTCGCTTCCCCCTATGAGAGGCCCTGCGGGGAGCGGGAATGCGCGCCCGGCGGCAACGGATATTCAAGGACGACAGCCTACTCCGCGCCCCCTGCCATCTGGGCGCAGCGTGCGTTTTTTTGCCACACCAGGAGGATGACATTGACTACATCGAACAGTGCTAGCGGGTGGGTGGCGCGAGTCGCCCCCGTCGCCGTTTTTTTTCTTGCCCTGCTGGGCACAGCTTCCGCACAGCCGGTGATTACGTCTGGCCCGAACTACTGCTGTTGGTCCATTGGAGAAATCGAGCAGGCGCTGACAGCCACCGGTGGCAATGGCACGTACACCTGGTCTCTCGCAGGCGGCTCCCTGCCTCCTGGCATTTCGCTTCGAACGGACGTGCCGAGCTCTTTCCCCGCCGGCACGAGCGCGGGACTGATCGGAGTGGCCACAACGCCCGGCACCTACAGTTTTTCTCTGCAAGTGACCAGCGGCGGACAGTCGGCTACGCAATCCACCAGCGTGCACATATCGGCGCTGATCCTAAAGGATCTCTACCAGTTTCCGGATGCCTTTGCAGACGTAGCTTACCCGTCCTATCAGTTGACTGCCCTCAATAATGCGGCGCCAGTAACGTATACGCTGAACTATGGTACGCTGCCTCCGGGAATGGCGCTCAGCACCAGCGGAGTATTCTCCGGTACTCCCACGACGCCGGGTAACTATAGCTGGGGGATGCATTTCACGGATGGCGTCGACAACGGATACTGGAGCTTCGCCATCAATGTGTACGCGATCGACATTACGACGCCTGGCGAACTGCCAAACGCAACCCAGAATGCCGCATACAGCGCGACCATGGCGGCGACGGGAGGCGCGGGTGGCTACACGTTCACCGCCAGTAATCTACCGAGCGGTTTGACAATGAGCTCTTCGGGAACGATTTCAGGAACCGTGACCGCAGGGCCGGGTACGTTGGCGTTCACTCTTAAGGCAGCGGACACAGACGGGGCCTCCTACAGCAAACAGATGTCGATCGAAGTGCTCGGCGGTTCGCAACTGCCCGAGATCGCACTCTACAACAGCGGAAATTGGGACGATTGCACGCTAGGAACAAGGTGTTCGCGAACTGGCTACGCGACGGGTGGCGTAGCCCCCTATGGTTGGACGGCTACCGGACTGCCTCCGGGCATGTCGATCCGATCCGGCAGCGGGACCACAAGCAGCAACATCACACCGGGCAATTTCGAGCTCTGGGGGGCGCCCACCGCACTCGGCAGTTACAACGTGCAGTTAACCGTGACCGATTCTAACGGCGCCACAACCACCAGCAGCTTCCCCTTAGGCGTTTCCAGCCTGGTTGTGGACTGGGCGGACGTTTTGCCGAACGGCACCATCGGAGTTAAATACTCGCACAAATTGAGAGTTCTCGGCGGGAGCGGCTCCTATAGCGTTAGTCTGGCGGCCGGTTGGCTGGCGGATGGATTATCCCTCGATTCAGCGAGCTTGCTAGTGACTGGCACTCCGCTCGAGAATGGCACTTTCCCCGCAATCTTCCGGTTCGACGATACAGCTTCAAATTCCCTTCAGGTCACATACTGGTACACCATCGGGGGCGGCGCATCCAACACTACGATGTACACTGCCAACAACTTAGGCTCGTGGACCGTTGGATCCAGCCCTAACCTCTGGCTCGGCGCATGCTGTGCGTCCGCCGCCTACACTTGGTCCGTGATCAGTGGGACGCTGCCTCCGGGATTAAGCCTCTCGCCGGCCGGCAATCTCAGTGGGACGCTCACCACGGCGGGGACGTACGCATTCCTGGTGTCCGCCGCCGATTCGGGCAATGCTTCCAACACCGGCTACAGGCAGTTTGTGATGACCGTAACTCCCATCGGTTTGACCACCGCACCCACATTGCCGTACGGCAATGTCGGCGCGCCCTACAATCAACCCCTGGCGGCCACTGGCGGCGTCGGCGCTCTGACTTGGACGCTCGCTTCCTTCAATTACCTTCCGCCGGGGCTGAGTCTCTCCGCAAGCGGAACTATCTCCGGAACGCCCACGCAGACCGGTCAATTCCAATTCATCATAAATGTCGTCGATACCGCCGGGAACACCGGCACGTGGTCCTTCAATATGGCGGTTTACGCGGCTCCGGCGACCCGCTACGTCGCGCCCAATGGCAGTGACTCCAATCCGGGCGCCATCGGCGAGCCTTATCTCACCATGCAAAGATGCGCAACCGCTGTTTACGGCGGCTCGACTTGTTTGGTGAGGGCCGGAACGTATCGCGAAACGGTCACCCCAAATTCCGGCATTACCATCATGCCTTACAATGGCGAATCCGTTACCGTCGATGGAACCGATCCCGTGACTAACTGGACTGTGTATCAAGGCTCGATTTATGTGGCCAGTGTCGCGCTCAATAACGACGACACCAACCAGCTATTCGCCGGCGCCGAGATGATGACGGAAGCGAGATGGCCGAACGGCGACGACCTGTTCCACGTGAATTGGGCTACCGCTGAGACGGGAACCGATAGCTCGAACCTGGTTGACAGCCACCTGCCGAACATCGACTGGACGGGAGCCAAGGTTCACCTCCTGACCGGGTGGGATGCGTGGGGACCCCTAACCGCTACCGTCACCGGTTCCTCGGGAGGACATCTGACGATCAGCCTCGATTCTCTGGATTTCAGCCCATACATTGAGGTGGGGGCTGGCGGGATCTATTACCTTTACCGCTCTCTCGGCGCTTTGGACAAGCAAGGCGAGTGGTTCTATGACACCAAACAATCGGCGCTCTATTTCTGGGCGCCTGGGGATGTGAATCCGAACACGCTGAACGTTCGCGCGAAGCGCCGCCAATATGCCTTCGAGTTGAGTGGGCGGACGAACGTGACGATCCAAAACATCAATCTGTTCGGATGCAGTATCGACATGACCGCACTCAGCGCCAATAACACTCTCGATGGAATCAAAGCTCAGTATGTCTCCCAGTTTACGGATCTCCCGAATTCTCGCAACTCCTGGAATGACCATACGACCGACTCAGGCATCATTCTGAGCGGCTCTGGCAACATTCTGCGCAACAGCACGATTGCCTGGAGCGCTGGCAACGGAGTCGCGCTTCAGGGCACCTCCAACACGGTTCAGAACAACCTGATTGTGAACACGGGGTACACAGGGGACTACGCCAGCGGAATCAATCTATTCGGTACGGGTCACGCTGTTCAGAACAATACTGTTCACACAAGCGGGCGGTACGCGTTAAACCTTAACGATCCCACGCAGAACAACCACGACATCGGCTACAACAACATGTTTAGCGCCATGATGCTGGGGGGCGACGGCGGTGAAATCGATACTTACGGTGCTATCGGAACCGGAACGCGGATCCATCACAATTGGCTGCACGATACGCAGACCACCTTTACTGCCAACACCTGTTGTTCGCGTTCTGGCGTGTATCTCGATCAGGACTCGACTGGCTTCGAGGTAGACCAGAACGTCATCTGGAACAACGAATATCACAATATCGACCTCCACGCGCTCGCCCTTGGAACGATCTCGCGGTTTAATAACGACGTTCACAATAACTCGATTCCGGACGTAGGGCCGAATGCATACATCTCGCTTTCGGGTGACTCGAACTGCGGGACACTCGTGGTTAGGGACAATCTCGTGTTTGTACCCATCGACCAGGAAGACACCAACCCCCCGTGCACAGTGGTCAACAACAACTCGACCGCGCCGGGCGCGAACGAGATGACGCCTGGCGTTCAGGTGGGCTGCAACTTTACAGGCTGCTCTTCGAGCGGCCCGCCGGTAATCTCAGGAACCTCGATCGGGCCGTCGATTGCGGTGCAACCTTTGTCCGCCGCTGTTGCGGTGGGCCAGGCCGCCACGTTCAGTGTCACGGCCGCGGGATCGCCGACTCTGACTTACCAGTGGCAGCGAAGTGGAACGAGTATTCCTGGGGCAACCACGGCAAGTTACACGACGCCGCCTGCGACGTTCGCCGATGACGGGGCTCTGTTCTCCGTCCAGGTCAGCAACTCGGTAGGAAACGTGATGAGCAGTCCCGCCGCTCTGATTCTCGGAAGCACGCCCGTGCTCGCGCCCGTCATCTCGGCCGTCCTCAACGCCGAGGGCGGCAGCGCGACCATCGCGCCCAACACATGGGTCAGCATCTATGGATCGGCCCTCGCCGCAGTGGGTGACTCCCGTCCCTGGCAGGGATCGGATTTCGTGAACAATCGGATGCCCGCACAATTGGATGGAGTCAGCGTCACGATGAACGGCGAGAATGCCTTCATGTATTACATCAGTCCGAATCAGGTGAATGTGTTGACGCCGCCCGATCTCGCGCCAGGGACTGTCGAGGTGACGGTGACGGCGGGTGGAATGCCAAGCGCCGCCTTCGCTGCCCAGGCGCAGCAATGCTCGCCTTCCTTCTTCATTTTCGGGGCCGGGCCCTACGTCGTGGGCGAGCACGGCGGGGGGAGCCTTCTCGGGCCGGCGAGCCTGTACCCAGGCATGAGCACGCCCGCCGCCCCCGGCGAAGAAGTTGTCCTTTACGCCAACGGCTTTGGTCCGGTGTCGCCCCCGGTCGCTGCCGGATCGGAGGTGCAGTCGGGAAGCCTGCCGGTCCTGCCCGTGATCCAGATCGGGGGAATTGCGGCTTCAGTTGAGTTCGCGGGCTTGATCTCGCCTGGTCTCTATCAATTCAACGTGGTCGTGCCTCCGACGGCCACGAGCGGCGATAACACGCTCACTGCGCAATACAACGGGTTTACAACTCAGACCGGCGTGTTGTTGACCGTCCGGAGCGACAATCCGCCTAACCCTAACTGATTCTCATGAAAACACGGCGGAAACACGGCGACAGACGGGACGTAATCCGTCGCCTGCAAAATGTCTGTTTGCTTTCTCAGCGGTAGGCTTCGCGGCGGTTGCGGACGCGGAGAACCTGGATGACCTCGTCGCGCTGGTGGAAGCGGACCCGATAGTCGCCGACGCGGAGGCGGGCGGGTCGATGCCCCTGGAGCCGTTTCAGATTGCCCGCGCCGGAATCGGCGAAGCGTTCGATTGCCTGCTTGACGCGGCGGGCGATGCCCTTATCGAGCGCGGCCATGTCCTCCAGTGCGGTCCCGGTCCACTCGACCTCTCTCACTCCAGTCCCAGCTGCCGCATGGCTTCCGCGTGCGGAATGCCTTTGCCGCCGTTGCGTTGGAGCCAGGCGCGGGCTTCCGCCGCGGCCTGCTTCTCTTCTTCCGTTTCGGGCTCGTCGTCCATGGGCGCATTGCGCAGCGCGGCGGCCACGGGATCGGCGATCGTCGCCAAAGCCCGTTCGACGACTTCCTCGGGCGAACGGCCGACACCGCGAGCGAGCGCCGCTTCGAGCAACTCCTGCCCGTGAGGTGAGAGGTTGACAGTCATCGATACCAGTAAACCCGGCATCCCGTCCGGACTTGCCAGGTCTACTATAGAGGCGGCCAAAATCTGGTTGCTCTCTGCGAACGCGTAGAACGTGTTCGACAGTTTCGTCTCGATTCCGGCGATCCGCTCGACGAGGCTCTCGTGCATATCATAAGCCTCCTTGCGGAGCTTCTCGACCTCCTGCTTCGTCGCCGGAGAGTTTTCATCTTCCGTTTTTGTATTCTACGTCAGAGCGGCCGTCCCGTGCGCTGGGTTACGCTGGTCTTGGGGACGAGATAACTATGGATGCCGACGAGTTACGGGCGCTGCGCAGGAAGCAAAACGATTTCACCGACCAGGTTCGCGAAACCGGCTGGTATCACAGCTTCGAGTTTCCCGATGGCACTTCGATCCACGGCCCGATGAGCGTGGAATGGGAGCGCGCCCGCTGGGCCCGCTTCCCCATCCCGGAAGATCTCACGGGCAAACGCGTGCTCGATATCGGCGCCTGGGACGGCTGGTTCAGTTTCGAGGCCGAGCGGCGCGGCGCGGCGGTGACGTCCATCGATTGCCAGGAGCAGGAGAAATATCTCTGGCTGCACCGCAAGCTCAGGTCCAAGGCCGATTACCGGAATCTCGACATTTTCGAGTTGCCTTGGGTGGACCTGGGCAAGTTCGACATCGTTTTCTGTCTGGGGGTGCTCTATCACCTGAGGCATCCGCTGTGGGGCCTGGAGATTCTCTGCAGCCTTACCACCGACCTCGCGATCATGGAGACCTTCGTCACCGATGGCGCCAACTGGCAGGACCACGTCAACGACATTCCCAGCACGGAGTTCTACGAGACCACCGAGCTGAACGGCAATATGGACAACTGGAACGGGCCGACCGTCGGATGCGTGCTGGCGATGTGCCGGGCGGCCGGATTCGCGCGGGTGGAACTGATCGCGACCGATCCCGAAAACGCCGTTGTGGCGTGCTATCGCAAGTGGCTGCCGGAACCCGCCGAGCCGGCCCAGGAACCGCCCGAACTGCTGGCGGCGATCCATCCCGTGACCCTCGGCGTGAACTTCAATTCCAGACGCGACCACGACATCGATTGCTGGTTCCGCACCGGGTCCACCATCCCATCGAAGGAGGAACTGCTGCTGGAGGTGGGAGAATTCGGCGCCGCGGCGACGCTGATGCATGCGGAGGACGGCGGCTACTATGCCAAGTTCACGCTCCCCGCCGGCGCCAAAGCGGGCTGGAACGACGTGCGGCTGCGCCTGCCTGACAGCCGTTTCAGCGCTGCGCGGCGCATCGCCATCGATATGCCTGCGACGGCCGAGCGCATCGCGATCGCCGGCGCGCGCGACTCGATCGACTGGGAATCCGACCGGGTGAACATGACCGACGGCGGTCACCTTTCGTGCTGGGTGGAGGGACTCCCGGAGAACGTGGACCGCGGCAACCTCAAGCTATGGCTGGGCGACCGGCGCATGGCCATCCTGTTCGTCGGCGAACCGGTGGACGGGCGCCGCCAGATCAACGCCCGCCCCGCGGAGGATTGCCCGAAGGGCGAACAACTCCTGCGGGTCGAGTGCGCCGGCGTGAGTTCGGTACCCATCATCGTAACGGCGGTCTGAGAGCGGATCGGCCAAGTTGGACCGGCCTTCAACGGTGCTCTGCTGCCTGAAACTGAAAAAGCCCGGTGCGCCGCCACCTCGATGGCGCCGCAGCCGGGCTCTCTTGACTGCTCTCGGATGGTTCGCGGGCTACTGAACGTCGCTAACCTTCCCGTTCAGGAAAGTTACCTTCATATCTTTGTAGACATAGATCTTCTTGGCACCCAGGTTGACGATCTTCAAGGGGGTTCCCAGGGCCGCGGTAACTTGATCTATGGTCTGGCCGACATCGACGCTAACCGGCTGGGCCGCCGGCGTTGCCGCGTTGGGTCCGGGTCCGGAAGCTGTGTCCGTGCTGGCTTCCTTCTCGGCCTGGTCGGCTGCCTGCGATTGCTGATTGATTTCGGCGGTGACTTCGCTTTCGGGAGGCGGCGGAGGGGCGAGGGCGGCCATCTGGCTCTCGACCGGGGCAGCGGCGGCGGACGCCGGGGCTGCCGGCAATCCACCTTGTCCCTGCTTTTTCTGCAGTTCCTGCAGGCCTGCATCGATGGTCTCGCGCATATGGTTCTGCATGTCCTGCAGATCCTGAAGCGCCACGGAAACCACGTCGCCCCGCGGGCATTCCTTGCCGCCCTTGCTGGCCAGCACGGCCAGGTTGGCGGCTTGCGCGTCCGGCGCGACCGTGCCGCGGAGTTGGATCGCGTCGCCTTCGCTGAGGGCGCACTCGTTGCCTCCGGCGTCGGTCACGTCGAGGTCGGCGCCGGCTACGAAGACGTGCTGCCTGCCATCGGTGAGCAGGCGCTGAATGCTGCTCGATGCGGCGTCCGGTTCGGCGTTTTGACCGCCAGCCGCCGAGGCCTCGCTGTTCTCGAGCGCAACCTGTTGCTTCACTTCATCCGCGATGAGTTGCTTCACTTCGGGCGTGAGCGGGGCGGGGTCGGCAAGCGCCGCCTGGTTGGCCTGATAGGCCGCCTGCAGCGATTGCGCGATGAGATAGTCCGTCAGCCAGAGGTTCGGGGCGGCGTAAACCGGATAAGGCGTGAAATAAGCGCCATAGTATCCGTACCAGGGGTTGCCTCCCCAGCCCCAGGCGTACGGCACCGGGTTCAACCATGGATTGTAGACCCATCCGTAGAAAGCCGGCCGGTAATAGAAGCTCGGATAGTACGGATTCACCCACAGGCCGTGATAATAGTAGCGCCCGTAATAGTGATTGTAGTAATGGCCATTGTAATAGTAAGAGCGCCGGGCATACTCGTGGCCATGATACATGTAAGGCCGCTGCACATAACCGCGGCCGCCGCGGCCGACGTAGACGCGGGAATGATCGCCGCGCTCGACCATTACGTGCCGGCTTCCATTGATCCCGTGGTGGACGTCCATGCCGCGCCGGTTGTCGTGGAACCCGGCGACTCTTCCATCCGGCCGCCTGGTAACCGAACCATGGGAGGTCTGCATTGTGGTGTGGCCGTGGGGCGTCGGCCCGCCGTGTCCGCTGGCGCCGCCCGTGTGAGCCGCTGCGTTGGTATGACCGCCGGACGAGTTGGAACCGAAATGCTGCCCGCCCGTCGAGCCGGAGCCATGGGATGCGCCGGTGCCTCCCGTAGTGCCAGTATGACCCGAGGACGCGCCTGTTGCGCCGTGCGACCCGGTTGTCGAACCGGCGGTGTGGGACGTGCCGGTGCCTCCCGTAGTGCCAGTATGACCAGTGGATGTATTCGTTGCGCCGTGCGACCCGGTTGTCGAACCGGTGGTGTGGGATGTGCTGGCGCCTCCGGTAGTAGTGGCCGAATGACCGGTGGACGAAGTGCCGCTGCTGTGCGACGTATTCACCGAGCCGGAGCTATGGGATGCGCTGCTGGAGCTGTGGGATGCGCTGGCGCCCCCGCTTGCCGATCTGGCCGGCGCAGCCTTGGCGGGCGCAGCTTTGGCGGGCGCCGCCGCCTTGGGTTTGTCGGCGTGAAGCGCCGGATAGACGAAGAACAACACGGCCAATGCCGTCAGGCATCTGGCGGAAAACAGGGTGCGAACTCCATGCATACTCATTGAAGATCTCCTCAGTCGCTCTAACGAGCTGGTCCCAAACGGGGCTACTGTACGTCCGTCACTTTTCCGTTGACGAACGTAACTTTCAAATCCTTGTAATAGTAAATATCTTTGGTTCCGACCTTGGCCTTTTTCGCGGGCTGGCCCAAAGCCGCTACAACTTGATCGATGGTTTGCCCCATTTCGATGGACGCCGGTTCGGCCGGCGGGGGCGGGGGAGCTTCGACAGGTGGCGGCGGAGCCTCGATGGGAGCCGGCGCCGCGGGGGCTGCCTCGGGCTGGCTCGGCGCGGGCGCTTCCGGTTGCCCGCCTTGAGGCGCGGCCTGCCCCTTGTCGCCGCCCTTGTCATCGCCAGCCTTGTCATCCGAAGGGGCCACCGTGATAACTTCGGCGACTGCCTTTAACGCTTCATCCGGCGTCGGCATCACGGCTCCGAACGGAATCAGCAGGACACCTTTGAAACGAACGTCGTTGACCGCGTCGGTGAAGAAGTCGAGAACGATTCCCCGATCCTTGCCGGTTTCCCTGACGTCGATTTTGGTCAGCCAGAATTTCTCTCCCGATACGTAGTTTCGGGTGGCGGGCGCGCTGTCCGCGCCGGGGATATGGCCGCCAAACGGGACGCGTCTCAGCTTATTGCCAAGCCCACAAGCTCCGTTGGGAGTAATTCTGCCGTCCCGGTAAGTGTTCATGCACGGGTTACCGCTGCTGGTCGCGGCGACCATCAGCACCTTGTCTTTGTGCAAGACCAGGACCGAACCGGCCGTTACGATGTCGGACCTGTCGTCGGTGGTCTTGGTGAGCTGATATTCGGCTTCCAGCTTCTTTTGGATGGCGGCCGCCCCCTGGTCCTGGGCGTAAGCCGCCCAGCCGCACGAAAGCAGCGCTACCGTCGTGTACACCGCCCCGTACGCCCAAGTGGAGCGCGCGGTCTTCGGATCAATGCCTGGCATTTTCAGTCCCTCCCCACTGCACGTTCCGCTTTCGGGTCAGACAAACGCGCGGAAGCCCCCGGCCGCACATCTGTAAGCTGGGTACGTCCGGGGTCGCGCGGTCGAACGGCGTTGCCATCTTCCCTAACCTCCAACGCACCAAATCCACCCAATCTGGTGCATTGCGGGCCCTAAGCGTTTCGTGGGAGGCGGTTTGGACCGCTTCCGATGCGATGGTATCGGAGGCCTCGGCCATTGTCAAGCCGTCCGGCGCCGTTGTCAAGGCAGATCCCTTTCTCACGTCGGGTGACCGAGAGCACGGAGACTGCCAAAATGTTAACCGTATATTTCTCAATTAGTTGCCGTCTCCAGCGCGGCCCGTGAGTGGCTGAAAACCACCGGCCTGGCTGCGTTGGAGCAAGCCTCGCCGGCCGCCAGGGAAGCTGGCGAGGCCCCAAGCCCTCGAAAAAGGGGCCCAAAACGGAAATGCTCACCCCCGAAGAGAGGTGAGCATTTCTTATCCCCCCTGTTCTACCAGGGGGTGATGTTCGATGGGAGAATCAGTTTCGACGGAATCGCAATCCGCCAAAAACTTTGGTAGTTGGATCTTATTTCCTCCCGGCCTCTGAGTCAAGCGGAAATCCGGCATGTTTTTTGTGCCCGTAAGATGCTCGTATGCCCCAACTTGCAGCAATCGCGAAATCTTACAACGGTAGCGGAAGGGACGAAAAGGCCCCCAAACAGCCTGAGGATTTCTTTCCAATACGCACATATCAGGCAATTTACAAAAAAGCACCGCAGCTCAATTCAAGTGCAGGCTGATCATTGCCTCGGGTTCTTCCCCGTGACGAAGCATGCGCATGAGCACACGGGCTCCGCCCAGCAGGAGCCCGGACAGAGTCGCGAAAAGAACCAGTATCGCTATGAGTTTACAGATACTTAAGAGCAGATTTCCGGGGTTGTCGCGGGCTGTGGGAACGTACTCGTCCCGGGTGATTTCGGCCTGCCAGCGGACTTGGGCCAGCAGGCGCTCGGCCATATCGCGGTCCGGTGGGTCTAGCAGTACCGCGACCAGCGGCCCGCTGCGTTTGACCATGGCGCCGGGCAGTTGCTCGAAATCGGGAACCTTCCGCATGCCGATTTGCGGCGACGGGTAATTGAAGATGGCCAGCGGCATGGCCCCCTTAGAGCTATGGAAAACGCCCAACTGAGCCTCGGCGTCGAAGTGGAAGCCAGCCACGGAAGGCGAAATCGCCGGCAGGAATCGGGCGAGGCTGGCCGGGCCGGTGATGTATCGCTCGCTATTGGGAATCAGATTTTCGGCGGGCAGATAGCCGGGCAGAACCGGCAGCGCGGTGGTGTCGACGTTGTTCAGCGCCTGGTTCAGCGCGGCCAACTCGTCGGCCGCCGGCAGATAGCCGGCGAAGGCCAGCAAGTACTGGCCGTGGGCGAACAGCAGGCCATCCCGGGTGGTTGCCGCGAGCGGGGCGAGCTTGGATGGCTTGGCGGCCTCGGGACGCTGCCAGTCGAAGGCCGCCAGCGCGGCGGTGGGGTCGGCAAGCTGCCACGCGGTGACGGTGAAGCTGGCCGTAGCCGACTTATACGTCGCGGTCTCCCAGGCCTTGAGTCCGTATTCGTCCCAAACCGCGCGGTCGGTCAGGGTGGGCTGCGACTCGCCGGTGCGGTGGGCCGGGCCGATCGTCTCCGGAAGAATGGAAGCCGAGAGCAGACAGGGAACAGACAGCAGGGCAAGCAAAGAGCGCATATGTTTATTAGACGCCAAAACGGGGCGGGGAAGGTAGGAACCGTTTGTAAAAGACACCGGCGGCAAGACCGCCGGCGCTACCGCTGCGTGCGATGATGGTGTTTCCCGATGGCGGAGGAAGCGGAGCAGCGTGAGTGGCTGGCGGCGGCGCGCACGGCCATGGAGATCGAAGCGCGCGCGGTGACGCAGGCGGCGGCGCGTCTGGATGGGGCGCTGGTGCGGGCGGTGGAGCTGATCCTGGCGCATCCGGGCAAGGTGCTGGTCACCGGCATCGGCAAATCGGGGCACGTGGCGCGCAAGCTGGTGGCCACGCTTTCGAGCACGGGCACGCCGGCGGTCTTCCTGCATCCGGCCGAAGCCGCGCACGGCGATATGGGCATCTACACTCCGGGCGATCCCACCGTACTGGTGTCGAAGAACGGCAGTTCGGCGGAGTTGCTGTCGCTGGTTCCGCTGCTGCGCGATTTTCATTCGCCGCTGATCGGCATTCTGGGCGCCACGTCGTCGCCGCTGGCTGCGCTGGTGGACGTGCTGCTGGATGCAACGGTCGAGCGCGAAGCCGATCCGCACAACCTGGCGCCTACCGCCAGCGCGATGGCCGCCCAGGCGGTGGGCGATGCGCTGGCCATTGCGCTGATGCGTGCACGCCGCTTTACGCCCGAGCAGTTCGGCCGCTACCATCCCGGCGGCCAGTTGGGGCGCAATCTGCGGACTTCGGTGCGGCAAGCCATGCACGGCGCGGGGGAAGCCGTGATGGTGCCGCCGGAGACTTCCATAAAAGAGGTGATCATCGCCATGACGCGCCTGCCGCTGGGCGGAGCGTGCGTGGTCACTCCGGATGGATGCCTGGCCGGCTTTATCACGGATGGCGACTTGCGGCGCGCGCTGGCGCATTACGATGACATTCGCGGCCTGCGCGCGGCGGACATCATGACGGCCAATCCGGTAACCATCGATCCGGACGCCAGCCTGGCGGCCGCGCTGGAGCGGATGGAACGGCGCGCCTCGCAGATTTCCGCCCTGCCGGTGGTGGACGATCGCGGCCGCGCGCTGGGCCTTCTGCGGCTGCACGATGTGTACCTGGGAAGCCGCGGCGCGGCGCCGGAGCGCCAACCCTGAGCCGGTTTCCATTCCCCGCCGGTCCATGTATTCTGTAGGAACAGCACTTATGCGAAACCATACGCGACACCTGATGATAGCCGGTCTGGGACTGGCGGCATGGCTGGCCGTGCCGCGCGCCAACTTGCTGGCGCAAACGCCTCCGCCCAAGCCGGCGCCCGACACGCTGGTCCTGACCGACGATGAGAAATTGGTGGGGCACTTCATACGCTCCAACGGCGGCGACCTGAGATTCAAGAGCGACATACTGGGCGAAGTCACCATCCCCTGGAGCAAGGTGAAGGAACTGCACGCCGCCGGCCCGTATACCGTGGTCGGCAAGGACATCAAGCTGGGCCGCAGTTCGGATACATCCAAGTTGCCCAAGGGCAGCCTGGACGCCACCGCTAAGCAGATCGCGGTGACTCCCGCTCCCGGTGCGGCGCCCGAAACGGTTGCGGTGGCGGACGCGACCCACGTCATCGAATCCACCGAGTTCGAACAGCAGGTGATGCACAGCCCCGGTTTTGGGGAAAACTGGATCGGCGCGATTCACGCCGGAATTGCGTTGGTGGAGGCCACCCAGCAAAGCCGCACCTTCAACGGGGGGTTCGACTTGGCGCGGGCGGTTCCGATTGAAGGTTGGCTGGATCCGCGCGACCGCACGCTGGTGGATTTCAACTTCGCCGATGGCACCGTCAAGCAGCCCGGCGCCCCCGAAATCAAAACCGATATCATCCACGGCGGCCTGGAACGCGACGAATACTTCTCCACGCACCGGATGTACGGATTCGCGCAAGCGACGTTGGATCACAACTATTCGCAGGGCCTGGACTTGGGGGCGCAAATCGGCGCCGGGCTCGGCTGGACGGTGGTGAAGAGCGCGGCGAACGTGCTCGACGCCAAGGCCAGCCTGACGTATCTGCATCAGAGCTTCGCTGGGGCATCCGGCTCGGACCAAAGCCTGGCGGCGTCCAACTTCGCCGAGGCTTTCACCCACAAGTTCAAGCACGGTGTGGTGCTGGCGGAAACGGCCTCGGCGACGCCGACCTGGAACATCATGAAAGACTGGCTGGCCAACGCTTCCATCACGTTGACGGTGCCGGCGTACAAACGGCTGAACATCGCGCTGGGAGTGATCGACAGCTACTTGAACAATCCTCCGTCCGACTTCAAGAAGAACTCGTTCCAATTCACCACCGGGCTGACGTACACGTTGAAGTAGCGGACGCTCCGGCTGGGCCAGCCGACTGTGGTGGAAGTCAATAACGGACTATTATTGACTGTCCGAGTTGTGAGAAAATAATTGATACCGGATTGTGAGGAGCCCGAGGATGGCAATCGAGCAAATGAACGTCTCGCTTTCGCCGCGGATGGCCAGGTTTATCCGCGCCAAGGTGAAAGGCGGCCACTACACGAACATCAGTGAAGTGGTGCGGGACGCGATCCGGCATATGCAGGAAGCCGAGGCCGCCAAGACCATCCGGGCGGGCTTGGAAGATTTTGAAGCCGGCCTCACCAATGGCCAGCGCGCCGGAATCCGGCGCGGGGTGCGGCAAGGGATTCTGGACATCGAAGCGGGCCGTTACGAGACATACGATGTTGACGGTCTTCGAGGAGTTGCCAGGGATCTGGCTGCGGCCTCCGCCCAGAAGTTGGCGCGCCGTTCGAAGATCGGATGAAGTTCCGTTACAGCCTCACTCGCTCCGCCCGGCGAGATCTACAACAAATTTCCGACTATTGGACCGCCGAAGCTGGTGAGGCCGCAGCGGCTCGGATCGTAGCCGTCATTCTGGAGACCGTCATTACGCTGTCAGGGTTGCCGATGGCGGGTGTGGCGGCCGAGCAGTTCGGAGCCAGCGTGCGGAAGTTTCCGGCCGGAAACTACATGATCTACTACCGAACCGGCCGGTCCCGGACCATGCAGATTCTGCACGTATTTCACGGCGCGCGGGAGCAAAGCAAAGCATGGGGAGATGAGGGCGTGCGCTGAGGCACACGGTCCGTCACTCGATGCGGATGTTATCGAGACCAAGCGTGAAGGCGCCGGTCTGCGGCCCGGCGGTCCAGGCGATCCCCATGATGTCGCTGCCGTCGGTGCCGCCGAAGCTCGCAAACGGCAGGGTGAACTGTTTCCACTCGGGTCCGGCTACGAACGTCTGCGTCATTGGGCGAAAGCCGAGCCGCCGGGAAAACAGCATGACCTGATAGGTGTGGCCGTCGCCCTTGGCCCAGAACTGGATGGCCTTCCTGGCGGAGAGATTCGCCGGCGCCATGATGTTGGAGCCCGGCGAAAACAGCACGCCCGACCAGGGGAACGCATAGCCCGCGATGACTTCGCCGGTCACCAGCAGATAACTCTTGCTTGCCTCCGCTCCACCGGGGGCGATCTCCATTTTCGCCACTGACTTTCCGCCGGCCATCTTATCGGTGGAAATGGACCAACCCGCGCCGAACCTCGCCTGCGGCGCGCCTTCCTGTTCGAAATCGCTGATCCAGCCGGATTCCGAGCCCACCGGCGGCGGAGCGCTCCTCGCCTTGGCCTCGTCCTCAACTTGTTTTGCGACCGAAGCTTTCCAGGCTGCGCGATCGATCTGGTGACCGTCCTTCCAGACGGCGACGATGTCGCGGGTCTGGCGGATGTCGGCGGTCGGATCGCCGTTCACCAGCAACAGGTCGGCGCGCTTACCGGCTGCGATCTGCCCGCGGTCATCGAGGTGGAACGCAGCCGCGGTGGCGGCCGTGGCGGCATGCAGGGCTTCCAACGGGGTCAGGCCGGAGCGCACCAGCAATTCGAGTTCGCCGTGCAGGCTGGCGCCTTCGGTTGTGCCCGGGTTTCCGGCATCCGTGCCGGCGAGGATCGGCACCTGCGCGGCTTTCAGTTGGCGGACGGCTTCATAGGCGCCGTCGCAACTGAGCTTCGCAGGCAAGCCGAAAGTCCCCCTCAAGGCGGCGTCCTCGGCCGGAGGCAGGTACGGCTTGAGGCGCGGGTCGGCGGCCAGCCCCGCGCCGAAGCCGCTGGCGCACTCGGTCTGCAACACGGTCAAGGTGGCGACGACGAAGATATGGTGCGAGGCGGCCAGTCTAGGAAAATCCTGGCTGGAAGCCGGCCCGATGAACAGGTGAGCCAGCCCATCGGCGCCCGCCTCAATCGCGTCGATGGCCTGTTGCAGCGTGCCGATGTGAACCACGAGGAGTTTTCCGCGCGCGTGCGCCGCCACGGCCAGAGCTTTCAAAGTCTCTTTGCTAAGGGTCGGCGCGGCCTTGCCGTATCCGTACTCGAGGGCGTCATCGTAAACGGCTTTGATATAGTCCGAACCCTCGGCAATCCGCGCGTCAACCCATGCCTGCGCTTCTTCCGGCTTCGCGATGGTGGGGACTTTGATGCCATATTCGGTCCCGTGGCCGCCCGGAGCGGTCGCCAGGTAACCGGATGATCGCAGGTCCGCGTAGTCGAGCAGACGACCTTCCGCCCGCTGCTTCTTGATGCCGGCGGCGACCGTGGGAAGCGTGAACATATCCAGGTCGGTGGTTACGCCGAAGATGGGCGCCTGCTTGAGGCTGGCTTCGACTATGGTGTGGATGTGTGCGTCGATCAGACCCGGCAGGAGGGTCTTCCCGGCGCCATCCACCACATCCGCGCCAACCGGGGCGGCGATGTTCCGGCCGACCGAACGAATCACCCCGTCTTCGACCAGGACGCCGGTGTCTTCGAGAACGCGGGTTCCATCGAACACCCGCACGTGCTCGATCAACAGCGGTTTGGTTGCAGGCTGCGCTATTGCAAGGCTCGCGCAAACCGCGCCGGCGAACAGAAGCGAACACCGTCTCATCATGTGCTGTTGCCCCTTTCCTCTACTCTCCGAGCAGAGTAGCGCTCTTGGGTGGCAGGCGCCGATCTCGGGACGGACCTGCCGCGATCCAGTGGCAATCGACGCGGACGAATCCCTACTTCGGTTGCAGTCCGACCGAGGTGACGATGATGCCGAGCTCGCGCCGTTCGGCGCCGGTGGGCGGAATCGAATGGTCCAGCGAGAACTGGATGCGCACCGCCGGCTTGCTCAATGCCGCAGCCGGGACGTCGCGTTTGAATTCGTACTGACCGGACTTCGTGTAGGTTTCCGGCGGCAGCGGCGTGCCTTCCACCGATGCCGTCAGGGTCACCGACTTGGAATGATCGATGGCCACCTGGGGCACGCTGAGCGCCACGGACAGGCTGGCGCCGCTCTGCGCCGCGCCGATGGGCGTGCGCAGCAGCACGCTGAACTGCTTGCCGGTCCAGCGCCAGGCGTTGGCTTCGACGCCGTAGAAGCCGTCCAGGAGCTGCGGCTCATGGCTGGTTTCCGAAGCTTTCACGGTGGAAGCGAGCGCCGTCGCCTCGCTTTCGGGCGACACCACCCCGACGTTCTTTTGCTCGCGTTTGCAGCCCAATGGCGCCAGAGCCAGCGCCAGAATCAGTCCTCCGGCCAGAACGGGCAGAGGGGATTGTCTCGTGCGGAATACTTGTTTCATTAGTCCGGTCTTCTCCACTTTCATCGAACAACCGTCAAACACCAGAGGACAATTATACCGTGGGAAGCGCGGTTATGCTGGCGGCGGACAAGCCGGGAACGCCGCTTCAGCGAAGTTCCATTTTCTTCTCGATCTTCCCGGGTGCGCAGACGCCGAAAGCGGTAACATCGGCTTGCTGGCTTTCGTCTAGGAAAACAGCAACCCATGGAGGCACGTCACATCCTGGAGCACCTGAGGCGGTCGTATTATGGACACACCCGGCCCGTAGC
>JBAVIH010000097.1:0-60443 GCA_049686695.1 Bryobacteraceae bacterium | reverse complement strand
ACCGAGATCGGGCCGGATGAGAACGCCGTCGAGCTCGGGGCACGCCTGGCCGCCATGGGCGCGGATCTGCTAGTGGAAACGCTCGCCGGCCTGGCGGCCGGGACTATCGTTCCTCAGAAGCAGGACTCATCGCAGGCCACCTACGCACGCCTGCTGAAGAAAGAAGATGGGATCGTGGACTGGAGCCAGCCCGCGCAGTCGATTCACAATCGCGTGCGCGGTTTGCAGCCCTGGCCCGGCGCATCCACCACTTTCCGCGGCCAAGCCCTCCACATCTGGAAGTCCCGTATCCCCAAGGTGGGACAGGCGGACCCAGAGGGTACCCCGCCTGCGAACCCTTCAGTCCGTCCACTCTCCATCGCACCCAAGTAGAAACGTGTCTGGGGCGGATATGCCTGCGGGCGATCTGCTGGGCGGTCTCCGCGGTCACATTGCCATACAGCGCGACGGCGCCGTCCGATTCGACCACTTCCACCAGCGGCTCGCGGTGGCACATCCCATTGCAACCGACCGTCTTAACGATGCCGTTGGCGCCGGCCTCCTTCGCCGCCCGTTCGAGCGCATCGCGCACCGGCTCGGCGCCGCTGGCGACGCCGCAGGAACCGAGGCCGACCCGAATCTCGACCGCGACGCGCCTCATGCCGGCAGCTCTTTCCGCTCGGCGAGTTTCAGCGCGTCACACGCGGTGGCGGGGGTCAGCTTGCCGGCCGTGTGGCCATCCACCATCAGGACCGGCGCCAGGCTGCAGCAACCCAGGCAGGCTACCTCGTCGAGCGTGAACAGGCGCGCGGCATCGGTGTCTTCGCCATCGGGGATCGCCAGATAACGGCGCAGTTCTTCGGTGATCTGGCGCGCCCCGGATACGTGGCAAGCCGTCCCGTGGCAGACGCGGACGATATGCTCGCCCACCGGCGAGCGGCGGAACCTGGCATAGAACGACGACGTGCCCGCGACCTCGGCCGGCGTGATGTCGGTCAGCTCGCAGAGTCGGCGCAGAGCCTCATCCGGCAGATAGCGATAGTGGGCCTGAATGGCTTGCAGCAACGGAATGGCCGCTTCTCTGCCGCGGCCGATTTCGCACACCATTCGGTCCACGAAGCTCAGATCCAGCTCAGGCGGCAAAGTGGGGCGGACGGGGTGCCCTCTGGGCCCGTCCGCGCGCGACCCCCCGGTCGCGCTCTTGCCATCGCCTCCGCCCCGCACAGCAGGCGCCGCAGGTTTCTCCCGCCTCACCACTCGCTTGGCAAACGCAAGGAACGCGCTTGCCGCCGAAATCAGCGCCCACGCAACGGCGTTGTCCCGGCTCTTCCGGGCGAGCCGCGCAGCCGTAACTCTTTTCTGCTCGGCGGCCAGTCTGGGTGCAAAGGATGCATCGTTTCTGGTTTGTCGCTGCAACTCCCGGATGAGTTTGTCGTCGCCCGGCGCCCGCCGGCTGGCCACCACGTAGTCCGTGAGCAGAATGGCCACCGACAACGCGACCAATGCGCCGGCAATCAGGCTCCCGGTTCGCGCGATGGAGCGCTGTCCTTCGCCGATCATGACGGCGTCGCTCCGGACACCTGGACCAATGCCGCCTTGGCGTGCGCCAGTTCGCGATCGTTGGGGCACCAGGAATAGCATCGCGCACAGTACAGACAATTCCGGCCAACAGCCCGCATTCGCTCGATGGCGCCGTAGGGGCAAGCCCCGGCGCACAGGCCGCAATCCAGTTCCCTGTCCGGCGTGATCGACACACCGCGGCGGGCCAGCCGCGCGCACCAGTTGAGCAGTCCGCCATACGGGCACAGGTAGCGGCAATAGGGCCGTCCCACGAACATGCCCACCACCAGAAATGCCCCGCCCAGCAGCAGCATGTGCGGCGTGCCCGTTCGCCGGAAGAAGCCCACAAACGGGTCGAACCGGCAGATCAAAAAATCGCGCCCCAATGCCGGCTTCACGGCGAACAGGATCACCGTCGCCAGGTACACATACTTCAGCAAGCCCAGCGCATTGTCGAGCCGCCGCGGCACCTGGACCGGCTTCAGCACCACCAGTTCCTGAATCGCGCCCAGCGCGCAAACGCCTCCGCAGAAAGCGCGGCCGAAAAACAACGCCACTACCAGCGGCAAAACGAAGGTCGCCGTCACCACGATCGGGATGGAATACTTGGGATCCACGATGGCCACCACCACGTTCTGCAGCGATCCGACCGGGCAGATGCAGCCCTCGCGGTAGAAGCCGAAATACCCGAGGCAGCCGATGGCGATCGCCACCAGCCATTTTCGGCTGCGCCGCCTGAGCACCAGCCAGACCGAGACCCCCATCGCGGCGGCCAACGCCACCACATCCAGCACCTGTAGCCAGTAGTCCCGCGGTTTCGGCTTCTGCACCGCGGGCGTCTGGTAGCCGCCGCCAATGGCATCCGCCTGGGGAGCCGTTTCCACCGGACGCTGGTAATCGATTGCCTGAGCCGGCGCACTCCGGACGGCGCCTAGTATGAGGGCGAGCAGCGCAAGAGCCCATGCCCGGCGCCCGAGCTGTGGAAGCACGCTCATGCTATCCCGTTCGCTGGAGCACGGACGGCCGGAGTGCCTGTTCGACCGGCAGTTGCATCAGGGCGTTCTGCGGACACGCCCTCGATATGGAGCACGAGTTGCAATTGACGCACCTGTCATAGCGAATCCGCAAGGTGATCGACCCCAAACCCAGCGGATCCTTGCATTGCATAACGCACTTTCCGCAGCCATCGCACTTTTCCTCGTCGATGATGTACTCGTAGAAGTTGTTGGCCGGGTCTTCGGGATCCACCTTGCCGATCGGTTTGCGGGCGATCGCGTCGCGCGGGCACAGCTTCTCGCTGGGCTGCCCCAGTTCGTTCACCGCGCTGGTGATGTTGAAGTACGCCGGGCAGATGTTGCAGCGGCCGCACTTGGAATACTCATTGACCGCGCGGACAGCCGACAGCGCCACCACGCACTCGGTGGTACAGAGATTGCACGCCTCCACGCCGACCTCGCCCAGCCGGCTGTTGATGCAGCGCGACGCATTCACCTGCCACACCACCTGCCCGTTGGCCTTCTTGACCAGGAAGACCGCGCCCCCGGCCAGCGTGGCCAGCACGGTCCCGCGTGCCACCTTGGCGAACAGGTCCCGCCTTGTCAGGTCTTCGCTCATACAATCGCCGGTTCGAAAACAAAGATCTCGAGCTTCACCGTATCGACGACATAGACGCGGTTGCGCGCATCCACCGCAATGCTCATGTTCTTGCAGTTGGCGTCGAACAGATCCGTCGCGATCACCGCCAGCAGTTTCCCGGTGAAATCATAAGCTTTGACGCGCGGCGAGGCCTTTTCCGTGGTGAAGATTTGGTCGCGGACCGCCACGTTGGTCGGATTGCAGCAACCGGTGAATCCCGCCGGATCGATCCCGTCGAACCGCCCTATGTGGCCGAGCAACTCGCCGCCCGGCGTATACCGCTCGACGCGATGCTTTCCCGGGTTGGTTGCGTAGATTGTGTCATGCGCGTCCACGGCGAAATCCACCACGCCATTCGGGGTCAGCAGGCCGCTTAACGGGTTGTCTTTGCCGATGTTGTTGACGAATTTGCCGCTGCGGTCGAAGCGCCGGATGGCGCGGCCGCCCGCATCCCCAGCCAACACGCTGTCCTTAGTGAAGCCGATGGCCGTCACCCGGCCGAGCAGTTTTTCGTCCCGCCAGGTGTTGAGGAGCTTTCCAGTGCCATCGAAAATCTCGATTTGCCCGAGTTGGCCGGCGAATACCGCCCCGTCGCTGGCCACCGCGACAGAGTGCACCGCGCCCGCGGCCGGCCATCGCTTCTTGAGCCGGCCGGCGCCATCGAAGACCTTGATTTCGGCGTCGCCGGCGGCATAGAGCTGCCCGCGAGCGTCAACCGCGATGCCCCGCAACGCGGTGGTGAATCCGTCGGGAGCGCCCTTGCCGCCTATGACCTGAACGTGCCGGTATTGCATGGCGCGATCTCCTCTCCCCCATCATCCTCTAACGTCAAGACATATCATCTGGTTCAAATCCCGCACCACCAGCTTGCCGTCCGACAATGCCATCGGCCCCCAGACTTCCTCTCCCGAAAGAACCGGGGAGCTCGAGAATTCGTTGTACCCGGCCGTGCTCGCCTCGATCAAGTGCAGTTTGCCCGTGTCGCCATCCATGACGAAGAACATGCCATCCGCCAGCAGAAAGCCGCCCAGGCCGAACGAGGCTTTCCCCTCGCTGGTCCAGACCTCCTTGCCGTCCAAACTCAGGCAAGTGAACAAGCCGCGCTTCTTTTTCCCGACGGCGAACAGGTGGCCCTTGTAGACGATTGGCGTGTGCACCTCGGAGTTCCACTCGTTGTGCTGCATGTCGAAGACGCTCTCGGCTTTGAAGACGTCTCCGGTGCGCCGCACCCGAACCATCACGCTGCCCGCGTCATAGCTGGCGGTCATGAACACCAGTTCGTCGGTGGCGGCGATGGGCGACGGCGCCACGGCCACGTTGAACTTGCGGTGAAACGCCCACAGCAGCTTGCCATCCCTGGCGGCAACGCCCAGCGGTCCGGCCAGCGTTCCATAGAGATACTGCCTGACCCCGCCCAGCACGGCCGGCATCACCGAAGCGTGCGACATCATCACTTGCCCCGGATTCGGCGTGCGCCAGATCTCCTTGCCGGTAGCCTTTTCGAGCGCAACCATGATGGCCGCTCCGCCGGTTGCCACAATCACCCGGTCTTCTTCTTGCAGCGGGTTCTGGCCGTTGTACCACGATGGGATGGTGGATTTGTATTCCTCGACCAGGCTCTTGCGCCAGAGCTGCTTGCCCGTCTTGGCATCCAGGCAATGCAGCACGGCTTTCGGATCGAGCGAAATCACAAACCTGCCGTCTACCGCCGGAACCGTCCGCGTGATGGCGTGGTTGGGACGAATCTCGCGAGCTTCCCGGAACTGCCAGATCTGCTTGCCGTCGGTCAGCGAGCGGCAGTTGGCGATCCACTCCGACTTTTTCACGTCGTAATCGTGGTGGTAGACACGGCCCCGGACGATGGCCGCGCCGGCATACCCCTGTTCCACAGGTACCGACCACAGGCGTTTCGGTCCGGCCGCTGGCCATTTATGCAATAGTCCAGTTTCCCTAGAGACATTGCTGCGATCCGCCCCGCGAAACTGCGGCCAGTCTGTCCCTTGCGCCGCCGGCAGCAGCGCGGAAACCCCTAATGAGCCGGCACCGATAATCCAACCACGCCGCGTGAGCATATCTAGCTACATTTTACAGCTTTTCAGGTCCTTTTTGTTGAAAAGAACAACAGTTTGTGAGGCCGGGGCAACCTAGAAAATGTCCCACCCGGCGGTACGCGAAGCTGTTGGTGGGGCATGCTTTAGCTTGCCCGTGTTTGCCCACGTTGCGCCATGTGCGGCAATAAGTTAACCTCTCGACATGCCCAGACATCTCGGTCTGATTCTGCTTATCTCCGGCGTCATTGCGCCGGCGGCCGATTGGCCGCAGTGGCGCAGTGTGAATCGCGATGGAAAGTCGGCCGAGACGGGCTTGCTCGACTCGTGGCCTAAAGACGGGCCGCGCCTGCTCTGGAAGGCGCAGGATTTGGGGGATGGTTATTCCGGGCCTGCCATCGCCGGCGATCGTCTCTACGTTCAGGGCCAGCGGGGTGGGCAGCAGTTCGTGATGGCCTACGACGTTCATAACGGCAGGCAGCTTTGGAAGACAGCGGCCGGCAAGGCTTTCAACGGGGAGCGCGGGCATGGTCCCCGGGGTACGCCGACGGTGGACGGCGCGCGCTTGTACGCCTTGTCCGCCGATGGCACACTGGTGTGCCTGGAAACTGCCAGCGGCAGACGCGTTTGGGAGTTGAATCTGGTCGAGCAATTCGCCGGCCGGGAGCCGAACTGGGGGTACAGCGAATCGCCGCTGGTGGATGGCGACCGCCTCATCGTCATGCCCGGCGGTCCCGCGGCGGCTGTGGTGGCCCTGAACAAGAGCACCGGCAACCTCGTATGGAAGTCGCAGAACGATCGAGCCGGCTATTCCTCCGCGATTGCGCTCGATATCGGCGGCACGCACGCTCTGGCGCTGCTCACCGCGGAGGCTGCCATCGGGCTGGACGCCAAGGATGGCGCGCTGCTGTGGCGATACCCCCGAGTCGCCAACCGCGTGGCGAACATCGCCACCCCAATCGCCAACGATGGGGCCGTGTTTTTTTCGACCGATTACGGCACGGGTTGCGTGCTGCTCAAGCCCACCCCGGACGGCAAGACCGCCGAGGCGTATTTCAACCGGGACATGCGCAACCACTACACCACCTCGGTGCTGGTGGGGGACTACCTTTACGGTTTTTCGAGTGAAATCCTCACCGCCATGGAATTCAAAACGGGGAAGGTTGCGTGGCGGAATCGCAGCGTCGGCAAAGGCAATTGCATCTATGCCGGCCAGCGCCTCTATTGCATGGGCGAGGATGGCGCGGTCGGGTTGATCGACCCCACGCCCGCCGCCTACAAGGAAGTCTCGCGGTTCGAGATCCCGCGCGGCCCCTTCAACACATGGACCCCGCCGGCAATCGCCAACGGCCAACTCTACCTGCGGGAGCAGAACAATCTTTACTGTTACGACATCAAGCGGTGAGCGGAATGCACAGAATCGCATTACTGATTTTCGCGGCGTCCCTTGGCTTCGGTGCCGGGGACGTCAACGAGGACTTGCTCGAAGCCTCGCGCACGGGCGACTTGTCCGCCGTCCAGACACTGATCGGGAAAGGCGCGGCGCTGGAGACGAAGACCGCGTACGGCCAAACGCCGCTGTACCTGGCGGCCATGAACGGCCGCGAGGAGGTGGTCCGTTTTCTACTGGACAAGGGCGCCAATCCGGACGTTCGCGACACTTTCTACCATGCGTCGATGCTCGATTTTGTCCTCATGCGCAAGCACTATGGCGTGGCGAAACTGCTGATCCGCAAAGAAACGGCGAATCCCGACGCAATTCTGGCATCGGTGGCGGCAACCGGCAATGCCGATCTGGTGGAGGCTTTTCTGGAGACCGGCAAGCCGAGCCAGCCGGCATTGGACAAGAGCTATGAGGCGGCGCTCGGCGGCAATCGGAAGGAGGTCGCCGCCCTATTGAAAAAGGCGGGAGCGCACGAACCGGCGCCGGCCTTCGTGGTGGATGCCAAGACGCTCGAGGCATATGCGGGCACCTACAAATCCGACAAGATCCCGCTCGACATTAAAGTTTTTTCGAAAGAAGGCAAGCTGTACATGCAGGCCACCGGCCAACCCGAGTTTGCGCTTAAACCCAAGAGCGCGACGCATTTCGAATTCGCGCTGGCCCAGGTCGAAGTGGATTTCGATTCCTCCGCCAGCTTCACGCTCAAGCAGGGCGGCGCCAGCTACAGTTTCAAGAAAGCGGTGACCCAATGAACCGGCACGGACGCGCATCCTGGCGCTGGCTCGCTCTCGGCACGATGGCTGCGGCCAGCCTTGCCACGGCGGCGGACTGGCCGCAATTCCGGGGGCCATCGGCTTCGGGCGTTGGCTCGGGCGCCAAGCCGCCCATCCGCTGGGACGCGGCGAAAGGAACCAATATTGTCTGGAAGGCGGAGATCCCGGGCCTTTCGGTGTCCTCGCCGATAGTCTGGGGCGACCGCGTATACGTAACCACGGCGATCTCAAGCGACCCCACGCAGAAGCTCCGCACCGGCCTTTATGGCGACACCGATTCGGCAAACGACCGCAGCCCGCACCAGTGGAAGGTGATGGCGCTGGACAAGCTCACCGGGAAACTGCTGTGGCAACAGACCGCGCACGAAGGCGTTCCCAGGACCAAGCGCCATCCAAAATCGTCGCAGGCCTCGCCGTCTCCCGCGGCCAATGGCAGCGTGGTAGTCGCCTATTTCGGTTCCGAAGGGCTGTACGCCTATTCGCCCGGCGGGAAGCTGCTCTGGCAGAAAGACTTGGGGCTTCAGAATGCGGGATGGTTCTTCGACCCCGATTCGGAATGGGGAGCGGGCAGTTCGCCCGTGCTCTACAAGAACTCCGTAATCGTGCTCTGCGACCGCCAGAAAGATTCGTTCATCGCCGCCTTCGATCTGAAGGACGGCAAAGAGCTCTGGCGTACGGCGCGGGCGGAACTTCCGACCTGGGGCACGCCGACGGTCGTCGCAGGCAAGGACCGCACGGAAGTGGTTACGAATGGAGCCAAAGCGATTCGCGGCTACGACGCGGATACCGGGAAAGAGCTGTGGACGCTGGGCCCCAATTCCGAGATCCCTTGCACAACCCCCGTCTCGGGCCAGGGATTGATCTTCGTGACCTCGGGCTATGCGCCAATCCAACCGATCTATGCGATCAAGATCGGATCCACGGGCAACCTTACGCTCGAGGCCGGCAAGGATTCGAGCGATCGGGTCGCGTGGAGCAAGCAACGCGGCGGCACATATCTGCCCTCGCCGATTCTATACGGCGATCTGCTTTACACGCTCGGCAACAACGGTATATTGGCGGCTTATGACGCCAAGACCGGAAACCGCCTCTACCAACAACGCGTCGAGGGGGACTCGTTTGTCGCGTCACCCGTCGCCGCGGCGGGGAACCTGTATCTCGCGAGTGAAGATGGGGATGTCTTCGTCGTGAAAGCGGGGCCACAGTTTGAACTGGTCGCCAAGAATCCGATTGGCGAGCCTGTTCTGGCCACTCCGGCATGGGCGGACGATCTGCTGATCGTGCGCGGGGCCAGGCATTTGTTCGCCATCGGGAACACGGAAGGCAGCAAGTGAAGCGCTCCGTTCTCCTGTGTCTCGCGGTTTCCGGCTGCCTGTTGCCCGGGTCCGATTCCGGCGGCGATTGGCCGATGTGGGGCGGCACGGCAGACCGCAACATGGTCTCCTCCATGCAGGGCATCCCCATCTCCTGGGACATCCAAAGCAACAAGAACGTGAAGTGGGTGGCGAAACTCGGTTCGCAAACCTACGGCAATCCGGTGGTGGCCGGCGGACAGGTGTACGTCGGCACCAACAACGCGCTGGCGCGCAACCCGCAGGAAGGCGGAGACCGCGGCGTGCTGATGTGTTTCCGCGAGTCGGACGGACGTTTTCTGTGGCAGCACACCAGCCCGAAGCTCGCGGATTCCACCAAGGACTGGCCCGAAACCGGAGTCTGCTCCGCGCCGCTGGTGGAAGGCGACCGCCTGTACTATGTGAACAACCGTTGCGAACTGGTATGCCTGGACGTGCACGGCGACGGCAAAGGGAACGCCAGGGTGATCTGGAAGTTCGACATGATCCAGGAATTCGGCGTGTCGCCGCACGATAAGGCGGCTTCCTCACCCGCGTCCTACGGCGGCCTGATTTTTGCCGGCACCTCCAACGGCCGGAATGAGGGCCGCGTAAGCGTGCCTGCGCCGAAAGCGCCATCCATGATCGCGGTCGATCGCGAAACCGGCAAACTGGTCTGGCAGGTGAATGAGGTGGGCGACCGAATCCTCGACGGGCAGTGGACCTCTCCCGCGGTTGGCTCCATCGGCGGCGTGGTGCAGGTGGTGATTGGCGAAGGCGATGGCTGGGTGCGCGGTTATGAGGCTCTCACCGGCAAGAAACTGTGGGAGTTCGACACCAACCCCAAGGATTCGGTTTGGCCGAAGACGCGCAACGAGATCGTCGCCACGCCGGTGATCTGGCAGAACAAGGTGTTCATCGCCAATGGCCAGGACCCCGAAAGCGGCCAGGGCCCCGGGCATCTCTATGCCATCGACGCCACCAAGCGCGGCGACATCACTGCCAGCGGCCGGCTCTGGCAATTCGACAAAATCAAGCGCTCGATTTCGACTGGCGCCATTTACGGCGGGCTCCTGTTCTATGCCGATTTTACCGGCTATCTCCACTGCCTGGACGTGAATACCGGCCAGCCGTACTGGACGCACGACACCCTCTCTGCCGTGTGGGGCTCGCCCATGGTGATCGATGGAAAAGTGTACCTGGGAGACGAAGACGGCGACGTGCTGGTGATGGAAGCGGGCAAACAGGAGAAGCTGATCGCCACCATGAACATGGGGAGCAACGTCTACTCCACTCCGGTTCCGGCGAATGGAACCCTGTTTGTGACGAACCGGAACCAGCTTTTCGCGATTGCCCGGAAGCCGTAAGCGCACCGTTCATGAATGCAGTTTCGAATTCCGAGGGCAAGCTAAAGCATGCCCCACCAATGAAGAAATCGGGCTCCTTGGTGGGACATGCTTTAGCTTGCCCGTTGCTCTTGTTTTTCGTCGTGGGCCTCCTGAGCGCGGCGGATGACTGGCCGCAGTTCCGCGGAAACCCGCAAATGACGGGCGTCGCCACCGGTTCCGTTCCGGCAAATCTGAAGCTGCTCTGGAGCTATGACGCCGGCGACTCGATCGAATCCTCCGCCGCGATTTCCGCCGGCACGGTCTACGTGGGGTCGCAATCGAAGGATCTGCTGGCTATCGACCTCCAAACCGGAAAGCTGCGCTGGAAGTACCGCGCCACCGATTCCATCGGCGAATCCTCTCCGTTGGTATACGAGGGAATCGTCTATGTGGGCGACTTGAATGGCGTCCTGCACGCAGTGAATGCGGCCAACGGCAGAGCCCTGTGGACATTCAAGACCGAGGCCGAAATCCGCTCGTCGCCGGTGATCGCCGGAGACCGGTTGCTGATCGGCTCCTACGACGGCAACCTCTACTGCCTTTCGCGGCGCGATGGCAAGCTCATCTGGAAGTTCACGACTGGCAGCTACGTGCATGGGACTCCCGCGCTCGAGGGCGGCGTCGCGTACGTCTCCGGCTGCGACGAAATCTTCCACGGAATCCGCCTGGCCGACGGCAAGGAAGTGGTGCGCTTCCCCGCCGGCGGCCCCTCCGGCGCTTCTCCTGCGTTGCTGGGCGACTGGGCATGGTTTGGCAATTTCAACAACGAAGTGGTCGGCGCCAGCGTAAGCCGGAAACGCATTCTATGGCGATACCTGCGCCAGGCCGCCCAGTTCCCGTTCTACTCCTCGGCGGCCGCGGCCGGCGACCGCATCGTTGTTGGCGGCCGGGACAAGCTGGTGCATTGCCTGAACGCAACCACCGGCAAAGCAATTTGGACGTTCGCAACCAAGGCCCGCGTCGATTCCTCTCCCGCCATCGCGGACGGCCGCGTGTACATCGGCTCCAATGACGGCCATTTCTACGTGCTGGATCTGGCCGCCGGGAAAAAGCTTTGGGATTTCGAAGCCGGCGCGCCGCTCTCGGCTTCTCCCGCGATAGCCGCAGGCCGTGTGGTGATCGGTTCGCAGGATGGCCGGCTATACTGCTTCGGGCGATAAGCCTATTCGACTACTTGGACAAGCCGGGACTCAATGATGCGTTGATCCGAGGTCACCAGCCGGAGGCGGTGGACGCGGGCCGTGGCGGCAATGGCCCGGTCGGCAGGATCCCGCAAAGCACTCAGCGAGGCGGCATCCAGGGCCACTTCGTAAGTCAACGGAACGATGCGAAAGATCGGATTGGCACTCAAGTCCCGGAAGAATTCGTCCAGGTCGATTTTCAGCGCCGGTTTTTCTCCGCTTGCGAGAACGGCGATTTCCAGCAGGCTGACGGCACTGAGGGCCACTGGCTCGCCCCTTCGGACGGCCGATTCGAGCGCACGCAGTTGTGACCGGGAGAGCTTTCTGGCTTCGACCAGCCATCGAATCAGAACGTGCGTATCCAACAGTAAACGTGGCAGCAGGGGGGGCGGCTCCTATCCCGGTCCGGTAACTTCCCACAAGGCCGATGTATCCACGTTCACGATGTCACCCAGGATCTTGCCCTTGCCTGCCCAACTGTTGCGGGGCGACTTCCGTCCGGAGCGCTTTACAGGGCCGAGCACAGCCACGGGGACACCCCGCCTCGTGATGGTGATAGCCTCCCCGAATTGTTCGATCTCGCCGAGGCAGGCGAGGCATTTGGCCTTGAACTCGGACGCACTCAATACGCGCTCCGTCATGATTCTCATGATAACAGACGATATGGTCATCTGACCAACCGGCCTCCGGAGCGCAAGCCGCTGGGCCGGGCATGCCCCATACGCTCCAACTTAGTGCTGACCGGGCAAGCCCGGAGGGCGGAAGAAAGTAGCCCAAGGCGTGAGCCTTGGGAATGGCAGGAACGACTGGCAAGCCCCGGAACGGGGCGAAAGGCTTCCTCGCCGAAGAAATTCTTACGCCCCGTTCCGGGGCTATGCTCGACGTCGCACGGACCCACGGCTGGCGCCGTGGGCTACCGTCTTTCGCCCTCCGGGCTTAAGAAGGGCGACGTTACTCCGACTTCAGCGCGTCGAGTAGCTGAGAGCGGAGAGCCACTGCGGTAGCAATCGCCGACGACGCGATTCCGGTGGCCGCCACCAGGGCCAGCAGAACGGCCAACGACATGATCGGCACATGACCGCCGCGCGCGGCAACCGCCGGCGCCGTGGCGAGCGCGGCGCAGACGGCGCCGGTCGCCAATCCCATCAGCAGAAGGAATGCGTTCTCCGCCAGCACGATCAGGAAGAGATGCCGCCGGCGGTACCCGACCGCGCGCAGCAGGGCCAGTTCTCTTCTCCGTTCGAGCACGTTCCGCATCAGCAGCGCCGCCAACCCCACCGTGCCCAGCACCATCCCGAGACCGCCCAGCGCGCGGAACGTCGAGAGGTACGTGTTCTCAACTCTGTGGAAACTGGCCAGCAGCGCCGCGGTAGGCCGAATGTCAAATCCGTAACCGGAAAGGGCAGCCGCCAGCGTGCGTGCGACCTCGTCCGCTTTCCCCGGCGGAGTGTTCAAGAGGAAGAACCGGTAGCCCTGCGAGTCCGGGAACAGCCGCAGGAAGTTCTCCTCCGAGATGATGAGCTCGCCTTGAAACACGCTGTCCTGGAGCGCCGCCACGATCCGGTACCGCACCCCGGCCAGTTCGAACTCCTCGCCCAGCTTCCGATGCAGTGAGTAGTCAAGCGAATTGGCGTCGGCAATGGCTGGAACGGCGCCGCCCTCGAGCTTCGATTCCAGCAGCAGCCACGGATTTGCCGCACTTCCCACCGCGCCCTGGAAAGCGAAGTGGGCGTTGCGCAAAAAAGCCGGAGAAGGCGCCAGAATGCGCGGGTTGCGCGGCTGGTAGAGATTCAGACAACTGGCATCATCCCCCGCACGCACGCGAAACGGAATGAACCGAACGCCTTCGAGCCGCGGAATGTTCAGCGCCGCGCGTCCGGCTTCCGTGTTCGGATCGTGAATCAGCGGCAGTTCGGCATTTGCCAGCAGTGGGAACCCGCCCGCGCCAGCCGAAGAACCATCGCGCCGAAAGGCATCGAGCGAAGCGATCACAAACGTCGCCGAGGCGATCAAGGCAATGCAGAGAACGCTGCGGCCGGGCCGATATTGGACGCTGCGCATGCCAAGCGTTACCAGCCCGCCGATGGCTCGCAACCCGCGCGCGTGCAGCCATACCGACTGGAAGAGCAAAGCCGCAATGAGCAGCAGCGTGCCTGCGCCGAAGAAGCCGGCGGCCTGGTCCAATTTCCCGAAAAGCGCAGCGGCCGCCAACGCCGCGGCGAGAGCGACGGCGGTCGCGCCCGCCATCCATCGCCAGCGCAGCCGCGCGCTCTTCCGCTCCCCCGCAAGCAACCCCCGCGGCGTAACCGGTTGCAGGCCGCGCAGCGTCCAGGCCACCGAACCGAGGCCCGTGATCGTCCCGGCAGCGGCTCCGAGGGCCAGCGCCGGAACCGAGGCGTGCAGAGAGAGCAGCCGCGTCCCCACCGCGCCGATCCACCAGGAGCGCAGGCCCAGCAGGATCAGCGCGCCGTATGCGAGCGCCGCGCCGACGCCCATCGCGGCGCCAGCCACCGCGAGCACCGCGCCTTCGAGCAGAAACATGCCGCGGATCTTCGCCGCCGAAAATCCGAGCGCGCGCAGCACGCCGATTTCGCGCGTCCGCTGGTCGATGCCAAGCCTGAAGAACAATCCCGTTAACAGCAGGGCCGAAACCATCAGGAAAAAGCTGAAGTAAACGAAGTACTCGCCAAAGTCCGTCGCGCCCTGCGCCGCCTCCAGGCTCTGGGCTCTTGCGGGGATGGCGATCAGGCCGGCCTGCGCCGGGTCAAGCGCGGCGCGCAGCGCCTCGACATAGGCCGCGGACGGTGGAAAGATGCGGATGGAAGTCAGGCTGCCGAAGCGCGTCCCCCAAAGCGCGCGCCCCCGCGCCAGGCGTACGAAAGCTTTCGGCGTGGTGCGGTACCGATTCCAATACTGCTCGTCGGCCGGCCGGATGCGGGACATGTCGAGCGCGAAGGGCGGGTCCCAGTCGCGGAGGCTTCTCGATTCCGTGATGCCGGGATAGTCGGGGGCGAAGTCTGCGTCGGCGGCGTCTCCGGCCAGCGGTACAATCCGCTCCACGCGGAATTGCGCCGTCTCCGTGTGCAGGCGCGCGTCGGAGCGCCAGATGTAATATTCGAGCGTCGCCGGATCGCCCACCTTCGCTCCCAGTTCGCGGGCCGCCCAATCGTTCAGCGTGATTCCATACTCGCCGGCGGGGGCCAACCCTGAGTCGAGCGCGGTCACCACCGAATAGGGAATCTCGCGTTTCCCGATACGGATAGAGTTGGCCAGATATGTCAGCACCGGTTGGGCGATGGACCCAAGCGATCTGGCGGCGGAGAATGCCGCCGCGGCTACCGCGTCGCCGATCGCCGCGCTATCGCTCTCGAGCGAAAGGCAGCCGGGTTTTTCGAGCGTGCGCAGCCGCAGTCCCACGTCAGCCAAGGTGTAGCGCTGCTTCAGGCGCTGTTCCGGAGGGGCTGCGCCCGAAGTTCGCCCCAGCAATATCGTATTGATCTTTCCCGCCTGATTCAGGTCGCGTTGCAGGCGCTCGAGCGGCACGTATGCCGCGCGGACGTCGCCTTGCTGCGGCCGCAGCGAGAATTCGCGGAACGGCGCGCCGGCTGGCGTCACGGTCAATCGGATGGTCCTGCCTGCATCGTCCTTACGGCCATGCAGCGAATCGAGCGGAATCGCCGAAGGCTTCGCAACGCGCAGCAGGATTTCGTCCCCGGCCCTGGCCCCCAGTTCCCGCGCCAGTGCCGCGGTAAGCCAAACCTCACGGCCGTGCGGCGCATCGCCGGGCTGGCCTTGAAGTTTCCGGAAGCCCTCGTCGACGCCGTATACCTGCACGCCCAAAGCCCGCATGCCGCTCGCTGAGTGCTCCACCACTCCATCCATGACGATGATCGGCGCGGCGGGCTCGAACGCGCCGGCGAGTTGCTCGCGGAAAAAGCCGTTGCGGGTGACGATGGAATCGGTGTTGCCGAGCCGCTCCAGCACCAGGTCGCGCAAGGAAGCGCGCACCGATCCGCCCACCAGGGCCGCGCCGCCGAGCACACCCGTGGCAGTTGCCACCCCGAGTAGCACCGCCGCGTTCGTCCGCCAGTACCACGCGAGGTTACGCGCCAGCAGGGTGTAGGTTCGCATGGCGCAGTTCGTATCGCTTGGGAAATCGCGCGGCCAGCGCGGGGTTGTGAGTCACCACGATCAGGATGGTCTCCTCCCGCCCGGATAGTTCCAGCAGAAGCGACGCCACCATTTCCGCCGCAGCTTCATCGAGGTTGCCGGTCGGCTCGTCGCAGAGCAACAGGCGCGGCTGCCGGATGAGGGCTCGCGCCAGCGCCACGCGCTGCTTCTCGCCACCCGAAAGCTCCGCCGGACGGTGATCCAGCCGGTCTTCCAACCCCACTTGTCGAAGCAGTTCCCGCGCGCGCGCGGGATGATCGGCTCGATCGTCCGCCACCAAGGTTGGCACCAATACATTTTCCAGAACCGAGCACTGCGGCAGCAGGCAGTGGTCCTGGAATACAAAGCCGACGGACTGATTGCGAAATGCCGCCAGCTCCTTTTCCGAAGCGGAGTAAGGGTTGACGCCGTCGAGGGTAACCGTGCCGCTTGTGGGCGGCTCCAACCCTCCGGCGATGTAAAGCAACGTGCTCTTGCCCGAGCCCGATGGACCCATGATGGCCGCCGCCTCGCCGCGGTTCAAGGAGAGCGACGCCCCGGCGAGCACGGTCAGCGGCCCGCGCGGCGTCGGATATTGTTTGCCGACGTTCGAGATTTCAAGCATAGGCGCGCGCGATGGCCTGGTAAGCTTCGAGCGCTCGCGCAGCCATTTGCGCGGCGCTGAAATGGGCGCGAACGCCCTGCGCGCCCCGGCGTCCCAATTCCACGGCCAGCTCGGGGTTTTTCCACAGACCGTAGATGCCGTCCGCCAGGCTAACCGCGCTGTCGGGGTCCACCAGGACTCCGCCTCCGGTTCTCTCCAGGATTTCGGGAAACGCTCCGAGCCGGGGCTGCACCACGGGAACGCCGCTAGCCATCGCCTCCAGCAGGGAGATTCCCTTCGGCTCGCCGTAGGTGCTGGGGACGCTCAGGACATTGAGCCTGCGCAGAAACTCGATCTTCCGCGCCCGGTCGAGCTCGCCCGAAAAGTGAAATTCGTGCGCCAGGCCCGCCGCCTTCATCCGCCGTTCGATGCCGCGCAGGTAGCCTCGATGCTCCGGCGCCAGGTAACCGGCCACCTCCAGCGACGCACCTCCGAAATCGCTCTCGCGCCGCAGCCGCAGATAGCTCTCGGCCAGCAGGTGGAGTCCCTTCTCCGGCGCGATCCGCGCCAGGAAGCCGACCCGAAACGGCGCGCCGGGAACACGCGCCGGCGGACCGTACGCGTCCGGATCGATTCCGAGCGGAACCACGCGCATCATCCGGTCGGAAATTCCCAATTGACGCCGCCAGTAGTCCGCGCAGAATTGGCTGATCGCCACAAAGCCGTCCACATCCCCGATCTTGGCGCGGATCAGTTCCAGCGCCTGCGTTCGATACGGTTCGCATAACTGGCTGAGGAAGAGATCCTCGCCCTGCAACGTGCAGCACACCGGCCGGCGCAATGCTTCGCGGACGGGCCGCGCCAACCCGATCAGCAGAGAATTGGGCAGGGTCACGATATCGGGCGGTTCTTCACCCCGCAGCCAGTCGGTCAACTGACGGATCTCCTTGAGCTGATAGCCTTCTTCCCCGCGCAGCATGGAAACCGTCATTGCGCCCAGCCGGTGCGGATCGACCCGGATCGAGGTTCGCGACGCCAGTTTCAGCATCCACGGCGCATCCCACAGCCGGTCCAGCAGTTTGTGCGTCTTCCGGAAGAACGCCGCCTCCTGGTCGAGGCAGACGCTGATCCCGTTCAGGAAAACCCTCGGCTCGCTGACGTTCGGCTCGTCCGTGCGCGTGGGCGTGTAGAGCGGGAGCAGAGTGATGTCGTGGCCCTGCCTCCTGAGTTCCGCCGCGAGCGAATTGTCGCGGAGGCAACTGCCGCAGTACATTCGTGCGGCGCCGGCGGTGAGCGCGAGGATCTTCATAAACCTTCCGCGATGGGCAGCGCGCTTTCTCCTAAGTCTAGTACGAGTATGCTTCCTCCCGGGTTCGCGGCAGCGCGCGCCGGAGACGGGGCTGCCGATTCTGGAGACTTCTGTGGATTCCGCAGTGAAGCCGTTTACACTCTATGCTCTTCGCGGACGATCTTGCGGGGGCTGCCGTGCCAACTGGGGCGCCAATCCTTGGGTGGGACGATGGCGTCCAGGCGGTCGAGTTGATCGATGCCCTTGAGGCGCTGGAAGATGAGCTGCCAGGCGCAAGGGCGGCCGTCGTCCACCTCGCACCCGGTTTCGGTCGAGCCGCCGCAGGGACCGTTGAGCACGCGCTTGGCGCACCGGGTCAGCGGGCAGATGCCGCCGAACTGCGCCAGCATGCAGTCGCCACAGCCCAGGCACTTCTCCGTCCAGACCGCCTGTTCCTCGAGGATGCCGAGAAACTGCGTATTCAGCGCGGGGTAGACCGGTTTGCCGGGGAACCGCTCGGTGATCGCCTGCACGCCCGCGCCGCAGCCGAAAGACACGATGGCGTCGGCTTTGGACGCCGGTTCCGCGAGGTCCTTGATGAACTCGTTCTCGCACTGGCGTTCAATCGTGATCTGAATGAGTTCGAGAGGCTTCCCTTCGATTTTGCGAGCCATGCGAACGGCATAGGAGGCGATACCCACCTCGCGCTCGCCGCCGGCCAAGCAGACCGTGACGCAGGTTCCACAGCCCACAAAAAGGACCTTGTGGTGGGACGCGACGAGGTTCTTGAGTTCCGTAACGGACTTGGGGGAAGCGACGATCATGGCTCTCCTGCACTCTCTTTCCGGCTGGACGGTTTCAGCGGACTGGGGCCCAGCGCGCGGACGGTTTCGACGATCTCCTGGACGCGCTCGACGAACGTAGGCGCCATGGCGGCCGAGAGGTTCACCATCTTGAGCCGCTCGGCGCCGACGCCGATTTCATCGAGAATCTCCCGGATGCGGCCGGTGTGCTTGCGCGCCCGGAGGTTGCCCTCCAGGAAGTGGCAGCCGCCTTCCAGGCATCCGGCCACGAGAATTCCGTCGATGCCCTTCTCGAAGGCGTCGAGGACGTGTTCCATTTCGATCTTGCCCGTGCAGGGCGTGTGGACGATTCGCACGTTGACGGGATACTGCATGCGCTTGGATCCCGCCAGGTCGGCTGCCGCATAAGCGCAGAAGTTGCAGCAGAAGGCGAGTATGCGCGGCTCCCATCGCGCGGCGGGAACGGCGCTCGCGATTGGTTCCAAATCCGGTTGAATCATGCGTTGACTCCGGCGACGAGCAACTCGTCGAGCATCGCCACCAAGGCTTGGTCTTCCTGGTGCTGGAGGACGATGGTCCTGGCTGGGCAGGCCGCCGCGCAGCTTCCGCACCCCATGCACTTGGCGCTCTGGATTTCGGCCTTGTTGAGGTTGTTGATCGCCGGCGCCCCGTACGGGCAGACCTTCACGCAGGTGGCGCAAGCGACGCAGTTCTCCGGGTTGACGCGGGCGACCTGGCCGGGAACCTCCAGGTGAGTCTTGGACAGGATGGTGGCGGCCCGCCCCGCGGCTGCCTGAGCCTGTGCAATGGTCTCGTCGATGAATCGGGGCGAGTGTGCCAGCCCGCAGAGGAATTCGCCCTCATTGGCCAGATCCACCGGGCGGAGCTTCGGGTGGGCCTCGAGGAAGAAGCCGTCGGCGGTCAGGGCGCTGCGCAGCAACATCGAGAGCGCCGGGTTGTCGGCGGCCGGAGCGATGCCGGTCGCCAAGGCGAGCAGGTCCGGGCGCAGAACCAGGTCGCGGTTGCTCCCGATATCGTGGACGGTCACCTTGAGCCGGCCGCCTTCCTCGGTCACCACCGGGTCGCTCCCGTCCGGATAGCGGATGAACAGCACCCCGGCCTCGCGGGCCTTCTGAAAGTACACCTCGCGGAACCCGTAGGTGCGGATGTCGCGGCCCAGCACAGCCACCTTGGCCAGCGGCAGGCGGCGCTTGATCTCCAGCGCGTTCTGAACCGCTTCCGAACAGCAGATCCGGCTGCAATAGGGGTGCTGGCCGTTGCGGCTTTCGACGCACTGAATCATGACCACGGTAGGATCCGGCTTGCCCGCCAGTTCCGGCGGCAGATTTCCGCCCTTGAGCGAAGTCTCTAGCCCGGCCTGCGTGGTCACGTGTGGGTTCTGGCCGTGGAGGTACATCGCCGTCTCTCTCCGCTGCCCGCCAACCGCCACGATCACCACCCCGTGGCTGACGGGCTGTTCGCGCCCGGCCACTCTCAGGATGCTCTTGAAATTGCCCACGTGGCCGCTAATCGCGGCAGGCGTGGCATTCAGGTACAGGTGGATCTTCTCGTGAGACTGGACGCGGGCCACGAGCTGGTGCAGGTAGTTCTGCACATCGGCCCCTTCGAGCGAGCTGTTGACGCCGCGGAGCAGGCCGCCCAACTGCGGCTCTTTCTCCGCCAGGTGAACTGCGAACCCCTGCTCGGCGAGGCCCAGGGCCGCGGTCATGCCGGCCAGGCCGCCGCCGATGACCAGGGCAGATGCCGTCACGGGCAACCGGCCCGTCGGAAGGGCTTTCACGTGCCGCGCCCGGGCAACCGCCATCGAGGTCAGTTCCAGCGCTTTCGCGGTGGCCGCCTCGGGATCGTCCCGGTGGACCCAGGAGCACTGGTCCCGAATATTGGTCATGGCGAAGAGATACTGGTTCAGCCCGCTCTCGCGGAGCGTCTCCTGGAAGAGCATCTCGTGAGTCCGCGGCGAGCAGGAGGACACCACCAGGCGGTTGAGCCGGTGCTTGGCGATCATGTTCCTGATGTGCTGCTGGTTGGTATCCGAGCAGGTGTACAGGTTGGCTTCGGAGTGGCAGACGTGGGGCATGCCGGCGGCTTTATCGGCCACCTGTTTCACGTCGATGACCGAAGCGATGTTGTGGCCGCAGTGGCAGATGAACACGCCCACGCGCGGGCTCTCGTCGGTGATATCCCGCTCCCAGGGGTATTCGTGGCGCTGGATCATGGTGCCGCGGGAAGGCGCGAGCTGGCCCATGGCGCAAGCGGCGGCCGCGGAGGCCTGGGCCACCGATTCGGGAATGTCCTTGGGCTCCTGGAATGCCCCGGCCACGTATATGCCCGGCTTGGATGTGGCCAGCGGAGCCAGCCGCCCGGTCCGGCTGAAACCGAACTCGTTGAGCTCCACCCCCAGCCGGCCAGCCATTTCCTTCACGCCGGCGGAGGGCCGCAGCCCCACGCTGAGCACCACGAGGTCGAAATCCCGCTGCTGTTCTGCGCCGTCCTGGTCGAAGTAGCGAATGCGCGGTGTCCGGTCGCCGGGCATCTCGACCACACGGGAGGGGATGGCCCGGATGAACTTCACGCCGTGCTCGTCGCGGGCGCGGTTGACGTAGCTATCGAACTCCTTGCCGAACGCCCGCACGTCCATACAGAAAATCGAAATTTCGAGTTTCCGCCCGTGCGCGTGCTCGAGCGCGACCATCGCCTCTTTGGTGGCGCTCATGCAGCAGATGGACGAGCAGTAGCCCGCGCCGCGGGCCGTATCGCGGCTGCCCACGCATTGGATGAAAGCGATGCGGCTGACCGCGCCGCCATCCGATGGGCGCTCGATGACACCGCCGGTGGGACCGGCCGCGGAGAGCATTCGCTCGAACTGGACGCTCGAGAGCACGTTCGAATAGCGGCCGTGGCCGAACTCGCCGCGCAGCGACGCCTGGAACTCCTCGAAGCCGGGGGTGAGAATCACGCTGCCGACGTCGATCTGGCGTTCCTGGGCCTGCTGATTGTGGAATATGGCGCCGGGCGAACAGACTTTCACGCACTCCATGCACTCGCTGCACAGGCCGCACGCCAGGCAGCGTTTGGCTTCGGCAATGGCCTGCTCCGCGGTATAGCCCCGGTTGATCTCGGTGAAGGCGCGCTGCCGCGTGGCCATGTCCGTCTGCGCCATCTTGACGCGGTCTTCCCGCGGCGCGCCCGGCTTGGGATTGCGGGCCGGGGCGGCCTGCGCGGTAGCCGATGGCGCATTGGCCGCTTTGCCGCCGCGAAGGTAGGCATCGATGGCCTCGGCTGCCACGTGGCCCTGGCCCATCGCATCGGCGATGGAGGCCGGACCCAGCACGGCGTCTCCGCCCGCGAAGATGCCGGCGATGCTGGTGGCCAGCGTGCTCTTGTCAGCGGCGATCCGGCCGCTCGATCCGGTGGCGACGCCCATGCCGGCCGAGTCGATGGCCTGGCCGATGGCTGCGATAACGGTGTCCGCTTTGAGGACGGTGGTCTGCGATTCGTCGAAGCGCGGCTCGGTCCGCCTGGTCGGGCCGGAGCCGGCGATGCGCGGGTGGAACGCGATGGCGGAAACCTTTCCGTCCGCCGTCTCGATCCGGGCCGGTCCCAGATCGGTGTGGAAGACCACGCCTTCTTCGAGAGCTTCGGCCGCTTCCCAGGAATGGGCCGGCATTTCCGCACGGCTTCTGCGGTAGGCCACTGTGACCGATTGAACTCCGGGCAGCCGCCGCGCGCAGCGGGCCGCGTCCATCGCCACATCGCCGCCGCCGATCACCACCACGTTGGGGCCGATGGCCGGCGGCTTCCCGTCGTTGACCTTGTAGAGGAAGTCGAGCGCTTCCCAGACGCCCTGGGCGTCTTCGCCCGGAATGCCCATCTTGCGGCCGAGCCATGCGCCGGGAGCCACGAAGACGGCGTCGAACTGCGCCGCCGGAGAATCCGCGCCGGCCACTCTTAAGAGGCTTTTCGGATCGGCCACCCGCTCACCGGTTCTGGCCTCTACGCCCAAGTCCAGGATGTATTGAATCTCGCGATCCAGGACATCCTCGGGCAGCCGGTAATCGGGAATGCCGTAGCGGAGCATGCCGCCCAGGTGCGACTGCGCCTCGAATAGCGTGATGCGATGGCCGCGCAGGGCAAGATCGGCAGCCACGGTCAAGCCGGCCGGGCCGCCCCCGATGATGGCGACCCTCGAATCCAGCCTGGCGGCAGCCGCCTTCGCGGGCGGATACTGGCTAGGGTTCGCGTGGATGTAGTCGGCAACGAAGCGCTTCAGATCGCGGACCGAGACGGCCTCGTCGATTTCGCCGCGGTTGCAGTTGTCCTCGCAGGGATGCTGGCATACGCGCCCGCAAGCCGCCGGGAGCGGGCAGCGCTGGCGGATCAGAGCGTAGGCTTCCGGGAACTTGCCGGCCGCAACCAGGGCCACGTACCCCTGGGCGTTTACGCCGGCCGGGCAGGCGGATTTGCAGGGCGCGGGCCCGGCGGCTTTGGAAATGCCGAATACGTTGGGAATGGCCTGAGGGTAAGGCCGGAAGATGGCCTTGCGCGTCCCCAGGTTGCGGTCGAACTCGCTGCGCAGGCTGACCGGACAGGCCTCGCTGCATTCGCCGCACGCGTTGCACTTGGCCGTATCCACGTAGCGCGGGTTCTGGCGGATCTTGACCTGGAAATGACCGGGCTCGCCCGAGATCCCCTCCACGTCCGCCAGGGTGATGATCTCGATGTTCTTGTTCCGCGCGCACTCCACCAACTTGGGCGAAAGGATGCACATGGCGCAATCGCCGGTGGGGAAGGTCTTGTCGAGTTGGGCCATGCGCCCGCCGATGGCGGGGGAGGAATCCAG
Source organism: Bryobacteraceae bacterium (assembly GCA_049686695.1). Lineage (GTDB taxonomy): Bacteria > Acidobacteriota > Terriglobia > Bryobacterales > Bryobacteraceae > Bog-375. Next base: position 37,399 of record JBAVIH010000097.1, on the reverse strand, counting down.
AAGATAGACCTTGAATCCGCTCCCGGCGAGATCGAGAGAGGCCTGGATGCCGGTGACGCCGGCCCCGCAAACCAGCACTGCGCCGACAGCTTCGGGCTTATGCCCATTCCCATTGTTCGCGATCATCGTCATGCCTCAGCGTCCGATTCCCTTGGCTTCGAGCAACTCCTTTGGTCCCACGATCAGGCTGTCCAAGGATAGTTCGTCCGGCCGGCAACCCATCGCCAGGCCCAGCAACTGGGTGAAATAGAACACCGGCAGATTGTACCGGCGTCCGAACTTGCGCTCCATATCCTTCTGCCGCATGTCCAGGTTCAGTTGGCACAGGGGGCAGGCGGTGGCGATGCAATCGGCTCCGGCCGCCTGCGCCATGGCGAGAATCCGGTTGCCAAGCTCCAGCACGACGCTCGAATCGGTGATCGAGAAGCTGGCGCCGCAGCACTCGGTCTTGTGCGGCCAATCGAGCGGCTCCGCCCCGGCGGCTTCGATGAGCCGATCCATCAGCGTGGGGTTTTCGGGGTCGTCGAAATTGGTGATCTCCGGCGGACGCGCGAGCAGACATCCGTAGTAGCAGGCCACCTTCAGCCCGGTGAGCGGGCGGCGAACGGCTGCCGCGACCCGCGCCAGGCCAATGTCGCGGCAGAGGATTTCGAGCAGGTGCAGGACCGGAGTCCGGCCGTCATAGTCGCGCCCGACCACGTGCGCCACGCGGGCGCGCAGGGCGGCATCTCCCGCGATATGGTGGTTCGCCGTCTTGAGCCGGCTGTAGCAGGCGGCGCAGGCCACCGCGACCGTGCTGCCGCCGGCGCCGGAGAGGCTCTTGGCCGGCAGAGCATCGGCCAGCAGCGGGTCGCTCGCGTGAGCCGCCGTCGAGCCGCAGCAGATCCAGTCCTTCAGCTCGGGCATTTCCAGGCCCAGCCTGGCGGCCACCGCGAGCGTCGAGCGATGGTAATCCTTGGCGGCGCCGTCCAGCGAACAGCCCGGAAAAAACGCGTAGCTCACTTGGCGCCTCCCTCGGCGGCCCGGCCGAACAGGGCCTCGCGCTCGTCCTTCCCGTCCACCCGCGGAGCGGAGAGCGGCAGCTTGCCCTTGCGCAGCATCATCGGCGCTTTGCCCGCGTCCTCGAACAGCCGCTTGGTGCGGAGTTTGAACTGGACCATCAGGCCCAGCTCGAAGATTCGCCCGCGCTCGCGGACGGCAGCGAGGAAGATATCGTTGAAGATCGGAACGGCGGCGGCGGGCTCGGCCGATCCAGCGCTGCGGCTGATGGCGCGCAGAGCGTCGATCATGCCGGCGATATCGACCTGCTGCGGACAACGCGTGGTGCAGGTCTGGCAGGACGTGCACTGCCAGAGGAAACGGCTGGAGAGAACCGCCTGATGCTGATTCGTCTGCACCATGCGCACCAGTTGGTGGGGCCTGAAATCGCTTCCGGCCGCAACCGGGCAGCCGCTGGAGCACTTGGCGCACTGGTAGCAGCTCATGGGCGAGGCCCCGCTGCGCTCGTGCACCTCAAGAGCCAGGCCGCCGCCGATGCTCTCGATTTCGATTGGAGGTGCGATGTCGCCCGTCATTTCTTTTTCTCCGAACCGGCCAGCACCGAGAGTTTCACGGCGCAGACCTTGCGATACACGTCCCCCGGCGCAGCGGCGTGGCCATCCACGGTCAGCAACTCCCGCACCGGTATGCCGAACAGCCGCTCGTTCTCCTCCAGGTACGGGCGGATCAAGCGCCAGTCCTTGTCGGTGACCGGGCCGAAGACGCCGCCGTTAAGCTGGCGCTCGACTACGTGTTGGTGCGGATCGCGGATGTAGATGGCCCCGCCGCTGGCAAGCGAGAACAGGTTGGCCCCCGGATAGGGCGCGGCCAGTGGTGTGAGGCGGCCGGTCGAGTCGAACTCGATGCCGTTGAGGATGACGAAGCCGCCGCCGGCCAGCGGATCGCCGGCCATGAACGACTCGGCCAGGAAATCCAGGCAGGTTCCGTTGATCACCACGCGCGGGCGTCCCACCGCGTTGATCAGGGGGCGGCCCGCGGCGTTGCCGAGAACGTAGACCTCGCCTCCCTTGGCGCCGTACATGAAGGTCTGGCCAACGTCGCCGTAGATGACCAGCTTTCCGCGCTTGGCGATCTGCGCCACCTGGTCCTGGGCATTGCCGTGGATGCGGATCTCGAGGCCATCCATGCCGCTGGCGGCGTAATCGCCATTGGAGCCGTAGAGGTCGATCCGAACGCCGTCGGTGGCGGCGCCCAGGCCCGCTCCATGGAAACGCTGGCCGCGCAGCCGGTAGACGGCAAAACGCTTCCAACCGGTTTCGTAAGCGCGGCGGAGCAGCCTGGCATCGCAGTCCTCGCCCTCGGGAGGGAAGCCCTGGGCGTCGATCACCAGCAGGTCCTCGCCGGAGCGCGGGGCGGCGAGGCGGTCGCGCGTGGCCCAGGTAATCCGCCGCCACAGGTGAGCCGGCGGCTCGCCAAACAGCGGAGCGGAGTCGAGCAGGCGGTCGATGGCCTCCTCGATTACCTGAATCGCCGTGGCGCGGCGCTTGTCGCCGGTGTCGAAGCGGCGGTCATGCAACAGCGTTAGCGCCTCGAGGGCAGCCGCGCGGGATACCACGCTGCCGGCTCCCCGCACCAAGCCCTGGCAGAACTGCCGCAACTGGCCGGCCGGCCAGGCAGCCAGGCCGAGCGCGTACCCGAAAAGGCCCTCCACGTCGCCGGTCTGCTGCATCTCCTTCACGGCGCCGGACGTTCCGTTGCCGTTTACCTCGAAGCTCCCCAGGTCGCAGCGAACCGAGCCGCCCTCCAGTTTCACCGCGCGGCCGAACTTGTCCGCGCAGGAGAGCCGCTTGCCGCCGTTCTCGTCCGGCGACACGGTGAAGACGAACGCGCCGCCATCGCTGCTGGACCCGCCGCGGGCGTTCCAATACTTGTCCGCCACGGGGCAGAACCGCGGATCCTCTTTGGCCAGGCTGCGCAGGGTAGCGTCGATGGCCTGCTTCTCCGAGCAGATCAGCCCGATCTGGACGTCGCCGCTATCGGAGAAGGCGAACACCTGCGGCCGCAGCATCGCGGTGTCGGTGATTCCCAGCAACTGGAACCGGTCCTGATGGGTGCGCGCGATGATGAAGAACCACGGGCCATCCGGCGAGGCATGAACGTGGGTGGCCTGGATCTGCCGGTAGATCGCCTGCTTCTCGGGCGGCAACTGGTCGAAATCGAGCTCCGTGGTGGGGGCCAGCGCCTCGATGATGTACTCCAGCGGATATTGGTAGACGCGGTCCCACAGGTCGAAGAGCTGGACGGAAACCTCCGTGTCGGTGAGGAACTGCTGGCGGATGTTGCGCTGGCGCAGGTACTCGCACACGGAGTGGTAGTTGGCGAAGTCGCCGTTGTGCACCAGCGCCTCGTTCAGCCCGGTGAACGGGTGCGCCCCGCCGGGGTGCCACACTCGGCCTTTGGTGGGATAGCGCTGATGAGCGATCCACACGTGGGCGGCGAAATCCTGAAGCTGGTAATACTCGACGTTCTGCTCGGCGTAGCCGACCATTTTGAAGACCAGTTGGTTCCTGCCGTGCGAAAGAACGAAGGCCCGCTTTTCGCCCAGAGATGCGTAGAAGGCTTCATTGAGCCGGTAGGAGTTCCGGTACACGAACTCATCTTCCAACTGGCGAGGCGCCAAGCCCTGCAGCCCGGCCGTGCGCGCAAAGGCATCCAGAACGTCCGGCTTGACGCGGACGACGTACCGGTGAACATCCGGCGGGCGAACCTGGAGTCCGGGCAGGTCGCGGTAATCGCCGATGTGGGGCTGCCGCGTGGACAGAGCGATGTCGAAGTGGGGCAGCACGAACTGCCGCTCGACCTCGGCGTGGGCCTCGGAATCGAGCAAGGCGATCTGCAGCAGGTAGTGGCTTTCGAGCGCCTCGCGGGAGACGCCGATCTGCTCGGGCACCAGGCCGACGGCCGCGATGCCGCCTCCTTTTCCATTGCCGCGGTTCTGCATCTGGATGGAGGGCTCGTAGATGAACCGTCCCTTGACGGGAACGCTGCAGGCAAATCCGGTGACGCCGCAGCCGCCTTCTTCCTCCCGTTCCGGCAACCGCTCGAGATCGGAGTACATCTGCGACCGGCTGGCCAGCAGCCGTTCGGCAAAGTCGCTCATGAGGAGACCTCCGCCGCGGAGACCGCATCGTCGCTGAGGTAGCACAGCACGTCGGTGCGCCCGCGGAGTTCGCGGATGGATGTCATTCCGAGTCGCGACAGCGCGTCGGCCATCTGCTCGCGCCAGGCAAAATTGAGATTGATCAGCCGCTGGGAGGCCCACTCCAGGCTCATCTGCATCATCAGCTCGGGATCGGTGGAGGCGATGCCGCGCGGGCAGCCCCGCCCGCTTTCGCAGCAGGCGCAGCGCACGCACCCCAAGGCCACCATTTCCACCGTGCCGACCACCACGCCGTCGGCGCCCAGGGCGATCGTCTTCAGCGCGTCGTACGCGGTGCGGATGCCGCCCGAGGCGATCAGCGTCACTTTGTCCCGGATGCCTTCGGCAGCGAGAAACTTGTGCACCTTCGGGACGGCGTACTCGATGGGCATCGCGATGTTCTTCTTGGCGATGTCCGGCGCGGCGCCGGTGCCGCCATAGCTGCCGTCCAGGTGGATGATATGGGCACCCGCGCAGTAGCTGCCCACCGCCACCATGTCCACGTCGGTGGGCGTCGAGACCTTCACGCTCACCAGGCAGTGGCGATTCACTTCCTTGATCCAATCCACGTGTTTCTTGTGGTCTTCCACGCTGTAGACGCTGTGGAAGGGGAAGGGGCTGAACAGCGCGTTGCCCGCCACGGCCTCGCGCATGCGCGCGACGGCGGGGGTGTTCTTGTCGCCCAGCAGGTGTCCTCCCAGGCCGGGTTTGGCGCCCTGGGCATATTTGAACTCGACGATCCGCACGCGCTGGATGGTATCCTCGCGCACGCCAAAGAGGCCGGTGGCCACCTGCGTGATCACGTGGTCGTCGTAGGGTTTCAGACGGTCGTGATATCCGCCCTCGCCAGTGCAGGTGAACGTGTTCCAGGCCGCGGCCGCGCGGGCTTTGCCCAGAATCGTGTGGATGCTGACCGACCCAAAGCTCATCCCGCCGCCATAGATGGGGAGGTCGATGTGGATCTGCGGCCGGCCATCGCCGCGATGGTTCAGGTCGAGGCCGGTGTCGATTTCGGTGCCCGATGGGAGGCGCGGGCCCGGCTCGAAGCCCGGGACCTCGAACTTGAACCGGAGGCTATCGAACCCACCGCCCGCGGCGCCCGTCCGGCTTTCCAGATGCGGCGGGGCGGGCCGCCCGGTGGCGGCCTGATGCCAGGTCGCCAGGATCAAATCGCTCGACCAGCGCGGATCGCCCATGCACTCGGCGCTGGGGTTGGGCCGCACGGTGATGCCATGCTGCGGGCACTGGGAAACGCAGGACTCGGGGGTTTCGGCACAGGCCGGGCCGATGCAGAAATTGTCGCGCGGCCGCAGGGTCAGGGCGTAGCCCTCAGGCTTGCTGTGCACTCCGTACGGGCAGGCTTCCACGCATTTTCCGCAGGAGGCGCACGCCGCGCTCCGGTCGACCTTGTACTTGCCCAGGGCGTTGCGATAGCGGTCCGGCGCGAGGCGAATTTCGCGGGCCACGCTTTCCTGCGGCCAGTCGCTGAAGACCGGTTGCGGAGAATGGGGCTCCGGCGGGTGGACCCGAACCGGCGCTTGGACGGCGGCATCAGTTGCGGTCATGCGCTCACCTGTGACCGAGGCACGCGGCAGAGGTCGCCGAACGCCTCCTTCTCGATGTCTTCCATGAAGATGGCCCTCCCCACCTCGCCGCGCAGACGGCGAACCTCGCGGATACCCATGGCGCCCAGAACCTCGATCAACTGGCTGTGCCAGGCGCCCATCAGGTTTACCATCCGCTGCGTGGCGTAGGCGTGGTCGGATGAATCGGTTTCGGCGGGGCACAACTCGCCCGAGCCGCACATGGCCTCGCCCTCCGGGTTCCTGGGATGAGCCTCGCGGCAAACCCGGCAGCCGAGAGCCACCAGCAGCGCCGTGTCCACGGCCACCAGATCGGCCCCGCAGATGATCGCCTTGGCCATGTGCTCCGCCAATGCAATTCCGCCGGACACGATCAACGTGATCTCGTCGCGCAGTCCTTCCTTGACCAACCGCCCGTGAACTTCGCGCAGGGCGTCCTTAACATGACGGCCGTGCCGCCCGTTGCCCAGCCTTTCGCGGCCGTGCTGGTCGGCGCACAGTTGGAACACCTTGATGCCGGCGCGGTTCAACTCGAGGATCCGATCGGCCGCGGCGGGTGAAAGCGGCAATCGGACCGCGACGGTCAGCTTCTCGTTGATCAAGCGCAACTCGGCGGCCAGGACCGCAACGTCCGGGCCGTCCCGCAATTGCGCCAGCCGCACGCCCTCGAGAATGTCCCGGCAATTGCCGATGTCTTCCCTGGCCACCACGGGCACCACAAACGGCAATTGCTTGGGCAGCGCCTGGACGGCCTCGCCGGCGCGGACCACGGCCAGCGTCTTGAGCTCCTGCGCCGCCGAGATGCGTGCGGCGGCCAGGCGCGCGCCCTGCTCCCGCCAGGCCGCTACGTCGAGAATTACCGGAAGCTGAATCTCGAGCAGCCGCAAGGGCGGCGTCAACATCCGGCCGTCGGGCGTGAACTCCAGGCGCAGCGGCTTGGGACCGATATCCACGCTGGTCGAGATGTACTCGCGCCCGTGAATGCCGTCGCGGGTGGGCCGGACGATTTCCGACATGTCCGTCCAGATCGAGTCGAAACCGGGACCGTGAAACCGGCCGCGATAGCCCGCCCCCGAAACCGGGATCCTGCCGGTATCCGCCTGGTTCCAGGTAGTGAGGATAATGCCGGGCGTCCAGTATGCGTCGCCCATGTCCAGGAATTCCGGGTTCACCGAGACATCCAGCAGCCCCTTGGTGCAGCCCTGGACGCAGGAGAGGCAGGCTTTGCATTCGTCCAGGGTCGCGCCCGGCGCCATCGGGTCGCGGTTGAATGCCGATTCGTGCCGGTAGACGTCGTAGAGACAGCGAAGCTTGACGCAATTGCTGCAGCGGGAGCAGTCCTCGCGCCAATCGACATTGGCGAATTTGCCGATCCGGCGGAACCATCCGGGCGTCGCGGCGGTGTGAATGTGATACCGATCGGGCATATCGAGTCTCGCTCAGGCCTCGCCTAGTCCAACCCGGCTTTCCGGATCACGGCGGCGGCTGCCGATTCGCACCCGCCGCAGAGGACGTGAATGCCGCGGACGCCGGGGATGGCTTTGAGTTGAATCGCCATTTCCGCGGCGATTTCGATTCCCTCGTTGGCCGGATCCGCTGCGCCGCTCAGCCGGGCAATTACGCTCTCCGGCACTGGTCCGTAAGTGCGCCGCCCGTCGAGAACCCTGGCCTGCTCGACACTGGTCAGCGGCAGCACGCTCGAGAGGATCGCCACCTGCCGGTCCAGCCCGGCCGCGCGAACGGCATCCATCCACTTGGCGAAACCCGCCAGGTCGAATACCGCCTGCGTCAACACGAAGCTGGCTCCAGCCGCAATCTTTTTTCGCAGGCGGAGCAGGTTCAACTCGAGAGGCTGCTGATAGGGTTGGGCGGCCGCACCGATCGGCAACTCCGGCAGCGGGCCCTCGCTCATCCATTTCTTAAGAGCCTGGGTGAGCTGGATGGAGTCGATGTCGTAGACGCCGGCCGCCTGCGGACAGACGCCCAAAGACTGGTGGTCGCCGCTCAAGCAGAAGATGGCTTCGACGCCGAGGGCCGCCGCCCCATGAGCGTCGCTCTCGAGCGCGATGCGGTTGCGGTCCCGCGTCACCATGGATAGCACGGCGGGGCGGCCTTCGCCCGCCAGCAACCCAGCGCACGCCAGGGCCGAGCCGTGAATCCCACCAGCGTTATCCGCCACCACCACCGCATCGAGGTGGGCTGGAAGGATGGAGGAGAGCTTCTTCACCGCGCCACGGTCGCCGCCGCGTGGCGGCAGGCACTCAGCCGTGAGAGCCAGCCGGCCGGAACCAAGCGCCTGACCAAGTCTACTGTTCGTTGTCGTCATTGCCCAACTCCACTTCCTGGTGGGAATTGTCGTCCGCTCCGGCCACGGGAGCTTTGTTCAGAGGGCTGGGGGGCAGGTGTCGCAAGGCCCCGATTACCCGATCGCGGATGGCAACCGCCTGGGCGTCGGAAGCCGCGGCGGCAAGCGCTTCCACGGTTCTTCCGGACGCCAGCGCCATGTCTTCCGCCGCCGTGCCGGGCAGGTGGAAGAGCATCAAACGCTCGCCGCCCAAGCCGATCTCCTCCAGGAGGGAGCGGAGGAAGGCCGCACGGCGCGCGCACCGCTTGCTGCCTTCGAGATGATGGCAGTTATCGTCCTGACAGGCAACCATGCAGACGGCCTCGGAGCCCGATTCGAACGCTTTCAGAACGTGCTCCGGCTGTAGCCGCCCGGTGCAGGAAACCAGGGCTTGCCGCACCGGCCAGGGCCAGGCAAAATCCGGCACCACCGGCCGCTGGTGGCCAGCCGAGGTGGCCGCCCGCGCTGGGCGGGCGCAGTTGGCGCACAGAAAAACCGTGATTGCCGGCTGGGGCGGCGCCTGCTCGTAAGCGCCCTGCGGCTGTATACCTAAGGCTCCGGCGTCCGGTTTCATAAGGGAAAAATCCCGCTTCAGAGAGGGAAGGCAGGAGTATACCAGACTTTCAGATAAAATGGTATTGATATTTGAAACTATCATTATGGCTTATAATGTGATCCGATGACCCTCGACCACCTCAAGCTTTTCCGGGACGTCGCCCTGGCCCGGAATATGACCCGTGGGGCTGAGATCTGCGGCGTAAGCCAGTCCGCGGCCAGCCAGCAGTTGCAGGAAGCGGAACGCCTGTTGGGAGTCGATCTCCTGGACCGCCGCACGCGGCCTTTCGAGCTGACCGAAGCCGGGCGTCTCTACTACGAGTTCTGTCGCGACGTGCTGCGCCGCAAGGAGGAATTCGACCGGCAACTGGACAAACTCAAAGGCCGGGTCCAAGGCGCGGTCAGGGTTGCGGCGATCTACTCGGTCGGAATTTCCGATATGGCGCGCCTCGAGCTGGAGGTGAGCGTGCGAATGCCGGAAGCGCAACTGCTGGTGGAGTATCTGCGGCCGGAGAAAGTCTACGACGCGGTGATCACGGACCAGGCCGACCTGGGCTTGGTGAGCTACCCCGAATCCAACCGGGAGATTACCGTGATCCCCTGGCGCGAGGACAAGATGATGGTTGTGGCCGCTCCGTCTCATGCTTTGGCGGCCAAGGAAAAGCTGCTCCCGTCCGACCTGGCGCAGCGGGACTTCGTGGCTTTCGACGACGATCTTCGGGTGGGCCGCGAAGTGAAACGCTATTTGCGCGAGACCGGAATTCAGGTAAACGGCGTGATGCACTTCGACAACACCCAGACGCTGAAAGAGGCCGTCATTTTGGGCGCCGGCATCAGCATCGTGCCGGTGCGGGTGTTGCGCAACGACATCGAAGAAGGCCGCCTGATCGCGATCCCCATCGAGGGCTGCGCGCTCGCCCGGCCGCTGGGCATCATCCACCGCCGCCGCAAGACGTTCAACCTGGCCACTCGAGTCTTCCTGGAACTGTTACGGCAGGAAGCCGCCGCGGAACGTCCGGTGATTGCCCAGGCAGCCGCCCGCTGACAGCGGCGGCTTTTCGCCGCGGCAGTATAATAGGGCTGAAGCCGACCCGATATCGAATGTCGCTCAGCTATGCATTGCGCCGCATCCTGGTCCTGGTGCGCGGCGCTGCATTGATCGCCACCGTCACGGTGGTCTGTTATCGAATCCACCTCAATTCGGCGTCCACGGCGTTACTCTTCCTGATAGCGATAGTTCTGCAATCTCTGGATTGCGGCTTTTGGGAGGCAGCCATCGTCTGTGTGCTGGCCACCGCGAGCCTGGACTGGTTCTTCATCGACCCGCTTTTCACCTTCAGGGTGGCCCACGGCCTGGATGTGGTCACTTTGTTTTGCCTGATGATCGTCTCGCTGGTGGTGACCAGAATTCAGTCCCGAAGCCGGTCGGAGGCGCGCGAGTCGAGGGTCCAGCGGGAGAATATGGAAAGGCTCTACCAGGTCGGCATGGAGTTGTTCGCCCAAGCGCCGTCCGCCACACCGGGACCGGCGTTGCTGCGGCCCTTCTGGACGCGCCTCGATCTGGATGCAGTTTGCCTGTTCGATCAGGCCACGATGGAACTGCACGAGATAGGAACGTCCCGCCGCGACTTGGCTTCGAAGACCCGCGATGGATACATCTCGGGCCGCAATCGAGCGTATCCGGAGCTTGGGGTGGTGGTTCACTGCCTGCGGGAGCGGGATGCGATTCTGGGCGCGATCGGCTTCGAGGGATTGCGCAACCCGGACCTGATGGCGCCGGCGCTGGCCGGTTTCGCGGCGTCCGCCCTCGAGAGGTCGCGGATGTTTCGCTCGGCTGCGATAGCAGCCGCCAATGCCCAAGCCGAGACACTGCGCTCCGCAATCCTGGATGCCCTGGCTCACGAAATCAAGACTCCACTGGCCACCATTGTGACTGCGGCGGGCGGCCTGCGCGCCACCGGACCTATGCCGCCCGACCAGGAGGAATTGGCTGGGATGATAGAGAGCGAAGCCTCGCGCTTGGGTGACCTGACCTCGCGGCTGCTTCGGCTGGCGCGGCTGGACAAGGAAGAAGTCAAGCCCCGCCTGGAGCCGGCCGATGCGGCCGAGATCGCCCAGGGATCGGCCCGCCGGTTCGAAAAGCTTTGGCCCGACCGCCAAATCTCGTTCCGGAGGCTCGGCGAGGCGCGCGAAGTGCGGGTGGATCCCGAACTGATGAGCCTGGCGATCAGCCAGCTCCTGGAAAACGCCTGCAAATACTCGCGGCTGGATGCGCGAATCCTCGTCGAGTCATCGACCGGCGAAAACGGCGCCGCGCTCGACGTCTGGAACGACGGCGACCCCATCCCGCCGAACGAGCGGAACCGCATCTTCGACCGGTTTTACCGGGGGACGGCTGCGCAGCGAACCACTGCGGGATCGGGGCTCGGGCTATACGTCGCGCGCAAGATCGCGTTGGCCCATGGAGGCGACCTGGCCCTGGTGGACACCGAAGGGGACGGCGTGGCCTTCCGTCTTACTCTGCCGCTTTCGAATAGTGAGGCGTCTATTGCCGAGTGATCAGTGCAGAGTCCTGATTGTCGACGACGATCCCGTGTTCCGCCGGGCACTCCGGACGGCGCTTGCCGCCAGCGGATTCGATGTCTCGGATGCGCGCAACGGGGAGGAAGCGCTCCTCGTTCTGCGCGAGAAGCCCGGCGACATCGTGTTGTTGGATATCAACATGCCAGGCATGAGCGGTATCGAGACATGCCGCAAGATCAGGTGCCTTTCCCCGAACATCGGCATCCTGATGGTGACCGTGCGGGATGCCGAAGAAGACAAAGTCCAGGCCCTCGAAGCGGGAGCCGATGACTTTGTGACCAAGCCGTACCGTTTGCGGGAAATGACCGCGCGCATGCACGCGGTGAGACGCAGGCTGCACGCGTCTGAAAACTCTCCCGCGACCGTGTTCCGGGTTGGGACTTTGGAACTGGATTCGGAGCGGCGGGTATTGACCAAGGCCGGCGCCGAAATTCATCTCTCGCCTAAAGAGTACGACCTGCTGTCATATTTGTTCCGACATCAGGGGGCGCTGATCACTCACTCCAAGCTGTTACAGAACGTTTGGGGCGCCGAGTACGGCGGCGAGCTGGAGTATCTCAGGTCGTATGTGAGAATGCTCCGCAAGAAGATCGAAGACGATCCGTCGCAACCGGAATACATCGTCACCGAACCCTGGGTAGGCTATCGCTTTCGCAACCCCGCCGACCCGGACTCGCCCCTATCCGAAGCCGAATAGCTTCACCTGTTCGTCCGCTTCCCTAACCTACAACGCCGTTACCGCCCCTCCCGCCCGTTGTATCCTAAACCTGAGGAGCGGCGATCGACAACATGGGAAGTGCGGGAGGAAGCGGGGCGAACCAGAGTCCGGGCACCAATCCGGCGGGCAAGCGGATGGTATTCTGCGTGAAGTTCCAGCGCGAGATGGAGGGCCTGGACGAGGTGCCGTTCGACGGGCATCCGCTGGGCAAGAAGATTTACGAGAACGTGTCCAAGGACGCCTGGAAAATGTGGGTCGAGCACATGAAGATGCTCATGAACGAGTACCGGCTCAACCTGGGCACGCAACAGGCGCAGGAGTTTCTGATCCAGCAGATGGACAACTACTTCTTCGGCGAAGGGGCGGCGCTGCCGGCGGATTTCGTGCCGCCCGGGGCTGGGCACTGAGGGCGGGTTCCGCGAAAACCGGCCAGGCTTCGCCCGGTCGCGCCGATTAGCGATCGGCGCGCAGGTTATCGACCTGCCCACAGAGCACATCCGGATGGAAAGCCTCACCCACGCGGTCGAAACGGGGCACGATCTCGCCGGCCTCGACGCGCTGCTCGCCGGGTTGCCCAATCTACCGGCGGTGTTCGCGCTCTGGCCGGCGGAGGGCGAGCCGTACCTGTCGAAGACCGGCATGCTGCGCCGCCGCCTATTGCGCTTACTGGCGGAACGCGAGCGCCCCTCCCGCATGCTCAACCTGCGGCAGACGGTCCGCCGCATCGAATACCAGATCACCGGCTCGGCCTTCGAATCGGCGGTGGTGCTCTACCGGCAGGCGCGGCGCCTTTTCCCGGATCGCTACCTGAAGCTGCTCAAGCTGCGCATGCCGCCATACGTGAAAATCGTGCTGCAGAACGAGTACCCGCGCAGCCTGATCGCGGCACACCTTTCCCGCGCGCCGGGATTGTACTTCGGGCCGTTCCGCTCGCGCGCTTCGGCGGAGCGGTTCGAATCGCAGTTCCTGGACCTGTTCCAAATGCGCCGCTGCCAGGAGGACCTGGCGCCGTCCTCGCAGCATCCCGGCTGCATCTACGGCGAAATGAACCTGTGCCTGCGGCCGTGCCAGCAGGTGGTGGGGCCGGCCGAATACCGCAACGAAGTGGACCGGGTGCTCGAATTCCTGCGCAGCGACGGCCAATCGCTGGTCGGCGCGATCGCAAACTCGCGCGACCGGCTGAGCGAGCAGATGCAGTTCGAAGAAGCCGCCCGCCAGCATAAACGCCTGGAGAAGGTGCAGGACGTGCTGAAGCTGCGCGACGAACTGGCGCGCGATATCGACCGGCTGCACGGCGTGGCTATCCTACCCTCCGCCGCGCCCGCCGCCGTCGAGCTGTGGTTCGTGGCCGGCGGCCATCTGCAACCCTCCATGCGGCTGGGGTTCGAAGTCGAGGAAGGCAAGCCGGTGTCGCTCGACCAGAAGCTGCGCGACCTGCTGGTGACGCTCGAACCGCGGCAGTGGAGCACGCGGGAGCGGCAGGAATCGCTGGCGCTGATCGCGCGCTGGTATTATTCCACCTGGCGCGACGGCGAATGGCTGGCCTTTGAGGATTTCTCCGCGATTCCCTATCGCAAAATGGTCAACGCCATCTCGCGCGTGGCGCACGGCACCGCAGCCGAACCGCACTAGGAAAAACGCGCCCTTTTGGGGGGCCTGGGTCAGGCCGCGTTTCGCGGGAGGACTTCCCTTTCGATCTTGGGACGGATCTCCTGGGCGGCGACCTCGAGATCGTAGGCGGTCTGAAGATTCAGCCAATATTGTGGCGAAGTGCCGAAGTACCGGGCCAGGCGCATGGCGGTGTCCACGGTGATGGCTCTCTTTCCATTGACGATGGCGCTGATCCGGTTCATCGGGACCCTGAGCGCACGCGCGAGCTCGTTCAGGCTGACCCCAATCTCGTTGAGCTCGTCGCGGAGCAATTCGCCCGGATGGATGGGCGGCAGTTTCTTTCTCTGCGGCATAATTCTCTCCCTTCCTTAGTGGTAGTCCACGATTTCGACATCGTATGCGTTCCCATCGCGCCAGGAAAAGCAGATCCGCCAGCGGTCATTAATCCGAATGCTGTGCTGGCCGGCGCGATCGCCTTTCAAGGCTTCCAGCCGGTTGCCTCGAATAGCCCCAAGATCGGTGAGGCTGGTAGCTGCATCAAGCCAGCGCAACCGCTTGCGCGCCGGTTCGTCGATCCCGTGAAACCTCCGGCTACTATACCCGTTGTGGATCGCCCTGGTTTCCTGGCAGCGGAACGAGCGGATCATACACGTTAAAGGTACTATGCGCGGAGTAGTCAGTCAAGCGGACTGGACGACTATTGCCGTGGCGGCATGCTGGTGACGCCGGCGGCAAACGCTGCGGGCACAGAGATTGTGGTTTATCTCCACATCACAACACACTGAAAACAAAGGTGGTTAAAAATGTTTGAAACGCGGCAGAGTCTGGTCGTAAGCTGATAGACAGGCTTAGTGCTGACGCGTGGGGTTAGAAAAGTGAGCAGAGATTCCAGGGTTCCGCTGATCAACGCGATTGAGCAGCGGTTTGAATCAAAGGTCCTGACGCTGATCTTGGGAGACCGGCCGCTGTTTCCCCTTCAGATCGCCGACGATTGCGTTCGTCCGATGTACGACCACCTCCTCCGTATCGGCCGGGTGCCGAAGCTGCAGTTGTTTCTTTACAGCTTGGGTGGGCAAACCGAAGTTCCTTGGAAAATTGTAAACATGATTCGCCAGTTCTGCGACACGTTTGAGGTGATTGTTCCCTACAAGGCATATAGCGCTGCGACCATGATCTGCATGGGGGCCGACCGCATCCTAATGACCCGGAAGTCGGAACTAGGCCCCGTTGATCCCAGCCTGATGATCAACCCCCAAAATGGAGCGCCCCAAACATTGGTGCTGCGAGACTTGGGGGTGGAGGACGTAGCCTCCTACGTCTCGTTTCTGCGGAATCGTGCCGGCCTGACCGACCAGGCGGCTCTTAGCCAGCTGATTTCAGTCTTGGCAACGACGCTGACTCCGCCACTGTTGGGCCGCGTCGAGAGAGTCTATTCGCATATTCGCCTCGTGTCTCGAAAACTCTTGGACCTTCGCAAGCCTGCTCTTGAGGACAGGATCGTGACTGCGGTTATCGAGGCCCTGACTGAGAAGACGTACGTTCACAACCATGGAATCGGACGCGACGAAGCGAAACAGCTTGGTATGCAGGTCGAACTCGTTGACGAAGAGGCCGAGCGGGAGATATGGGGGCTCTTTTGTGAGTACGAGCAGGAACTATGCCTCGGAGAAACCCACGACTTCGAGTCGCTGCTCCCGGCCGGTGCTGACGAACTTCGCGTGCCGGACACGGCCGGCGGGTTTGTTGAGTCGTCTGCGTTGAGCCATGCGTTCTCTGGAACGCTTTTGATCCGACGCGTGCGGCGTGTGCCATCTCAGCCGACAATTAACCTCAACATACAGTTGCAGCTTCCCGCCGGAATAGATGCCGCCCAGCTGCCGCAAGCTGCGCAGAACGCGATCCAGCAGTTGCTCACGGCGGGTTCGCAACAGATCCAGCAAACCATAATTCAGGAAATTGCTCGCCAGTCACCCGTTGAAAGGGTCGAGTCGAAAGCCGAGGGTGCCCAGTGGAAGCCGCTATAGCTCAGCCGCTGAGGTTATGGTATCCGCTTCCCAGACGGCGACAGGCTTAGGAAACGTGTACGGCGGTCGTGGCGTCGATTCCTTCGGCGGTAGTTGCAGTTCCGCCGGCGCCGGCCCGACGCTCGACGAGCAAGACCCGAAATTGCAGAGTTCGATTCTGACGTTCACGCTGGCGTTCACCTTAAAGCCCTCCATTCGCGAAAATGACTCCGCCCAAACCAATGCCGACGAGGACTGTAGAGACGATTCTAGCGTCGAAATGCCGGATGCGCAAGAAGTTAACATGGAATTCGCTCCACCTCAGGTACCATATCGGACGGAGTTTGACTTCCCTGTAGAGTTACCTTGCAATCCGCCCGCCAACCATATAGTCGAACGAGCGGCGTACGCACTCAGCGCTTCCGACGATGCAAACCACTGAAAATAAACGCCGCCCGCATTTCTCCTGCCCCGGTGACCGGCGGGCCGGCCATGCAAGAAAAGAAGATTTCGGCGTTAAAGCTGGGAAATCAGACGGCCGAAAGTCCGATCAGATATCCGAGGGCAGCAGCGGACCTCACAATTCAGCCGAAGGCCGGTATACTCATCTCTTGGCATTAGAACCGCAGGATCGATCCTCCTCCCCCTACTTCTTCCTCTTCGCCACCAGCCTCACCCGTTTGGTTTGGGAGATGGCGCCGGGCGTCAGCGCGTCGTCGACGATTTCGTGCTGTTCTTGCTGGTGGCGCTTGCCGGAGCCGGTGGCGGGGCTGGCGGATTCGGCGCGGCCTACGTAGCGGATTTCGCGGCGGGTGGGCTCTGCGAGGGGCTGCATCTGCTCGTGCATGTGACGCCAGGCGCCCATGTTTCTGGGCTCTTCCTGCGCCCAGACGATTTCGGCGGTGGGCGCATAGCGCGCCAGGATTTCGGCGGCCTGGCCGGATGCAAACGGGTAAAGCTGCTCGACGCGGACCAGTGCGACGTGCTCGGCTTTGCGCTCCTCGCGGCCTTGCAGTAAGTCGTAATAGATCTTGCCAGAGCAGAAGACCACGCGGGAAACCCGCTGCGGATCGGCAACCGAGTCATCCAGGATCTCGATGAAGCCGCCGGTCGAGAAATCGTGCACGGTGGAAACGGCGCGCGGATGGCGGAGCAGGCTCTTGGGGGTGAAGACGATCAGCGGCTTGCGCACGCCGCGGCGGTCGGAGCCCCCGTACATCTGGCGGCGCAGTAAGTGGAAGTACTGCGCCGGCGTTGTGCAGTTACAAACCTGCATGTTATTTTCGGCGCAGAGGACTAAGTAGCGTTCGATGCGGGCGCTCGAATGTTCGGGGCCCTGCCCTTCGAAGCCGTGCGGCAGTAACATCACCAGGCCGCTCGGTTGTCCCCATTTGGATTCGGCGCAGGAGATGAACTGGTCGATCATGATCTGCGCGCCGTTGGCGAAGTCGCCGAACTGGGCTTCCCAGATGACCAGCGTGAGCGGATCGGCCACGCTGTAGCCGAATTCGAAACCCAGCACGGCGTATTCGCTCAGCGAGCTGTCGAAGACATCGAAGCGGGCCTGGTCCGGCGAGATGTGCTGCATGGGAATGTAGCGCTTGCCGGTCTCGAAATCGTAAAACGCCAGATGGCGTTGGCTGAAAGTGCCGCGGCCGGAATCCTGGCCGCTGAGGCGGACGGCGGTGCCTTCCAGCGCCAGCGTGCCGAAGGCGAGCGATTCGCCGAGCGCCCAATCGAGCGGCGTTCCCTGGGCGATCGAGTTGCGGCGCTTCTCGAGGAAGCCGCGCAGCTTGGGATGCGTGTGAAAGGTGTCCGGGAAATTGGTGATGCCGCGAATCACGCGCTCGAGGATCTGCTGGTTGACGGCGGTGCGCGGGCAGAAGCCGGAGATCTCGCCGGTGGGCACCGCGCTCAGCTCCTGCAGTTCGTAATGCTCGGCCTGCGCCTGCGCGGCGTCATAGCCGGCGGCCAGGCGCTGGCTGATCTGCTGGCGAATGGCGGCGACTTCCTCGGCGGTCGCCACGCCCTCGCGCACCAGGCGGCCGGCGTAGAGGGTGGCCACCGAGGGATGCTCTTTGATCTTGCGGTAGAGGATGGGCTGCGTGTAGCTGGGATCGTCGGCTTCGTTGTGCCCGTGGCGGCGGTAGCAGATCATATCGATCACCACGTCGGTCTTGAATTTCTGGCGGTAATCGAAAGCGATCTGCGCCACGCGTACGGCGGCCTGCGGGCTATCGCCGTTGACGTGGAAGATGGGCGCCTGCACGCCGCGCGCGACGTCGGTCGAGTATGGCGTGGAGCGCGATTCGTCGGGCAGCGTGGTGAAGCCGATCTGGTTGTCGATGATCAGGTGAATGGTGCCGCCGGTCGAATAGCCGTCGAGCCGCGAGAGGTTGAGCGTCTCGGCCACCACGCCCTGGCCGGCGAAGGCGGCGTCGCCGTGAATCAGCAGCGGGATGACGCGCTCGCGGGCGGTGTCGCCGAGGTGGTCCTGCTTGGGGCGCACGATGCCTTCGACCACGGGGTCCACCGCTTCCAGATGGCTGGGGTTGGGAGCGACCGAGACCGCGATTTCCCGGCCGTTTTCGCAGCGGCGCACGCCGTGCGCGCCCAGGTGGTACTTCACGTCGCCGGAGCCCTGGGTGCTCGATGGATCGATGTCGCCTTCGAATTCGGAGAAGATCTGCTTGAGATCCTTGCCCACCACGTTGGCGAGGACGTTGAGACGGCCGCGGTGCGCCATGCCGATGACGATCTCGTTGACATTGCCGGCGCTGGAGCGCTCGAGGATCTCTTCCAGAATGGCGATGGCGGTTTCGCCGCCTTCCAGCGCGAAGCGTTTCTGGCCCACGAAGCGGGAGTGCAGGAAATGTTCGAAGCCCTCCGCGGCGGCGAGGTTGCGCAGAACGCGGAGGCGGGTTTCGGGGGCCAGCGGCCAGTGGTTCTTGACCGGCTCCATGCGCTGCTGGAGCCAGCGTTTCTGCTCCGGCACCTGGATGTTCATGTACTCGCAGCCGATTTTGCCGCAGTAAGTCTCGCGCAGGGTTTCGAGGATCTCGCGCAGGGTGGCGAGCGGCTTGGGGCCGGCCTCGCCGATGGCTTCGCCCAGGCTGCCGGTCAGGAATTCGCGGTCCAGGTCCCAGATGGTGAGGCCGTAGGTCTCCGGATCGAGTTCGGCGTGATAGCTGGGCTCGTGGCCGAGCGGGTCGAGGTCGGCGATGAGATGACCGCGCACGCGATAGGCGTTGATCATCTGCATGATGGCGGCTTCCTTGGCGATCTCGGCGGTGCGCGTGGAAGCGGCGCCGGCCAGGCGCGGCCGGCGGTCGGTCTCCCAATGCACCGGCTGGTGCGGGATCCGCAGATGATCGAAGATCTCTTCGTAGAAGCTGTCGGCGCCATCGAGCAGCGCCTGCACCTTGCCCAGGAACGCGCCCGATTCGGCGCCCTGAATGATGCGGTGATCGTAGGCGCAGGTGAGGGTCATCACCTTGCTGATGCCGATGAGGGCGCGCGTTTCCGCGGCGGTGCCATGGAATTCGGCCGGATAGTCGATGGCGCCGGTGGCGATGATGGCGCCCTGGCCGGGCATCAGGCGCGGGCTGGAAGACATGGTGCCCACGGTACCGGGGTTGGTGAGCGAAATGGTGGTGCCCTGAAAATCCGCGGTGATCAGCTTGCCAGTGCGCGCGCGGGCGACCAGGTCGTCGAAGCCGTTCAGGTATTCCTGGAAATTCAGCGCGCCGGCGTTCTTGATGTTGGGCACCAGCAGGTTGCGCGCGCCATCCTTGCCGGCGGCGTCCACCGCGATGCCGAGATGGATGTGTGGATGCACCACGCGGTAGGCCGCGCCATCCCTTTCGACGTAAGCCTGGTTGAGGCCGGGCATCTCCTCGAGCGCCTTGACCAGCGCCCAGCCGATCAAGTGGGTGTAGGACACCTTGCTCAAGCCCAGGATGGTGCGGTGCTGGTTGATGATGCGGCGGTTCTCGTCCATCACCTTGACGGCGATGGTGCGCTGCGAGGAGGCGAGCGGGATGGAAACGCTGGCCGCCATGTTCTCGGCGATGCGGCCGGCGGCGCCGCGCAGGGGCTGCAACTGGCCGCCGGCGGGCGGCTCGAGGGCGGGGGTTGGCAGGCTGAAGCCTGCCCCACCAGGCTGCAACTGACCGGCGGCGGGCTTCGCGGGCGCTGGAGCGACGCTTGCGCCGCTCGAGTCAAACACTTCCTTCCAGCTTTCGTCGACGGCCGACCGGTCGCGAAGGTATTGCTGATAGAGCTCTTCTTCGAGCCAGCTATTGACGCCCATTTGCGGATCGGGTTTTACAGCCATTGCGGGAGGTCTTTCCTATTTATGATAGCGTGCGCGGGTGGAGGGGGCCTTGGAAACAGCGCTCACGCCAAGCGGTCGAGGATGGCGGCCGGGACCAGCGCCCGCAAGCTCGGCTGACTTTCCAGAATGCGCTCGATGTCCAGCAGATCTTTGCGCCGCTTGCTGGGGCGCCGTTGAGGATCGGAAGTTGCCCAGATCTTGCCCTGCAAAACATCCTCCAGCGCGGCCACGGGAAGCGTCACGCCGAGCACTTCGTGAGATTCGGCGCGGTCGAGGAACGCAAAGTACCGCGGATCGGTCTGGACCTGCACGCGGAGGTCGGAGCCGGCGGATTCGATATTCAGGCTGTGCGGGAAGCGCTCGACCTTGAAGCGTTCGCGCAGCATGGTCTCAGCCCCGGCGATTTGATCCACCGCCACCACGAGGTCCAGGTCGAGACTGACCAGCGGCTCGACATACGCATTGACGGCTTGCCCGCCGATCACGCAATAGCGGAAACCGCCCTCGGCCAAGAGTGCGATCAGCGAATCTAAGAAGTCGCTATGGTCCACAGTCACCGCCTTCCAGAACGCCCGCGCCCGCATCTTTTCGATGATAGCGCGCATCCTACTGAAGTGATGGAATCTACAGTGACGGTTTTGGGAATTGCGGGGAGCCTGCGCAAGGGCTCGTTGAACCGCGCCGCGCTGCGCGCGGCACAGGCGCTGGCGCCGGAGGGAGTGAAGGTGGAGATTTTCGATCTCGACCAAATTCCCCTTTACAACCAGGATGACGAGACCACGACGCCGGCGTGCGTAGCCGAATTGAAGGAGCGGGTGCGCGCGGCGGACGCGGTTCTGTTCGTTACGCCCGAGTTTAACTACTCGATTCCGGGCGTGCTGAAAAACGCGATTGACTGGGGCTCGCGGCCCTATGGCGACAGTTGCTGGCAGGGGAAACCGGTCGCGGTGATGGGCGCGTCGCCGGGCCCGTTTGGGACGGCGCGAGCGCAATACCATTTGCGGCAGTGCTTCGTTTTCCTCGATATGCACCCGTTGAACAAGCCGGAAGTCATGATTAGCGGCGCGGCGCAGAAGTTCGACGCGGCGGGGAACCTGACCGACGAGCATACCGGGGAGTCGATCCGGAAGCTGCTGGCCGCGCTGGCGGCGTGGACGCGCAAGCTGAAGTAGTGTACGGCGCGGCCGGATGCTCTGAAACACTCACCGCAAGCGGGCGTTGGCAAGCTAAAAGCATGCCCCACCGGCTGGGGTTTGAGATAACCTGATGGGTGCGGGGGCGCAAGGTTTTCAGCAGAACCCGCGCGCGATTCATTTCGAACGAAGGAAGCACAACTATGGCTACATTGAAAGGCACCAAGACTCACGAGAATCTGAAGGCGGCGTTCGCCGGCGAATCGCAGGCCAACCGCCGCTACCTGTATTTCGCCAAGCAGGCCGATGTGGAGGGCTACCCGGATATCGCGGGGCTGTTCCGCGACACGGCGGAAGGCGAAACCGGCCACGCGCACGGCCACCTGGATTATTTGAAGCCGGTCGGCGACCCCGCCACGGACCTTCCCATCGGCGATACCGCCACCAACCTCGAGGCGGCCATCGCCGGCGAGACCCATGAATACACCGACATGTATCCGGGCATGGCCAAAGCCGCCCGCGAAGAGGGCTTCGCCGAGATCGCCGACTGGTTCGAGACCTTGGCCAAGGCCGAGAAATCGCACGCCGGGCGCTTCGCGCAGGGGCTGAAGTCGATCGCCTAGCGCCGATCCGGCGGTTTGCCCGTTGTGGCCAACCGCTGTCTGGCAGTTGCGGCCAGACGATGAAGAAATACCGTGCCGCCGCGGCCGCGCGCAAGCGGTCCGCGACGGCCTGGAGTCATACATGTCCGTCATTAAAGGCACGCCGACCGCCGGCCTGTGCTACAACCCCAACCAGCCCGTTTACTGGGACAAGCCCGCCTTGCAGCAGGAAATCGACCGTGTGTTCGAAATCTGCAGCGGCTGCCGCCTGTGTTTCAATCTCTGCTCCAGCTTTCCCGCGCTGTTCCAGGCGGTCGAGCGCACGGGCGACGTCCGCCAGCTCCAGCGCGACGAAACCGATCGCGTCATCGACCTCTGCTTCCAATGCAAGATCTGCTACGTGAAGTGTCCCTACACGCCGGATGACAAGCACGAGTTTCAACTGGATTTTCCGCGCCTGATGATCCGCGCCAACGCGGTGCGCCGCAAGGAGCGTGGCATCCCGCTGCGGAACCGGTTGCTGGCGCAGCCGGAGAGGATCGGCCGGATGGCCGGGATAACGCCGGGCCTGTCGAACTGGGCCAATCGCCAGCCGCTGTTGCGGGTGGGTTTGGAAAAAGTGCTCGGCATCCACCGCGAAAAGATCCTGCCCGAGTTTCACGGCGAGACTTTCGAAGACTGGTACCGCAAGCAGCCTGCGCCGGCGGGCGATCCTCGCCAGGCGGTGCTCTTCTATACCTGCTCGGTGAATTATAACGACCCCGAAATCGGCAAGGCCGCCATCGCCGTGTTTTCGAAAAACGGCGTGTCGCTGGGCGTTCCGCGGCAGAACTGCTGCGGCATGCCGGCCATCGAGTCCGGCGATCTCGAGCTGGCCAGGAAGATGGCGGAGCAAAACGTGGCGGCGCTGCTGCCCGAGGTGCGCGCGGGCAAGAAGGTGGTCGCCATCGATCCCACCTGCTCGTACATGCTGCGCAAGGAATATGCCGAACTGGTGGGCACGCCGGAGGCGCGCGAGGTGGGTGCGGCGGCGCGCGATATCTGCGAATTCCTCTTCGAGCTCAAGCAGCAGGGCAAATTCAACCGCGATTTCCGCTCCTCGCCGGGCAGCATCGCCTATCATCTGCCGTGCCACTTGCGCGCGCAGAACGTCGGGTACCGCTCGCGCGATATGATGCGGCTGATTCCGGGAACCAAAATCACGTTGATCGAGCAGTGCTCCGGGCACGACGGCACCTGGGCCATGAAGCGCGAGTTCTTCCCGCTTTCGCTGCTGGCGGGCAAGAAGGCTTTCGACGCCTTCAGCGAGGCCGGGGCCGACGTCTGGGCCAGCGATTGCCCGTTGGCCTCCATCCAGATCCAACAGGCGCTCGGGCGGCGGCCGGTGCATCCCATCCAGGTGCTCGAGCGCGCCTATCGCGCCGATGGCTTTCCCAATCCCGTGGAGGCAAAACCGGAATGAAGCCGATTGACGTTTCCGAAATCCTCAACATCGCCGAATACGAGTTGGAACGCCCCGAATTGCGGCCGAAAATGATGGCGCTCAAGGACCGCCGGCGCGTTTTGGTGGGCGGGCACCTGACGTTTCTTTTCGAAAACCGCGAGACCGTGCGCTACCAGATCCAGGAAATGGTGCGGATTGAGCGGATGGTCTTTCCCGAGGCAATCCGGCACGAGGTGGAAACCTACAACGAGCTGATTCCCGGCCCGGGAGATCTCTCCGCCTGCCTGCTGATCGAATACGAATCGCCGCGCGAGCGCGATGTCCGGCTGCGCGAGCTGCGCGGTTTCGAAGAGCATGTCTGGATCGCGGTGGCGGATCTGCCATCCACGCGCGCCAGGTTCGACACGCGGCAGATTTCGACCGACCGGCTGAGCTCGGTGCAATACATCAAGTTCCCGCTGACGCCGGAGCAGCGGGTGCGCTGGACGAGCGGCGCACGGATTGTGATTGACCACCCGAGCTTCCGGGCCGAACAGCCGCTCACCGGGGCGCAACTGGCCGAGCTGGGCGGGGACTTCGCGTAGGACGAGCAAGAGCGCGACCTGGGGGTCGCGCGCGGACGAGGGCGTCCGCCCCACGCGGCTAATGGGTGAACGCGTAGGTCGGGTAATTCACGCCAGCACCAGATGGCGGTCTTACCCTTCGAGGAACATATCGCCGCAGACCGCGTCCCAATCGGCGGCGGGGTAGGCGGCGGCGATGTCGTTGACCGGGACGCCGCCATCGGCCAGCGCTGGGGCTGCGCCTTCGGCGGTGAGCGCCAGTTGCAGGCGCTCCATTTCGTGCTGGATCCAGGGTTTGATTTCAGCGCCGCGCAACAGGTGCTGAAACGCCTGCACATTGTTGCTGTCCGGCTTGATCCGCAGGTACCAGCCGCGCTCCGCGCTCCCGGTTTCCACCACTTTGCCGTCCACCGGGCACATCACGCGTACCTTGGCGTTGCGGCGGCGCACCCGAAACGCGGCGCCGTTGGCGTGGACGCGGCGGCCGGGTCTTGGCAACCGCAGCGCATCCGGCTGGCCCAGCAGGCGCTTGCCTAACTCGTCCAGCCCCACCAGCACGGTTCCATCCCGATCCAGCCGCGCCCAGGTGTGGCCGCGATGGTAGAAGCGGTCCAGCGGAAACGTCATTCCGCATACCTCTTCCTGCGGCTCTTCCACTCGTGGCAGCGGGTGCCGCTCGATTAGCCTGGCGTGCGCTTCGCATCCCCCGCAGCAGAACGCGCGCTGGCACTGCCGATGCTGGAACTCACCGGTCAGGACGTGGCGGCACACCCGTTCGCTGCAAGGCAGGCTGGCAAAATCGGAATGCCAGCGGATCGCATCCACCTGGCCCGAGCGCAGCGCGCGCCCTGAGCGGACGCCCGCCCAGGCCACCGTCGACGCCACCACCGCCAGCACGGCGTAGAAAGCGCCCAGGAAGATGATATGACCGGCATTCCAGTCGAACCCATAGTTCCACGGCAACACTTAATACCTCCCGGCCAGCGCGGTTTCTTCTTCCTGCGCCGCCGCTTCGAGTTTCAGTTCGCGCTCTTCCGGGAACAGATTGAAGTAGCGGAACGAAAATGAATACACCAGAACTCCATACGCCACCACCGCCAGGAAAGTCCCGATTTCCTGCCAGCTCGGAAAGTACGAAAGGTAAGGATCGAACGACAGTGTGGGCAGCGCCAGCGTCTGCACCGTCATCACGAAACGGTTGAGCGTCACGCCGCAGCAGGCCATCGCCGCCGCCGCTACCAGCCAGCCGGTGTGCGCGCGCAGCCGCGGGGTCAGCATCACCAGCGCGGGCAGCAGACCGAAGAGCGCGATTTCGGCGAACAGGATCCAGGTGCCGAACGGTTTCCAACTGTAATACTGCCAAGCCTCAAAACCGGTCCCCGGCGAGGTGCGGTTGATCCAGACCAGCGTGTCCAACGCCTTGGCCAGCACGTACACCGCCAACAGCAGGCCGGAAATGCCCGCCAGCCGCCGGAACACCTCGGGCCTCACCAGCCGCTTGCGCGAAAGCTTCTCGACCGCCCAGGTGGTCAGCAGGATGAAGCTCGGCCCCACCGCCGCCGCCGACAGAATAAACAGGAAGAATGTGGTGGGCCACACCGCCAACCCTTCCCGGAACGCGAACGGACGGCCGCGCAGCACGCCATACAATCCGCCCAGCGAGCCCTGATGGAAGAACGAAAGGAACGTGCCCACGCCGGCCAGCACGTAGGTCACCTTATGCAATTCGTATTCGAACACCAGGAACGACGGCACCTCGTGCAGCTTCCGGTTGCGCAGCACGATGGGCAGGTATTCGATCAGCAGCACGGTGAGGTAGCAACTGATGCAGAAGGTGACTTCCGTCAGCATGGAATGCACGTTGGGGTACCAGAAGGTGAACCACGATCGCAGCGGCTGGCCGACATCCACCGCCAGCGCGGCCATCGCGCCGCTGTAGCACACCAGGCCGATCACCACGGCGCTGTTGATTACCGAGCGCATCTCGCCGATTTTCAAAATGTAGAGCAGGAACCCGGTGAAGAACGCGCCCGCGCCCAGCGCGATCACGGTCAGATCGAGGAAGATCCAGAGGCCGAAAGCGAAGCGGTTGTCCATGTTGGTCTGGTTGAGGCCCTTCACCAGGCACAACCCGGCGCAGTACAGGCCGAACCCGAGCAAGGCCGCCCAGGGAAGAATCCACAGCAGGAATCGTCCGGTGGAGGAGCGCCGCAGGCCGCGCGGGATGAGTTCCTTATCCACGGATGCCATCCTTTCCTTCGGGCCGCGGAGCGCTCGCGATCTCGCGCACCCAGTCGCGGCGGGAGCGGTAATGAATCTTCGGCTCGGTGCCGATCTTTTCGAGCAGGCGGAAGCTCTCCGGGCGTCGAGCGTCCTGCGCGACCTCGCTCGACGAATCGTTGAGATCGCCGAAGCGGAGGGCGCCGGTGGGGCAGGCTTCCACGCAGGCGGGGACGTAATCGGCCGCATCGATTTCGCGTTGACCGGCCGCCGCCGCTTTCTGCTGCGCGGCATGCCAGCGGCCGTGGCAGAAATTACATTTCTCGACCACGCCCCGCATGCGCGGCGCGACGTCGGGGTTGAGCGTTTTCTCCATGCCGGCCGGCCACGCCGGGTCCCACCAGTTGAAATAGCGCGCGTGATACGGGCAAGCCACCATGCAATAACGGCAGCCCAGGCAGCGCTCCGGCATCTGGCCCACGATGCCGGTGGCCGGATCCACATCCACCGCCTGCTGCGGGCAGACGTGGACGCAAGGCGTGTCGTGGCCGCACTGCTGGCAGAGCACCGGCACAAACGCCGAGCGCCGTTCCGGATAGGCGCGGTGGTTATCCACTTTGTAGACTCGAATCCAGGTGATGCCCTTGCGATCGTTGGCGGATTCCGGCGCCGGCGGGATATTGTTTTCGACCGCGCAAGCCATCATGCAGGCGCCGCAGCCGTTGCACTTGTCGATATCGATCGACATGCCGTAGAGCTTTGGCGCGGTCATATCCGCACCACCCTGGCACGCTGGCTCCCGCTGCACAAATCGGCCATCCGCGGTCCGCCCGAGACTTCCACCACGCCGGACGGCACGCCCGCATCGATGGTGGCCACCACGCTCAAGCGTCCGCAAGCCGTTTCGAGCAGGCAACGGCCGCCATTTTCGATCCCGTTCGCGCGGGCATCCGCGGGCGAAAGCGCCAGCCCGTTGGCGGACAAGCGCAGGTTCGACTCGCGCTCGAGTTTCGACATCAGCGGCGATTCGAGACCGCCTCGCCTCGCCTCCGCCGCCACCACGGCCAGCGGCAGATCGTCATGCGGCTGCTCGCCGGAAGCGCGGAACGCGAGCTTTCCCGGCGCCGCTTTCTTGCCCGTCGCGTCCATCCAGCACCCGCCCTGGTTGAGAGTCTTCCAGAAATCGTCCGCCGCAACGTCCTTCACGAGCGTCGATTTTCTGTCCGCATAGCCAAGCAGCGACCCGTGACCGGCTTTGTGAATAGCGTCGGCCCGCTCGCGCAGCGGATCGGATGCCGGCAGGCCGGCGATCCGCGCCAACAGCTCGCCCGGATTCACCACCGGGACGGCCGGCGCAATCAGCGGCGCGGCAATCCGAAACACCGCGGCCACCGTATCGATGGCCGGCCCAACGTCTTCGGCCGCTTCCGGATACACCGGCGCCGGCAGCACGTACTGGGCGTGCCGCGCGTAGCCCTCGCTCGAGGAACCGAACACCACCACCACCGCATCCGGCGCCAGCTTCGGTTGAATGTCCCGCCACGGCACGTACCCGCCGGGCAGCGATTCGTCGATCAGCAGGACGCGAATGGCCCCATCCGGCGCGGCGGCCATTTCGCCAACCGGCGCGGCTTTCTTCCACGCGTCGGGCACCGGCGCTTCGCGCCGCGCCACCACGGTGTGCCCCAGCGCTTTGAATTTCGCGTTTAGACTCATCAGCGGCGAGGCAGGGTCCGCGGCCAGCGCTACCGCCGCGCCACTCCCGATAGCTTCTTTCACCGCGCCGAGGGCTTGCTCTTCCACGCCGGTCGCGCGCGCGGCTTCCGCGATTGTGGTCTCTCCGGCGAGCGCAGCCGCAATTGCCGTTTCGGCGCCCGGCCGGATGGGCAGCCACACATCCGCCAGCGCCGCCGTCCGCGTTTCCACCGGTTCGATTTGGACCAGGCGGAAATTGGCGCGTGCGGCGAACACATTGCCCGGCGTGCCCCACCCATCGAAGAGCGGCGCTCCGAAGCTCACCACGGTTTGGGCCGCGGCCAGGTCGATCGCGTAATCGGGTTGGCGCGGCGTCAGGTAGAGGCCGCCATCCATCGCGGCCATGCAGCGGCGATAGGTCCAGGACACCGTGCGGCCTGGGCGCAAATCGAGCATCGCGACACGCTCGCCGGCGCCTCGCTGCGAAATCGCCCGCGCCACCGCCGCCAGAGCTTCCTTCACCGGCCCCTGCCGCACGCGCGCCGGATGGTAAGGCAGATGATGTCCCGCGATCCCCCACGGGCACAGCGCGCCATGGCTGATGGGGTGCGGTTTCACGCCGGTGAGCGAGACCGGCTGCCCGTTGACACATCGCGCGCGCACCGCGCATCCGGCCGGGCACAGCGTGCAGTGGGTGAAGCGGGCGCGAATCTCGCCGCGCGCCGGCCGCGGAATTCCCGGCCAGTTTTCGCTCCACAGCGCGGTGTCCGTGATCAGCCGCCACGGCGCCGGCGTCAGCAGCGCGCCCGCCGCTCCGCCGCCCACGAATTTCAGGAGATTACGCCGTGTCGTGGTCATTTGTGACACCCCAGGCAACTGTATTCCAGGCCCTGCCGGCGGTGGCAGTTCACGCAATCGTCCATCTTCATTCCGCCTTCGGTCCGCAGCGCAATCCGGTTCACTGGCCGCCCCCAGATGTCGCGCGAGTAGCCGCTGATGGGGTCCCGCTGGTACGGCCGCAGGCCGCCAGTGCCGCCTTCGTTGCCGTGGCACTGCTCGCATTTCACGTGGCCCAGCTTGACGTGCGAGACGTGCGAAAAGTAGACATTCTCCGGTTGCCCCGCGTAGCTCAGCCATTGCGGCTCGCGATTGGGCGTCACGTACCGGTCGATGAAATTCTTCTCCTCCGCCGTGGCGCCCATGGCGGCGGTGTGACAACCCGAGCACTTATCCAGCGTGGGGATGCCGGCATAGGTTCCGTCATCGCGGAACGAGTGGCAATCCTCGCACTTGGCGCCGGCCTTATCGGCGTGTATCTTGTGGCTGAAATCGACCGGCTGCAGCCGGGTTTGATAGAGGATGTGCGGGAATGCCAGCCAGCCGCCAGCGAGCGCTACCAGCATTCCCGACGCAAACGCGATTTTGCCGCCGATCATTCAGATCCTCTTCCCGCTCGCGAACGGCGAGAAAAACTCGTGAAACAGCGCCGGCCTGGATTCGCGGTCCAGGCTGCTCAACACGCCCGCGACGAACAACCCGCCGTCGGCGGCCATGCCGGAGCCGCGCTGCAAAGATTCGTGGATGCGCTGCAGGTCGTGCTCCATCCACTCCCTGGCCGGCGCGCCTTGCATCAGGTTGTCGGTGGTGCCTTCGGCCAGGTTCCCTTCGAACAGCCATCCTGCCGTGTACGGTTCGGAATTGAGGCGGGCCGGGTTGGCGCGCAGGTACAGGTTGCAGGCAGTCAGCAGCAGCGGATTGGGGAACACCACTTCCCAATCGGTTCCGCCCGCCGTCAGAATCGCCGCCGGGCGGTGCAGCCCCTGCTGCCACACATACTGAACGCGCTCCACGTTGCCGATGGCGCGGCTCAGAAAGGCGTCGATGCCGGCGTGGCATTGGCCGCCCTCGCCCACCTCCAGCCACATATGGTTGGCCGCGTAGCGCAGCTCGGCCGGCATGGCGATCCCGTCCACTTCGTCGCCGGCCGCCACCGGGTGCGCCATCGAACCGTAGAGTTCGCAGTAACGGTGGCTGTCCGTGCCGCAGCGGGAAAGCAGCGATTCGCTGAACGGCACCAGCTTCGCCACCGGCGCCGCCGCGCAGTATTGCATCAGCGACTCTCCCAGGCACGGGCATGGGCCGTCCGCGGGTCCTTCCATGGCGTGCGATTGATACACCCGGCAGGTGAGATAGGCGGCCGAGGAACATTTTTCCTCCGCGCGCCCTCCGCCAGCCGGCCCCACGCTCAGCGGAATCAGCTTCCGCACGCTGGAAGCGTGGCAGAATTTGACTTGCGCTTCTCTGAGGAAGGGGCAGGTCATGCGGCTACCGCTCTTTTTCTTTCGGGGCTTGCTTCTCGCCGGTTGGCTCGCCGCCATCCGCCATGGTCAGCCCGAGTTGCGGGAATTGAAATGCGTGCCCGTCGCCGAACGAGGCAGCCAGGTCGGACACCTCATTGTCGAGCGCCGATAGCGCCGCCTTCTTCTTCCGTTTGGCGGCCAGTTCCTGTACCACTCCGAAGGCCACCGCGATGCAGCAAATCAGCGTCACCACACCCAACCCGATGTTGGTAATGGTCAGCCAGTAAGTAGATGAATCGCTCAAGATACTTCTCCTTCCGTAACGGATCACTGCACGAGAATGGCCGTGCTGAAAGGAATTGAGTTAGGCTGTGTGGAAGGCTTGGTTATGTCTGATTTTCAGACACGAAAATCTGGTATTCCAACACTGGCTAGTCGGCGGGTGAGCGTCTGCTGGCTGCGGTGCCGCTACGGTATTCGCGCAGGATCACCGCTCCCATCGCCACCGCGCAGGCCAGCATCGCCACCCGCACATAGACCGCGGCGGGGATGCCCACATCGCCAAGAATTTGCCGCGCCAACCCGAACCCGGCGCTGGTCGTGCAGAGCCCGAAATAGACCCGCTCGATGGCATTGCCGCTGACCGCGGCCAGCACCAGCAGCGCGGAGGTGATGGCAACGTAGACGCCCATTATGATCCACCCCGATGCGGGCGAACCGGCGTGCAACGGCCGCACCAGCAGCGTCCCCGTGTACACGGCCAGCAGCAGAAACGCCACCGTGTGCACGAGCGCGATGATCACCCGCTTCGGGTTGCTGAGAATGACGTACCGGCGCATGAAGAGGAAGTTCCAGCATAGCCGACAGCGGCGTGAACGAATGCGTCGTACTGCCGCACGGTCCCACCTTGCAATTTATCGTATACCGGTATACGATATATTTGTGATTCGATCTTTTCGAGACGGCGAAACGGAAAGGGTGTTTCTGCAGCAGTCGTCGAAGCAGTTTCGCTCCATCGAAAAGACCGCGCTCCGCAAGCTCATTCATCTGAACCGGGCGACCTCGCTGAGCGATTTGGCGGCGATTCCCGGCCATCGCTTGGAAGCCCTGAAGGGCACCAGGAAGGGGCAACACAGCATACGGGTCAACGACCAATACCGCATCTGTTTTAACTGGAAAGATGGCGACGCCTTCGACGCGGAGATCACCGACTACCATTAGGAGCATAGTGTTATGGCTAATCCGATAACAGTTCCCCATCCCGGCGAGTCCATACGCGAGGATGTCCTCGAGCCGCTGGGCATGAGCGTGAACCAACTCGCCAAAGCATTGGGCATCACTGCGACCCGCCTCAACGATGTCGTGCGTGGCCGCAGGGGAATTACGGCCGATACCGCCCTCCGCCTGGCGCGCTACCTGGGAACCTCTGCCGAATTCTGGCTCGGTCTCCAGCTCGAGTACGACCTACGCACCACCCGGCAGGCCAGGCAACGAGAGATCGAGAAGGCGGTCACGCCGCGGTCCGAAGCCGCCTAGGAGGTCGACGGAAGATCAGGGCCCAGAGCCCCTGTCGGATGAAGCTCTACGCGCTTGCCGGGAAATCCTACACCCGCGCCAACCCCTCCGCCCTTCACCCTACCCCGTTCAGGCCCCGATTTCGGCAATTCGGGTCTGTTTGATTGAAAACTTGCGGCTTTCCGCTCCACACTGTAGAGAATGGGTATCAATCTCGGGCTGGACATTGGGGCCATCAGCCTCAAGCTCGCTGCCCTGGGTAAAACCGCCGACCGGCCGATCCTGGAGAGCCTCTGCGCCGCCCGCCCGGAATTCCGCCTGACGGAGTTCGATGGGCGCCCGCTGGTGCTGTCCGATTACCGCCGCATCTCGGGCAGTCCGATCCAATCCACCTACGACCTGCTGGACGAGTTTTACGAAACCGTTCCCGAGGTACGGGTGGAAGGCATCCGCGTCACCGGCTCGGGCAGCCGCACCATCGCCAAGGTGCTGGGCCTGTTCTTCGAGAACGAATTCAAAGCCATCGCACGCATGATGGCGGCCTTCTTCCCGCAGGTCCGCACGGTGTTCGAAATCGGCGGCGAAAGCTCGAAGTACATGCGCCTGGATGCGACCGGCATCCAGGATTACGACCGCTCCGGCGAATGCGCCGCCGGCACGGGTTCCTTCCTCGACCAGCAGGCGCTGCGCATGGAGTATTCGGTGGAAGAGGTAGGCGGCCTGGTGTGCGGTGCCTGCTCCTCCGCCCGGATTGCCGGCCGCTGCTCGGTGTTCGCCAAGAGCGACATGATCCACGCCCAGCAGAAGGGTTACCAGCCGGCCGAAATTCTGCGCGGCCTGTGCGACGCGGTGGCGCGCAATTTCAAGAGCTCCATCGTCAAAGGCCGCAAGGTGGAAGCGCCGGTGGCGCTGATCGGCGCGGTTTCCCAAAACGCAGGCGTCACCAGGGCGCTGGCGGAAGCCTTCAACCTGCGCCCGGAAGAGCTGCTCATCCCCGAACAATACGCCTGGTGCGGCGCCATTGGCACGGCCATTCTCGAGGCCGAAGAGACGCGCAAGCGCTCGATTCTGGAAATACACCGGCTGGCCCAGCACGATTCCGAAGTCCCGGTGCAGGATTCGAAACCACTGGCGACCGAAAACGTGATCCAGCTGCGCGACCGCGTGGGCGTCTACACTCCGCCTCCCGATGGAAAACCCATCCCGGCGTACCTGGGCCTGGATATCGGCTCGGTTTCCACCAACGTGGTGGCGATCGACGAAAACGGCACGGTGATCCACGACGTATATCTGCGCACCGCCGGCCGGCCCATCGAGGCCGTGCAGCAGGGCCTGAGCGAGGTCGAAAAGCTGTGGGGCGACCGGCTGGAGATTCGCGGCGTGGGCACCACCGGGAGCGGGCGCGAACTGATCGCCGAATTCGTCGGCGCCGATTCGGTCAACGACGAAATCACCGCGCACAAAACCGGCGCCATCCACATCTCGAGCACGCTCGGCGGCGAGCCGGTGGACACCATTTTCGAGATCGGCGGCCAGGATTCCAAGTTCATCTCGATCGAACACGGCGTGGTGGTGGATTTCGCCATGAACGAGGCTTGCGCGGCGGGCACCGGTTCGTTCCTCGAGGAGCAGGCCGAGAAGCTGGGCGTCAACATCAAGGGCGAGTTCGCCAAGCTGGCGCTTGCTGCCGCCAGCCCAACCCGCCTGGGCGAGCGCTGCACGGTCTTCATGGAGCGCGACGTCACCGGCTGGCTGCACAAGGGCGAAACCGTGCCCAACCTGGTGGCCGGCCTGGCGTATTCGATCGCGCTCAATTATCTGAACCGGGTGGTGCGCGGGCGCAAGATCGGGAAAGTGATCTACTTCCAGGGCGGCACGGCGTACAACGATGCCGTCACCGCCGCCTTCGCCAGCACACTCGAAAAGAAGATCACCGTGCCGCCGTACAACGGGGTGATGGGTGCCATCGGAATGGCACTCATCGCGCGCCAATGGCACCAGGCCACCGGAGGCAAGAGCCGCTTCCGCGGTTACGATTTGCAGAAGCTGGAACTCTCGAGCCGCGACTTCGTTTGCAAGGCCTGCTCCAACTTATGCGACATGAAGGAGTTTGTCATCGAGGGGCAGAAGAGCTACTGGGGCGACAAATGCTCGGACAAGTTCCGCAAGCCTTCGCCCACCGGCCGCAAGCCGGTGATCGATGACCTGTTCGCCTACCGCGAGCAACTGCTCGAGGCGCTTCCCAACGCGACCGGGGGCCCGTTCCGGGTGGGCCTGCCGCGAGCCATGGCGATGCTCGACAACCAGCCGTTCTGGCGCCGCTACTTCGCCGAGTTGGGCATCCCCACCGTGCTTTCGCCGGTGACCGACCCGCGCATTTCCGCAAATGGCATCGAAATGGCGGTAGCGCAGCCCTGCTACCCGGTGCAGGTGGCGCACGGCCACGTGCAGGCGCTGATCAACCAGGGCGTCGATTACATCCTGCTGCCCAACCTGGTGGATGCCGATTCCGGCGAGAACTCCGGCGCCGCGCACTACTGCCCCTGGAGCCAGACCCTGCCCTGGGTGCTGCGCGCCGTGCCGGCCCTCGAGCCGCACCAGCACCGCTTCCTGATTCCGACGCTGCACTTCCAGCTTGGGCCTGGGCAGATCAAGAAGGCGCTGGCCGAGACCATGGGCCGCATCGGCATCAAGCGCCGGGCGAGCGACCGCGCGGTGGATGCCGCCTTCGCCGAACAGCGCGGCTTCCAGGACAAGCTGATCGCAGCCGGCCGCCGCGCCATCGCCACGCTGGATGAAACCGGCGAACCCGGCCTGGTGCTGGCCGGACGCGGCTACAACATCTATGACCGCGGCGTGAACTGCGACATCCCGCGCAAGCTGCGCCACCGTTACGGCGCCAACGTGATTCCGCTCGATTTCCTGGTGACCGGCCGCGAATCGATGGCCGGCCTCGGCTCGAACATGTTCTGGATCTCCGGCCGCAAAATACTGGAAGCCGCGCGCCAGGCCGCCGCGCGTCCCAATCTGCACCTGGTCTATATCACCAACTTCAAGTGCGGGCCCGAGTCCTACATCAAGCACTTCGCCCGCCAGGCCGCCGGCGCGCCGCTGCTGATCCTCCAGTTCGACGGCCACGGCAACGATGCGGGCTACATGACGCGCTGCGAAGCCTACCTCGACAGCAAAGGAATTCTGCGATGCTACCAGTCCTCGACCCCGCCCGCACCGCCGGAAGCCCAAGCGGCCCCGCCGGCGATTCAGTAAGCGGCAAGCGCATCTACATTCCGCCGATGGCCACCGGCAGTGCGCGCGCCTTTGCCGCCGCCTTCCGCGCCATCGGTCTGGACGCCGAACCCACGCCGCCCTCCGACCACCGCACCCGCGAGCTCGGCGCGCGCTACACTTCCGGCGACGAATGCTATCCCGCCAAAGTCACCGTTGGCGATTTCATGAAGCTGCTGGAAGATTCGCCGGTGGACCCCACCCGGATCGCCTTCTTCATGCCCACCGCCGAAGGCCCCTGCCGCTTCGGCCAGTATGCGCCCTACCTGCGCCACGTGCTGGATACGAACGGCTACCAGGCAGTGCAGATTCTCTCTCCCAGCAGCGGAAATTCCTACGATGGGCTGGGCACCCTGGCCAAACCGTTCGTGCGCAGCGGCTGGCGCGCGCTGCTGTGCGCCGACCTGCTGGAAAAGCTGCTGCTGATGCGCCGGCCCTATGAGCAGGCCCGTGGCGACGCCGAAGGGGCTTACGAAGAGAGCCTCGCCGACTTGTGCCGCACCATCGAAACCACCACGGTCGAGCCGGGCGAGCAATTGGCGGCTCTCGAACAATCCATGCTGCGCGCGCGCGACCGCTTCCGCAAACTGGATGCCCGCCGCGACCGCGAACAGCCTCTCATCGGCATCGTCGGCGAGATCTTCTGCCGCCTCAACACGTTTTCCAACGAGAACCTGATCGGCTCGCTCGAACAGTACGGCGCCGAAGCCTGGCTCTCCGATATCGTCGAATGGGTCTGGTACACCAACTCCGAGGTGTTCCGCAAGCTCAAGCTCGAAAACCGCATCTGGAGCCTGGAAGCGCTCGGCTCGTGGATTCGCCAGCGCGTGCAGAAGCACGACGAGAACCGCCTGGTGGAAGTCTTCGGCGAGGATTTCGCCGGCCGCGAAGAGCCCGATATCTACGAGGTCCTGGAATGCGCGCGCCCCTACCTGCCGCGCGAAGGCGCTTTCGGCGAAATGGTGCTCAACGTCGGCAAGGCCGTTTACCTGGCGAAGAAAGGCGCCGCCGGCATCATCGACATCAGCCCTTTCACCTGCATGAACGGCATCGTCTGCGAAGCCATCTATCCCCGCCTGAGCCGCGACCTGGGCGGCATCCCCATCCGCAATTTTTATTTCGACGGCACCCAATCCGACCTGGACCGCGACTTAGGCGTCTACATGGAGCTGGCACGAAGCTACCGGAAGAGAAGCCAACTTTCTGCCTGAAGCGAGGTCCGAGTTTCGGTTTTTGCACCCTTCCGCATCGGGTGAAAGCACGCAGCGGGCTGGGGGCAGGCGCTCTTTCCTGTGCTGGTTGAGTGAAATGACCGCGGCGCCGGCCGTTTCGTCTCAACGAGTTTACTTTTGTATCCGGGCAAACTACTAACGGTTGTAATGTTGCAATTCAGTTAAAAAGGGAGCTTAATATGGCTGTGCCGTATCTGGTGGTCGGAATCGTCGCGGTGGTGTGCGGCATCCTGGCGTGGCGGCTGGCCGGCGCCTGGTGGAAGTTCAGAGGCCGCCGGGTAGTGACCTGTCCGGAGAATCGGCATCCCGCTGGGGTAACACTGGATTCGCATCTGATCATGCTGACGGCGCTGGGAAAATCGCCGCAATTGCGCCTGGAATCCTGTTCCCGCTGGCCGGAAAAGGGCGGCTGCGGCCAGGAGTGTCTGAGCCAGATCGAAGCTTCGCCGGAAAGCTGCATGGTTCGCAATATCTTGTTGAATTGGTATCGAGGCAAGGATTGCCATTCCTGCGGCATGCCGATCGGCGAGATCTCGGTGGCCGGCGCCAAACCCGCCGTGCTGCGCGGCGACGGAGTGTCGGTGGAATGGAGTGAGATCCCGGCGGAGGAGCTGCAGGAAACGCTGGATGCGGCGAACCCGATCTGCTTCGCTTGCCACACAGCCAGGAAAATGCTCCGCGAGCATCGGGGATTGATTTCCGGCCTGTCTGAATCGACTGGCCGGCCCGCCCGGTAGCGGGAGACCGACGGAAGGGGGTTGCGCCTTGTTTGCGGGTAGGGCCACGAAGCCGCTGCCGCGCCTCGGGTTCGTGTTCGTGTCCCTGGCGGGCGCCGCGGCATTATGGGCGCAATCGAGTCCGCCGGTTTCACCGGCAACCCTGTACATCGAGTTTCAGCGACAGCCGCCGGCGGCGGTGATGGATTCGATTCGCGGCGAAACGGAAGCCATTATGGGGCGCCTGGGAATCGGCCTGGAATGGCGCTCGCTGGCGGCTGCGACCGGCAACGAAGTGTCGGCCCAACTGGCGGTGATCCGCTTCCGGGGCCGATGCGACGTGAGCGGCCTCAGCCCGCACCGGGTGCAGCCCGGAGCGCTGGGATGGACCCACGAGAGCGACGGCGTCATCCTGCCGTTCGGCGCGGTGGATTGCGATCGCATCCGCACCTTCCTCCAGGTGGACCTGCTGGGTGTGCCGGCCGGCGATCGGGATCTGGTTTTCGGACGCGCGGTGGCCAGAGTGCTGGCGCACGAACTGTATCACATTTTCACCCGGAGCCCGCACCACAGTCCCGAGGGCATCGGTAAAGCCGCCTATGCGGTGCGCGATCTGCTGGCCGGGCGCTTCGTCTTCGACGCGGCCGAATCGATGGAGTTGCGCAACGGCCAGCCGCGCGTGGACGGCGCCGAGCCCACGCACTGAGAGGTTGACAGACGAAAGCGTCTGTCCCACTCTGCCGTCGAAGTGCCGGTGAGACAG